>NZ_JCALCK010000015.1:0-75589 GCF_059812285.1 Mycobacterium sp. NGS62 | reverse complement strand
GAAACCCCCGCCCTGGCCTGTTGGGGTCAATTGGAGGCGGCAACGCCGGCGCTCCAGCGAACTCCGTCGCCGACGCTCATCTCGCTGACAGCGAACCCATTTACGAGGCCGTACTCGACGGCCTCAGCGGGCAACTCTGGCTCCGTACTCAACGCGATCACCGCAGGTCCGGCACCGGAAAGCACAGCTGCAATGCCACAACGTCGCAACAGCCGAAGATATTCCGCAGAGGTCGACATCGCGGGGGCGCGCTGCGGCTGGTGCAGCACATCCTCAGTGGCCATCATCAGCAGATCGGGCCGCTCGGTGAGCGCGACCACCAACAGTGCTGCGCGGCTGATATTGAAACGGGCGTCATCGTGGCTGACCTGGGTGGGAAGCAGCATCCGCGTCTCGGCGGTGGAGGAGCGATCTTCGGGAATCGCGGGAAACAAGTGGATGTCGGGATGAAGTCGCAGCCGTACCGCCGCGTATCCCGGCGGGTTGCAGCTGCGGTCGATCCACGACACCACTGCGCCACCCAGTACGGAGGCCGCGGCGTTATCGGGGTGGCCTTCGAATTCCGACGCCAGCTGAATGAGTTGGGTCTGACTCAAGGGCGTCGAATCCGCTTGCGCCAGAAGGCCGTTAACCGACGCCAGGCCGCCGACCACGGCCGCCGCTGATGAACCGAGACCACGAGAGTGCGGAATGACGTTGCGGCATCGCACCACCAAGCCGGGCGCACTGACGCCCGCCGCCCGCAGTCCGCACCGGATGGCTCGAACCACCAGGTGACGCGCGTCCCGTGGAAGCTGATCGGCATCCTGGCCCTCAACCTCAACCTGCACGCCGGAATCTGTTGTCTCTACGATGATTTCGTCATAGACACTCAGCGCCAAGCCGATGCTGTCGAAGCCCGGGCCAAGATTGGCGCTGGACGCCGCAACGGTAGCGCTCGCCAGCAGCCCGGCCGGCAGCATTTGGGTCATGCCAGTCCCAACTTCGCGACGACCGCTACCGGATCCACCGGCACGGCCGAAACGCTCGGCATGTCCTTCAGCGCGGTGTCCGGATCCTTGAGGCCATTGCCGGTCACGGTACATACCACCGTCGATCCACGCGGCACCCAGCCGTCCTCGATGGATTTGAGCAGACCGGCGACGCTGGCAGCGGATGCGGGTTCGACGAAGACTCCTTCAGCGCGCGCCACCAAGTGGTAGGCAGCGAGAATCTCGTCGTCGGTGGCGGCCAGGAAGCGTCCGTTGGATTGTTGCTGCGCCTCGACGGCCGAGGACCACGACGCAGGCGAGCCGATCCGGATCGCAGTTGCGATGGTTTCGGGGTGGCGCACCGGTTTCCCCGACACCAGCGGCGCGGCGCCGGCCGCCTGGGTGCCCAACATTCGCGGCAGTCTATCGATGATCCCGTGCCGGTGGTATTCGTTGTAGCCCTTCCAATATGCGGTGATGTTGCCGGCGTTGCCGACTGGAAGCGCGTGGACGTCCGGCGCGCTGCCCAACGCATCGACGATCTCGAAGGCGGCCGTTTTCTGTCCTTCGATGCGTACCGGGTTGACGGAGTTGACCAACGAGATCGTCGGGAAGTCGGCCGCCATCTTGCGGGCAAGCTCCAGACAGTCGTCGAAGTTGCCGTCGATTTGAATGATCTTGGCGCCGTGCATAACCGCCTGAGCCAGCTTGCCCATCGCGATTTTGCCCTGCGGTATCAACACCGCACAGGTGATGCCCGCGCGCGCCGCGTATGCCGCCGCCGAGGCCGAGGTGTTGCCAGTCGACGCGCACAGCACGGCCTGCTGACCGCGGGCCACCGCATCGGTAACCGCCATCGTCATGCCGCGGTCTTTGAACGAACCGGTCGGGTTGAGGCCCTCGACCTTCAAATGCACTGTGCAGCCGGTCTGCTCGGAGAGTCTGGTTGCGTGGATCAACGGGGTGCCGCCCTCGAGCAACGTGACCGGCGTCCAGTCATCGCCGACCGGCAACCGGTCGCGGTAGGCGGCGATCACGCCCGGCCAGGGCTGGTGCGTGCCGGTTTTGGCGGTGCTCGTGGGACTCATGAGCTGGTTCCTTCCAGTCGCAGCACGCTGGCCACGGCCTGAACCGCATCCAAATCGGCCAGCGCGGCGACAGTTTCCGACAATGCGCTGTCGTTGGCCCAGTGGGTGACGACCACGACGCGTGCTCCGACCCGCTGGCCGTCGTCGTCGACGACCCCTTCCTGGCGGACCTCGGCGATACTGACTTCGCGTTTGGCGAACTCAGCTGCGACCGAAGACAGTACGCCCGGTTCGTCGGTGACGTTCATCCTGACGTAATAGCGAGTCAAGATGAGGCCCATCGGGGCGATCGGCAGCTGGGCATATCGGGACTCGCGCGGGCCGCGGCTGCGCATTACCCGGTTGCGGGCGGCCATCACCAAGTCGCCGGTCACCGCCGACGCCGTGGGCGTCCCGCCGGCGCCCTGACCGTAGAACATCAGTCTGCCGGCGGCTTCGGCCTCGACGACCACGGCGTTGAATGCGCCGTTGACGGTGGCCAGCGGATGCTCGAATGGCACCAGCGCTGGATACACCCGTGCTGAAACCCGTTGCTTTTCGCCGGCGCGGGTAATGCGTTCACAGATCGACAACAGCTTGATAGTGCAGCCCAGGGCCCGTGCAGCCGCGAAGTCGTCGGGGGTGATCTTGGTGATGCCTTCGCGGTAGACGTCATCGGCGGTAACCCGGGTGTGGAACGCGATCGACGCCAAGATGGCGGCTTTGGCGGCGGCGTCGTAGCCTTCGACGTCGGCGGTGGGGTCGGCCTCGGCATAACCCAGCCCGCTCGCGTCGGCCAGTGCACTCGCGTAGTCGGCACCGGTCGAATCCATCTCGGAGAGGATGTAGTTGGTGGTGCCGTTGACGATGCCGGCCACCCGTTGCACCGTGTCACCGGCCAGCGACTGGGTCAGCGGGCGGATGACGGGGATCGCACCGGCCACAGCCGCCTCGAAATAGAGATCCACGTTGGCGCTTTCGGCTGCCTGCGCGAGCTCCCCGGTGGAGGTCGAGAGCAGGGCCTTGTTGGCGGTGACCACGGACTTGCCGCGTTCGAGCGCCGACAGGATCGCCTTGCGGGCCGGTTCGACCGGTCCCATCAGTTCGATGACGATGTCGACATCTTCACGCGAGACCAGTTCTTCGACGTTGTCGGTGAGCAACTCGACAGGAACACCCCGGTCGGCGGCGACCCGTCGCACACCGATACCGCGCAGTACCAGCGGCGCGCCGATCCGGGCCGCGAGGTCGTCAGCACTGTCTTCGATGATCCGGACGACTTCGCTGCCGACATTGCCCAGTCCCAGTACCGCTACCCCGACTGGCGTTTCAACTCCGCTCACGACTCACCTCCAGACACAGTAGATCGTCGACCGTCTCTCGGCGCAGAATTAGCCGAGCCTGCCCGTCACGCACCGCGACGACCGCGGGACGGGCAATCAGGTTGTAGCGACTCGACAGCGAATAGCAGTACGCGCCGGTCGCTGCGACGGCCACCAGGTCACCCGGCTGTAGGTCGGCCGGCACCCAGGTATCGCGGACGACGATATCGCCACTCTCACAATGCTTTCCGACAACGCGGGCCAGCGTCGGCGGGGCGTCGCTGGCGCGAGAGACCAGCCGAACGTCGTACTCCGCCCCGTAGAGCGCAGTGCGGATGTTGTCGCTCATGCCGCCGTCGACGCTGACGTAACAGCGGTGCACAGTTGCGCTCACATCGACGTTCTTGACGGTGCCGACCTCGTAGAGGGTGATGGTCCCCGGCCCGGCGATGGCACGCCCGGGTTCGACGATCAGCCGCGGTGCGGGCAAGCCCACCGCCGCTGATTCGTTCTCCACAATCGTGCTGAGCTTGGCGGCCAGATCGTGTATCGGTGGCGGATCGTCGGGCGGGAGATACGAGATACCCAGTCCACCACCAAGATCGACGATGGACATCTGCGCGGTCTTCTCGACGCCGAACTCAGCCACCACGTCGCGCAGCAGCCCGATGACGCGGTGCGCGGCCAGCTCGAACCCGCCGACATCAAAGATCTGTGAGCCGATGTGACTGTGCAGGCCGACCAGCCTGAGGTGATCGGCGGCAAAGACCCGGCGCACCGCGGCCATCGCCGCGCCGTTGGCCAGCGAGAGCCCGAACTTCTGGTCCTCGTGTGCCGTGGAGATGAATTCGTGGGTGTGCGCCTCCACGCCGACGGTGACCCGGACCAGGACGTCCTGAACGACGCCGGCCTCACCCGCGATCACGTCGAGACGTTCGATCTCGGTCATCGAGTCCAGCACGACATGACCAATTCCGGCCTTGACCGCCGCGGTCAACTCGGCCACCGATTTGTTGTTGCCGTGCAGGGCGATCCGCTCAGCGGGGAACCCGGCGTGCAGCGCCACGGCAAGCTCGCCGCCAGTGGCTACGTCAAGTGAGAGACCTTCCTGGTCGACCCAGCGGACGATCTCGCTCGACAGGAACGCTTTCGCCGCGTAGTGCACGTTGGCCCCGCCGCCGAATGCTGCCGCGATCTCTCGGCAGCGCGAACGGAAGTCGTCTTCGTCGATGATGAACAGCGGCGTGCCGTACTCGCGCGCCAGCTCGGTCACTTTCGTCCCAGCGAGACTGACCACGCCGTCGTCGCCGCGAGCCACGTTGCGCGGCCATACATTCGGTGCCAGCTGCAGCATCTCCTGCGCGGTCTGCGGCCGCGGTGGAGCGCTGGCGTGATGACTCTCTTCGGCATGCCGCGGGCCGGCGGGATGCGCGTTCACATTCGCTCCGGAGCGCTGACACCCAGGATCGCCAAACCGTTGGCGATGACCTGGCGGGTGGCCTGGCAGAGCGCCAGGCGGGCGGCGTGCAATTGGTTGGGTTCCTCGTCGCCCTGCGGCAACACCCGGCACGAGTCGTAGAAGCGGTGGTAGTCCCCGGCGAGGTCTTCCAGGTAGCGGCACACCCGGTGCGGTTCCCGCAGCGACGCCGCGGTTTTCAGTACCCGGGGGAATTCACCCAGCCCGCGGATGAGCGTGCCCTCCTTGTCGTGGGTGAGCAACTCCAGGTGACTGGTGTCGGGAATCAGCCCGAGTTCGGCGGCGTTGCGGGCCAATGCGGAGAGCCGGGCATGTGCGTACTGCACGTAGTAGACCGGGTTTTCGTTGGATGCCGACGACCACAATGCCAGGTCGATGTCGATCGGGGTATCCACTGAGGACCGGATCAGGCTGTAGCGGGCGGCGTCGACGCCGATGGCCTCCACGAGGTCGTCGAGGGTGATCACGGTGCCGGCCCGCTTGCTCATCTTCACCGGCTGGCCGTCGCGGACCAGGTTGACCATCTGGCCGATGAGCACCTCGACGGTGGCCGGGTCGTCGCCGAACGCGGCCGCGGCGGCCTTCAGCCGGGAGATGTAGCCGTGGTGGTCGGCGCCGAGCATGTAGATGCACAAGTCGAAACCGCGTTCGCGCTTGTCCAAGTAGTAGGCTAGATCACCGGCGATGTAGGCGGGTCGACCGTCGCTTTTGATGACGACACGGTCCTTGTCGTCACCAAATGCGCTGGTGCGCAACCATGTTGCGCCGTCCTTCTCGTAGATGTTGCCGTTTTCCCGCAGCCGGGCGATGGCGTGCTCGACCCGGCCGCTGGTGTGCATCGACTCTTCGTGGGTGTAGACGTCGAAATCGGTGCCGAAGTCGTGCAGCGACTCCTTGATGTGGGTGAACATCAAGTCGACGCCGATTGCCCGGAATGTTTCGTGTTGCTGGGCTTCTGGTTGGCTGAGCGCCTCAGGAGCTTTTTCAAGCACCTGGGCGGCGATGTCGCTGATGTAGCTGCCCGCGTAGCCGTCCTCGGGCGTCGGCTCCCCCTTGGCGGCGGCGATCAGCGAGTTGGTGAACCGGTCGATCTGTGCGCCGTGGTCGTTGAAGTAGTACTCACGGGTGACGTGGGCGCCCTGGGTTGTCAGCAACCGGCCCAGGGCGTCGCCGACGGCGGCCCAGCGGGTGCCCCCGATGTGGATGGGTCCGGTGGGGTTGGCCGAGACGAACTCCAGGTTGACCTTGTGGGTGGCCTGGGTGTCGGAGTGGCCGTAGGTGTGGCCGGCGTCGATGACGTTGTTGACGATCACCCCCTGCGCCGAGGCGTCCAGGCGCAGGTTGATGAAGCCCGGTCCGGCCACCTCAGCTGAGGCGATGCCGTCTTGTTGCTTGAGCGCCTCGGCAAGCCAGCCGGCGAGCTCGCGAGGGTTGGCGCCGACCTTCTTGGCGAGTTGCAGCGCGAGGTTGCTGGCGTAGTCGCCGTGCTCGGGGTTGCGGGGCCGCTCAACCGTCACTGCGTCCGGCAATGCGGCAGCATCGAGCCCGTGCTCGGCCAGCACCGCGGTAGCGGTGGCCTTGAGCAACTGGGCCAGGTCGGCGGGGGTCACGAGGGTCCATCCTATTGGCTGGGGTGCCTGGGCCCCGAATCGCTCCGGTCGTCGGTCAGCCGCTTTGATGAGTTAGTCTGTCGGAGCCCCACGGCGCAGCATGTCACGCGTGCGCCCCCGTAGCTCAGGGGATAGAGCGTCTGCCTCCGGAGCAGAAGGCCGCAGGTTCGAATCCTGCCGGGGGCACTTCCGTCGTCGCAGGTCAGAGGTGGTTTTTACGTGTTACCGGCCACGCTGCACCCCAGCCGCACCCTAGCTTCCGAGTGTTTGCCGTCACATTCTGGCATCAGATGGTGCTGTTTCCGGTTTGCCGGTTGGCCGGTGACCGGCGATCTACCCACCGCCTGTCGCGGACGAATGCGAAGGTTATTACGCCAACCAGCACGGCACCGAGCGTGACTGCATACCGCCAGTCGCCGAGAAGTGCCAGGGACACCAGCAACGCACCGATCCACAGCACGGTGGCGGCGTACGTGGCGTACAGGTAACCCATAGTTCGTTTGGTCCGCCAATACCCCCATAGCGCCGCACTTGCCGCCATGCCGACCAGAACCAAAAAGCACAGCCAGCCTTCTGTGTCACTCATGCGTTCATCATCGCGCCATCGGATCAGTTGCACGACAGATTCAACGATTCCTGGCGCTGTGCGCAAACGCTGAGTAGCGGGTCAATTGCGCGGCGATGACCGCAGCGCCCAGGCTTTCGGCCATGCGGTACGTGGAAACCATCGATGCGCAGCTTAGGCTGCTGGCCGATCTGCGCCAGGCATGCCGCCGAACAAACCGGAGCGCTGCCATCGTTCGCTCGGGTGAACCGGCTGTTACACGAAACTCAACGCCTATCGCATCGCTGCGGCCGATGGTGGCGCAGAGACGACCGCCTCACACTGGCAGCGCCAGGCGGTGCGTCCACTACATCGGCTGGGGCAACTAGATGGCAAGTTTTTGCGGATGTGACCACCGCCCAAGCATGAAAAAGCCCACCGAATCTCGGTCGACCACGGTGGGCTGAATGTGTGCGGGGTCGCAATAAGAACTAGCGACGAGAAATCTGCTTAATCGTCCCGCACACGATCAGAAAGCCGCTGACCCCTGCGATCAACGCGCCAGCAAGGCCGGTGTAGTGAATGAGCATCCAACTGCCGCCGGCGGTGAGCAAAACGACGCCAACCACTTCCAGGTAGGCCAACGCCTTGGTCCTTGCATCGCTCGGATATGCCTTGCCAAATTGAACGGCGATGTTGAGGACGTACGCGCCCGCCGACCACAACAACCGCGTGACGGCCCCTGCACTGCTGTTGGCGATCGCCATGTACAGAGGCACACCGATGAACACCAAACTCATCAAGGCCACCCAAATCATCTGACCCCGCCCCGCCCTGGGTCTCGGCCCCTCCGGCTGCGGCGGCCTATCCACTTCGTCTATCATTGGAGACAGCTCCTCTACTCGTTAACCAACCTGATAGGGAGTCAAGGCGGCCGGTGTTGCACCACCGGCCGCTTTCGCGACTTAGCCGCCTTGCGTACCTGCCATCCACTGTAGTGGTCGGGCTCCGTCGCTTCCTACCTTGCAAATCGGTCGTTGATGCGGCCCCGGGTGGATACCGAAGCCTTGGCGTAGCTGACTTGAACGCGGAGAGGCGAATCACGAGGGTCGCCAGAACTGCGGCTACTGGTTGCGATTCGCCCGACGTGCCGCGAACAAACCGGAGCGCCGCCAGTCGTTCGCTCCGGTGAACCGGCTATTAGACGAGCGCAACGCTCACCGCACCGCAGCGGGACCGCGCAGCACCGGGCAATAACCCAGTGATCAAGCTGGCAGAGGCATACGCTCCCACTAGTCGGGCGATGCTATCCGACGAGGAGGTCGGAGGCACATGTTTCTCCGTGTTGCAACACTCACCGCAGCAGTGAGCGCGACGGCCGCGATTGGTTTGGCGGCACCGGCTGCGCTCGCCGACCCAGCCACCGATCAGTTCCTTAACGACACTGACGCGGCGGGCCTCACTGGGTCGCAGGGTGACGCGGCAGTGATCACGGCTGGCGAACTGGTATGCGTGCGACTTGGAGAGGGTGTGACGTTCAATGAGATTGGATGGATGCTGGTGAGCGAAGCGGATATTTCGCCGTCGCAAGCTGGGGAATTTATAGCCATCGCCGCGCATGATCTGTGCCCGCAGTACGAACCTGACGTTACGCGACAGGCAGAGCAGGATTTGCAACAATGACCTTCGGCCACGCACAACGCCTTACCGCGCCGCTGCGGAGCCGCGCACGATCCGGCCGCACCCGGCCAGCGCTGGCCCGTAGACGACAGCACCGCACACCCGCGCATAACCGTCTGACCTGTGGTTATCTCCAACCGAGGCGTAGCATTGGCACCATGTCCGACCACAACGCCACCGACTGGGCTATCGCGAACACCGCCGGGTCGGGGAAGCGCCCGATCCTCATGCTGAGCACGCAAGGCAAGTCCAAAGACCAATTGAAAGCCCAAGTGCGGGAAGCACTTCGAAAGTACCAAGAAGCTCAGAGAAAGCCGCAGCAGGAAAAACCGAGCGGCTGAATTGCGCGCTTGACGAAACGTAACGCCCACCGCACCGGAACAGGACCGTGCAGCACCACTCACTCAGCGGCCAACGCTGGACCGTAGACCACGGCACCGCACTCGCATGTCCAGGTGGTGTGCCCGCCGCAGGAGCACGGCGCGTAACCGACCAGCACCGCACCTGGTGTGAGCGGGTGGCCGCGCAGGCAATGGGTCGGTGGTCGGACCGCCATCGGCCATCGGTGCAGCGGACCAGCTCGCCGACTGCAGGAGGCATGGCTCAACAGTAGGGCCACCCACGACACGCCGACTGATATGAGCGTCGGCTGTCATAGTTGCTCTCTAGCGTCGGATGCATGGCAGAAAAGCCCGTAGTCATCACCCCACGGTTCGAACGCGTTCTGAGGGGGGTGGATAAAGAGCTTTCAACCGCCTTGGAGCGAGCGCGAGACGAAGCCGATCATGCTGGTATCAAGGGCGGCAAGGTCGAGGTTGCCACGCGCAAGGTTCTCCGCGACCGCCTTCCGCCGAACCTCGCCATCGGGGAAGGCATCGTCTACGACTCCTTTGGCGACGAAACCGGGCAGACCGACATCATCATCGCCAACGGCGAGCAACCATTCACGTTCCCTTCGGGAACAGGTGAATATGCCATCGAGGGCGTGTCGGCGGTCGGCGAGGTCAAATCGAACCTGACGCCACGCGAACTTCAGGACTGCATGGACAAGGCAACGAGATACAAGCGGCTGCGTCAGATGATCGGCAAACATGATCGCATTATGAACTTTTCCGAATACACCGTCGAAACCGCCGCTTTGCCACCATTTTTCGTAATCGCACACGAATCCCGAATGGGCATGAATACCTTGTTGAATAAGTTGCTAGATGTGCCGCTGGTACCGGTGCCTGACGGCAAGGGCTTTCTTAACGATTCACCGCAGCACCCGCTCGACGCTGTTTGCATCTTGGGCAAATGGGTCGCGTTGAACCAGAGATCTGGCCGAGGACCGGCATTTCAGTTGAGCGGCGACACCTCGATCAAGGGATGGCTCGGCATGGAAGCTGATGCACCGCTGGCCCTAATGTTGGGCTGGTTGCACATGGCGATGCCGCGCATCGTGCGGGCGCATTCGGTCGTGGGTCAGTACTACTTTCCGCCACGCCGCCAGATGATGTACATGGTGAACCAGCGTCAAGCTGCCGAAGGGCTAGAACCCTATACGGAGGCAGACCTGCCGCCCGTGAAAGTCGATGTGTCCATGGTGCGCAGGCGGACGCGGAGTCAGAGGGCGACCAAAAAGGGCACAGCCACAAAGCGCACGGCCAGGGCGGAGGGCTAACCCGGTATGGGCGCACGATGCGGGGGCTGCGGAATTTCAGCACTAGCTGGCCCGTAGAGCACCGAACCGCCCGCGCCGGGCTAGGACTTTCGGGCCGTCCACGGTTGTCTACATCTGGTAGGACCGGCTCGCTAGAAACCAATTTGCAACGGCAATGGCGGCGGTAGTATCCGCCCATGCCGTTGGCGAGCGGCACGACGTTTGCCGGATACACCGTAGTGCGGCTCCTGGGTTCTGGGGGGATGGGCGAGGTCTACCTTGCCCAGCACCCCCGGCTGCCGCGTCGAGACGCTTTGAAGATCCTTCCCCGCGAGATAACTGCGCACGGCGAATTCCAAGAAAGGTTCCGCCGTGAAGCCGACCTCGCCGCCGCACTGTGGCACCCAAATATCGTCGGCGTGCACGATCGCGGCGAATTCGATGGCCAACTTTGGATCGCGATGGACTATGTCGAGGGCACCGATGCCGCGCAGTTGATGAAAGACCGGTACCCGGCCCGGATGCCAGCACACGAAGTATGCGCCATCGTCACCGCTGTCGCTGATGCACTCGACTATGCGCACAATCGGGGCCTGTTGCACCGCGATGTCAAGCCCGCCAACATCTTACTCACCGAGCCTGAGGACGATAGGCGGCGGATCATGTTGGCTGATTTCGGTATTGCGCGGCCAGTGGCTGACGTCAGCGGACTGACCGCGACCAATTTCACCGTCGGGACGGTCGCCTACGCTGCGCCAGAACAGTTGATGGGTCAAGACCTCGACGGACGCGCTGACCAGTATGCGTTGGCGGTCACGGCGTTTCATCTGCTATCCGGTTCGCCGCCGTATCAGCACTCCAACCCCGTGGCCGTCATCAGCCAACACCTCAACGCACCACCGCCGAAACTCCGCAGCCGGCGCCCAGATTTCGCGGAGCTTGATGTGGTGTTGTCGAGGGCGTTGGCCAAAGACCCCGCTGACCGGTTCGACCGGTGCCGCGACTTCGCCGCCAAGCTCAGTGAGCGGGCCGCTGTCTGCGTGGAAAGTGACTGCCCCACCGAGGTGGATATCACCATCGCTACCTCAACCACCGGGTCTGATACGCACGTCGCGGTGCGGCGACCGCGCGGTGAAGCTGCGCGGTCAGCCGAGCAGAGCGCGATATCCGAATCGACGGCCACTAGGTCGCCCCCGCCGACGGGTAGCCCACCAACGGGCACCGGACCGGCCGCGCCACCGCAGCAAAAGCGCCCCAGGCGAAACCGGCTTCTCCTCGGCACGGCGATAGCGGTGGTTGTGCTCACCGCCGTAGGCGTCTTCGGCTACATACATCAGCCGAAGCACAACACAACCTCCTCCCGGCCCGCTGCCATGCTCGACGGCACGTACCGCCTCGTCTACGACTTCACAAAGCGAACTTTCAACGGCGCGCCGGTTCCCCAGTCGGCGCCCGGCACCGATAGCACCGATAACACCAGTTGGTGGGCTTTCCGTTCGCTCTGCACATCCAGCGGATGCTTTGCCGTTGGGACCGAACTGGACTCGACCAATCACCAAGCCGCGGCCACACCAGTTGTCACGACCGAGTTCCATTTCGCCGACGGTCACTGGCAGGGAACGCCTCACCATATCCAATCGCATCTTAATCGGTGTCTAGGAGCCGACGGGATAATCGGCGTAGGCGCAGAAACCGACTCAAAGGTGCAGTCCCTGGAGCCACAGCCCAACGGCACGCTCCGAGGTGTTGAAAGCATCACCCGTTTAACCAGTGAATGCAGCGGTCAAGGAGAGGTGTATCAGATCCCGTTCGTGGCGACGCGGACAGGGGATGTGCCCCCCGGTGTCACGGTGGCCGATCCAGCGGTCGTTACCGCCCCGGCGACCAGCACCCTAGCCCCCTCCGTTGAGGGTCCTGTACTTGACGGCAGCTACCGCGTGGACATCGATTTACCAAGGGCGATGGCTAACGGCGCCGCAGTAGCAGGCCCCGCTACTGTGGACATCGAGTGGTGGGCATTTCGTTCGCTGTGCACATCCTCTGGATGCGTTGCCACCGGTGCCGAACTGGCCCACGGAAACCAAGAAAAGGCTAGCGGTGCCGATACGAAGGTGCTCCGCTTCGCCGATGGTCACTGGCAGGACACGCCGTATCTTTGGTGGCCGAGAGAGTGTCCTGGAAAGACGGGGGCAGGCACCTACAACGCGACGTTTAGTTGGTCATTGGGACCGCAGCCTGACAGCACGCTACGAGGCGTTCAGACCGAAACCGTTCTAACGAACGAATGCGACACCCAGGGAACGGTGTACCGTGTGCCGATTGTGGCGACGCGGGTGGGCGATGTGCCCTCAGGTGTCGTTCTGGCCGATCCAGCTTTGTTCGTGATCCCGCCTGCGTCAGCCACTGAAGGCCCTCATTGAATCGGCCCATCCCCGGGACAAGCGAGCAGTGGTTAGCCAACCGGCAGAGGCGGGTTCGGAGAGGAGAGAGAAGAAGTGAAGATCACGAGAACTGTTGCGGCAATTGCTACCATGATTGCCGTGGCACCGCTGCCGACAGCGACGTCATACGCGGACAGCCCTGACGACAACTACCTGGCACTTCTGTCATCGCACGGGGTCAAAGGGCCGCCGGATCAATTGATTGCCGATGGCCGCCAAACCTGTGATGCCTATAGCCAGGGCGGTGTTGGAATAGGTATGAGTCCGCGCGGGGCGGCGCTGCTCAAGCTCAACAACGACCTTGTGGCGCAGGGGTTTTCGCCACATGACATATCGCAGTTGATGCTCGACGCAACCAGAGCGTACTGCCCGCAATACTCACCCCCACAATAGGGAGACCTTCTGAAGCGGACCGCTCGGCATTGAACAGGCGGGATGTTTCGCCGTCATCGCCGTTAAGCCTTTCTGTAGTATTCGATGATGCGTTGCGCCGTCACGCCTGACAGGCCGAACAGCCGCTCAGAATAGACCTAGTTAAGCCGACTGAGGGCGGGCCGATTGTGGGCGGGCACGTTTCGGACTTCCCAGCGATTGAGATCTACAACGACAATGGTTCGCACACAACAGAGCTGGGCAAGGTGATGCCGCAGAACATCGGCCCGCAAGGGCCTTTGGTGGGACTGCCGTTTAAACAGGAGATGGGCACGCCATTGATGACAGAGTTTCCCGATACCGTTATTCTGCCGCCGGCTGGACTGCCTCCTGTGACACCACCGCCAGGAGTCCATGTGCCGGGAATCGAGTCGTCGGTACCGGGTGGGCATCTACCGCCGGTTGCGCGCCCCGCACCGCCTATCGTTATCCCTTATCCCTCAGTCGAACTTGGCTCGGTCACTTCCTCTATCCATGTTCCGGTGGGCAAGTGAGCGGCATTCGTTGGCGACTAGGCACATATATGGGCGCGGCTGTCGGTGGCGTCTTTTGGGCTGTCGTGGCGACGGTTACGCTAGTAGCCCCACGAACAGACGCCCAATTAGTCGCGGTGATGCCAACGCGCCTCCTGCTGGCCGGGCTGGTGTCGTTGGTCCTGGCGGGCGTCGGTGCAAGTCTGTTCCGGCTTGGCCGGGCGAGGGCTTCGACAATCGGCTTAGCGTTGATCGTCGCGCCATGTACCGGGTGGATAATTGTGGGATCTCTTGCTGCACAAGCACTTTTAGCATAACTGGGAGTCGCGTATGTCTTGGGAAGCGGAAAGCGAGCTAGACACGGCAAGCCCGGTCGGTCCAGGTTCGCCGTTGATGTTGTTGGGCTTGGCAATCGGGCTGCTTGCGATGTCTCCCGCTGCGGTGCTGTACTACTGGCTTTTCGCCCCGATCGCCCCGCTTGTGGTCGGAGGGGTTCTGGTGCTGACGGCGGCGAAATACAACCGCCTATTTCCAGTCGCGGAAGGATGCTTCGCCGCTACATTGTTCGGCGTCGTGTTCGTAGCGGTCGGGTCCGTCGCCCGCGGCAACATAATGCACTAGCTCAAGATGGCTACAAGACAAAGGCCTTCGCTTACCGTCCGGTTCGAATCGGCCCGGTCGCGGTAGGCGCAGCACTATAGAGCGGTTCCCATCGCCGCTGCCATAACCGCAGATGATTCGGCGGATTTGGTGGCGCGAATGATCGCGGCATGCATTCCGTCGGCGACTTGGTGAGTGAAAGTCACTGAGGCATCGGTGAATCCGGCCGCAGCTAGGCCGTCGAGGTATTCCTGTTTGGACAGGGCGCCTGCGATGCAGCCGCAGTAGGAGCCGCGCTCGGCGCGGTCGGGTGGAGTCAGGTGGTCCTCCGCGACGACGTCGGAAATCCCGATCCGGCCGCCGGGGGCCAGGACCCGGAACATTTCGGCGAGCACGGCCGCCTTGTCGACCGACAAGTTGATAACGCAGTTGGAGATCACCACGTCGACGGCAGCGTCAGGTAACGGAATGTCCTCGATGGTGCCTTTGCGGAATTCGACGTTGGTGGCGCCGGCTTTCGCTTTGTTCGCTTCGGCAAGGGCCAGCATCTCGTCGGTCATATCGACGCCGTAGGCAAACCCGTCCGGCCCGACACGCTGCGCCGAGAGTAAAACGTCGATCCCGCCCCCAGAGCCCAAGTCAAGGACACGTTCGCCCTGGTGAAGCTCCGCGACGGCGGCTGGGTTGCCGCAACCCAGGCTCGCCGCAACAGCATCAGCGGGTAATTCGGAATGTTCACCAGCGCTGTATAAGCCGGCGCCGAAAGTGATGGTGAGATCCGCCGAGCCGCCCGACGCACAACAGCTCTCGGCAGTCAGCACGTCGCTGTTGGTGGCGCCCGTACTCACCGCCGTCGCCGCCGCCGCATAGCGCTCCCGTACTTGCTCGCGGAGTTCCGCGTCTTCGGTCGCCATTTCCATGCTCCCTCACATCGATGCATGTCGATGTGACAAAGGTGCCGCATCCATCGATGGTTGTCAATGGGTGTGGCAGAATCGGGGCATGCCGCGCACTGCTGTGCCCACGACTGCGGAATCGTCGCTCGTCGCCGACATGGCGGCCTGCTGCAGCCCGCTCACCGGTGCGGTGCTGGACAACGCGGCCGCCGAACGGTTAGCTGCAGTCCTCAAAGCGCTTGCCGAGCCGACGCGACTGCGCCTGGTATCGCTGATCGCGGCGCATGAGGGCGCCGAGGCGTGTGTATGCGAGCTGACGGACCCCGTGGGTCTATCGCAACCGACCGTGTCGCACCATTTGAAGATCCTCGTCGAGGCCGGGCTGATCGAACGGGAGCAGCGCGGTAAGTGGGCGTACTACCGGCTTGTGCCAGACGTGTTGGACACGCTGGCCGACACGCTCGGCAGCGCCACCCGCCCACATCGGCGTATGCGAGCTGCCCGAGAACCTTGATCGAGGACATCGAATACGCGAAAGAGCACCACTTAGTAACGTCACCGCGCAGCGGAGTCGGTCTCTTGTCGTCCGCGAATCTCTCTGCGTAACGCGATGATCTGCTTTTCCAGTTCGAAAATCGCGGTGCTGGTGTGCCGGATCGCGACCAACATGACGACGAGTAGCTTGAGCGGGTTGCGTCCTGCTTTCACGCCCAGGTTGGCCAGCGCGTCGCGGAGCCCGCGGCTGGTCACTGCCTCTGGGTCGAGTTCATAGTTACGAATCTGGCTGAAACTTTGGTGTTCTTCCTCATCCAGCTGTTCATCTTTTTTCATAAGTCCCGACCGTAGAGCAGGACACGACAAGCGCACCGCGGTTTGGCCCAACACCTCAGCGCGTCGGTGACGTGATGTCGACGTGGACGCTGGGCCAGGAATTGTTGGCGTAACCCTTCGGGTTCCAGAGCGATGCAGCGGATTCGGGGTGAGTGGCACCCGTCGCGTCCCATGCGCGGGCCATCACCGTCAACGGTCCCGGCCGAGTCGTCACGGTCAGCGACCAGTGCTGCCACGCCCATCGGCTCGCCGGCGGATTGAGTTCAGCTTGGCGCCAGCTGCGGCCTTCATCCAGCGACACGTCAACCCGGGCGATGCCGTGATTGCCGTCGGCGAAGGCATACCCGTGAATGGTCAGCGATCCACTGGGAACTCGGCCACCGTCGGTGGGAGCAAGAATGTCGCAATTCAGCGGCACCGACGACAACGAGATGCCTTCACCCGGAGCGACGGTGTCGGGATCGCGGTCCGCGGGCAGCAGCCGGTAGGCGACTGCTTGAAAATAGTTCTGCGACGGCGACTCTTGCACCGTGACGGTGTCGATCCATTTGACGCTGCGGGCGCCGATGTATCCAGGCACGACCGCCCGCACCGGGCCGCCGTGGATCCGTGGCAGCGGCTGATGATTCATCTCCCAGGCCAGCAGGACTTCGTCCGACATGGCCTTTTCCAACGGAATCGAACCACCGAAAACCTGAGCCGGCGAGGCTATCGGAGACCTGTCGGGAGCCGCGAACGCGACGTGCAAGCCGTGGTCACGACGGGTATCGGCGGCGTCGAGCACGTCTGCCAGTGCGACGCCGCGCCATACCGCCGTCGAGGTCGCTCCCGAGCCCCACGGATCCTCACCGACAATGTGGCGAATCTCGTTGAACTCGTCGCGCCGGTTGCCCGCGCACTGCAAAGTGGCGATAACAGTGTGGACCTTGAACGCGCTGGTCAGCTCCTCGAAGCTCAAACTCAGCGGCTTGGCGACGAGTCCATCGACACGCAGGCGCCAACTGTGGACCGGGATGTCGGGAATCGGACCGTGATTGCGGCAATAGAACGTATTCAGCGGGGTGATTTCGCTTCTGGCCAGCTCCGCGGCCCCAGCTTCAGCATTGAACGGGCAGCGCTCGTGCACGATGGTGGCCGCGCTCTTACCCCACATCCGTCCAGCTTGCCGCAACCTCGCGGTTTGCTGCGCAGTCTTGACGGGAAGTCGGGAATCTCGCCTAAAGCGCAGCTGCCACGTCTGCGGCGCGCCGAAGTTGGTCGAGGTCGGAACTGGTTGGGATGAGTTGGATTTCGTCGGTGCCGATGGCCTCGAAGCTTCGCAGCACCGCGAGCAGTTCTTCCTCGCTACCGGCAAATCCCGTCGCGGGGGCCATCGCATCGACGTATTCCGCCGGTATCCAGTTCATGTAGCGGCGCAGGTGCCGGTGCACTTGTTCACGCGCATCCCGGCCGGGCCCGAGCGCGAACCAGAACGACGTCGTCAAGTGCGGTTCGGGTTTGCCGGCTTCGGCCCAGGCGGCCCGTGCGACGTCGAACAGCTCGTTCTGCTTTGTGACGTCGAGGTCCAACGTGGTGCCGGCCAGCCCGTCGGCCCAGGCGGAAGCGCTGCGGATGGTCTTGGGCCCGATGCTGCCGACCAGCAGCGGCGGCCCACCTGGCTGAACCGGTGACGGCCCCACCGGCAGCACCGACTCGGTGATCTTCTCGCCCGCCCACACGCGCTTCATGATCGCTACCGGCTCAGCCATGCCGCGCATCGTTTGCGTCGCCAGGTCTGCGCCCACCGCCTGGTAGTCCTCGTTGCGCCCGCCTATCCCGATACCGACGACCAGACGGCCGCCGCACAGCATGTCCCCGGTCGCCAGCGCCTTGGCCAGCATCACCGGGTCATGCAGTTGGGGCACGATGACCGTCGTCACCAAGCGGGCTCGATCGGTCCATGCGGCCAGCGCCCCCAGCAGGGTCAAGGTTTCGGGATTTTCGAACGCGATCCGCTCGCCCCAGCACAGCGACGAGAACGGCCCCTCGTCGATCGCACGCGCCCAGGCCGCGAGCACACCCGCATCCAAATCCGGCTCCATTACCGGCATCGTCATTGCTATCTGCACGACGGTGATTCTGGCAGCATGTCTCAAGTGGGCATCACCACCACCTCCATTGCGCACCTTCGGCTCACCGTGACCGATATCGAGCGATCCCGCCAGTTCTACGAGAGTGTGTTCGGCTGGCCGGTTTTGCTTGAGGTGCCCGACAACGCCGGGGCCGCGACCCGCAACCAACTCGGGTTCCTATTCGGTGGTGTCATCTACGACCTGGGTGGCGCGCTGATCGGTTTACGCCCGGTTGCGAACGACCGCTTTGACGAGGACCGCGTCGGCTTGGACCATCTCGCCTTCCGGGCCGCCAGTAAGGACGAATTAGACGCTGCGGCCGAGCATCTCGACGATTTGGGTATCGACCACGGGCCGGTCAAGGACATCGGACCGTCCTACATCCTGGAGTTCCGCGACCCGGACAACATCGCCTTGGAGTTGACCGCCCCGAAGTAGTCGACACCCCCCGCGAGTGTGCGCAGAATGACATCAGTTGCGGCGTGTCGACGTACAAACACGCACTCTCGCCGGAGATCTGGAGATATGGAGCAGCACAATGCCGATTGCTTTCAACCACACCATCGTCGCGGCTCGCGACAAGCGGGAGTCTGCGACGTTTCTCACCGAATTGTTCGGGCTGCCCGATCCGGTACCGTTCGGGCACTTTTTGAGCGTCCGACTCGAGCACGGCGCCGACCTCGACTACTCCGAGGTGCCCGACGACGCGGAGATCCATCCACAGCACTACGCGTTCTTGGTTTCCGAAGAGGACTTCGACGCGATCTACGGCAAGATCCGGTCGCGCGGGCTGCAGCACTGGGCGGATCCGCGAGGTCAGCGCCCCGGCGAGATCAACCACAACGACGGCGGTCGCGGCGTGTACTTCCAAGACCCCAGCGGCCATTTTCTGGAGATCATCACCCGGCCATACGGTTCGGGCTAAAACTAATCGCCAGGTGCGCGAGCGAGGCGAGCGTGCGCAAAACCGGGAATTATGTCGGCGTGTCGGCCGGGGACACGCACGCTCGCGCGGTTAGCCGGTAGAGCGGGGGCCGTGGCGCTGGCTTTCCTGGTCCCGATAGTCATCGGCAAGCTGGGCGACGTGTTTGGGCAGGTTGCTCGACGCCACGTCGGCCACCGTCGTTTCCTCCAGCACCGAGCGCATGCTGGCCCGCAGCGCCCGCCACACGTCGGTGAGCGCGGCGGTCGGCCCCGAATACGGCAGATCGCCGAGCCCGATGTCGCGGACACTGGCCAGCGGCCCGTCAATGCAGCGCAACACGTCGCCGATGCTGATTTCGGTGCCGGGACGCGCCAGTTCATAGCCGCCGTCGCGGCCGCGGTGGCTGCGGACCAGACGATCAGTGCGCAGGTCAGACAGAATGTCGACGAGAAACTGCGAGGGTATGCCCTGCGCTTGGGCCAGCTCGTCGGTTTTGACCAGTGCGCCGTCGTCGACCGTTGCTAGTTGCACCATCGCGCGCACCGCGTATTCCGCCTTGGCCGACATCCGCATGCTGTGGATTCTGCCACTGCTCTGCGGTTAGCCGGTTGCAGCCAACACGGCCTTGGCGTATTCGGGCCGGCACACCACCAGGTCGGGCAGCAGCGGATCAGCACGGTTGTACTCCAGTGGTGTCCCGTCGATCCGCGAGGTGTGCAGTCCGGCCGCCCGGGCCACTGCGACAGGTGCTGCGGAATCCCATTCGTATTGCCCGCCGGCGTGGACGTAGACATCGGCCAAACCCTGCACGACGGCGGCGACCTTGGCTCCGGCCGATCCCATCGCCACCAGGGTGCCGTCGAGGTGGTCACGGACCTGCAGGGCAATGGCCGGCGGCCGGGTGCGGGATACCACGATCCGCGGCGGACCGGAATATGCCGGTGGGAACGCGACGTCGGGTGTGGCCAGCGTGACCCCTTGCGCGGGCAGCGCGACCGCCCCGGCAACGAGTTCCCCGGATTCCCACAGTGCGACATGAACTGCCCAGTCATCGCGGCCGAGCTCAGAAAACTCCCGAGTGCCATCCAACGGGTCGACGATCCACACCCGGCGGGCTTGCAAGCGCACCGGATTGTCGGCGCCTTCTTCGGAAAGCACCGCATCCTCGGGCCGCTCACGCGCCAGGGCATCCATCAAGAAATCGTGGGAGCGCTTGTCCCCCGCCGCTTTTCGCTCGCTCTCCGTCGCTTGGGACAGCTCGTCTCGCACGGCAAGCAGCAGCTCACCGGCTTGGCCGGCTAGCTGCGCGGCCAGCTCGTGATCGTTCACGCGCCGGGCTCGAGCAGGTCGAGGACTTGCTGCGCCAACTCCTCGAGGCTGCGGTCCGACGCGAGCCGCAGATCTGGGTTCTTCGGCCGCTGATACGGACTGTCGATACCGGTGAAATGCGTGATCAATCCGGCGCGCGCCTTGGCATAAAGCCCCTTGGGGTCCCGTTTTTCGCAGTCCTCCAGCGGCGTGTCACAGAACACCTCGAGGAATTCGAGGCCGGCCTCGACGTGGACCTGCCGGGCCAGTTCGCGGTGCTCGACAAGTGGGCTGATCGCCGGTACCAGCACGGTGTGGCCCGAATCGGCGAGCAAGGCCGCCACGTGCGCCAGCCGACGCAGATTCTCGGCCCGGTCGGCCATGGAAAATCCCAGATCGGCGTTCAGGCCGTGCCGCAGGTTGTCACCGTCGAGAACATAAGCGGGCACGTCTTGTTCGAGTAGTTTGCGCTCGACCAGCATGGCCACTGAGGACTTGCCCGACCCCGACAGACCGGTGAACCACACGGTGCGACCCCGCGCCATCCGGTCCTCGGCGGTCACCAGCGACTTGTGCTGCACCGTGTTCGGGCTCGAGGTGCGGGCCGAGACGTCGCGCAGCACCATGCCCGCCGCCACGGTGCCATTGGTGGCCGGATCGATGAGGATGAACGATCCGGTGCTGGCGTTACGGCTGTATTCGTCGAGCAGCAGCGGCACCTGGGTGCGCAGTGAGATGCGGCCAAGCTCGTTGAGCTGCAACGCTGTTGCGGACTTGTCGCGGTGCAGAGTGTTGACATCGAGCCGGTAGTCCAGCTCGGTGACCCGCACCCGAGTGGTGCGGGTCGTGTGTTTGATGATGTAGTCGCGGCCGGGCTCCAGGGCCGCGGAATCGGCCATCCAGCACACCGTCGCGTCGAACTCCTGGGCCACCCTGGGCTGATTGGTGGGCCGGGCGATCATGTCGCCGCGGGAGATGTCGAGGTCGTCGGCGAGGCTCACCGAAACCGCCATCGGCGGAAACGCTTCCTCCACCGGTCCGGTCGCCCCTTCGATCGCCGTGATGCGACTGGTTTTGCCGGTCGGCAGCACCGTTACGTCGTCGCCGGGACGCATGACCCCACTGGCCACGGTGCCGGCGTAGCTGCGGTGGTCTTGATGCTCGCGGGTCTGGGGCCGGATGACGTACTGAACGGGGAACCGCACGTCGACCATGTTGCGGTCGCCGGCGATATAAACCTCCTCGAGATGCGACAGCAGCGCCGGCCCGTCGTACCAGGGTGTCTGGTCGGACTTGGTCACCACGTTGTCGCCGTGCAGCGCCGACATCGGGATGGTGGCCACGTCATGCACGTCCAGACGCGTGGTGAAGGCATGGAACTCGTCGCGAATCGCCTCGAAAACTTTAGGATCCCAGCCGATCAAGTCCATCTTGTTGACCGCGAGCACAATGTGCTGGATGCCCAACAGCGACGCCAGGAAGGTGTGCCGACGGGATTGCTCCAGCAGGCCGTGGCGAGCATCGACCAGCACAATCGCCAACTGGGCCGTGGACGCCCCGGTCACCATGTTGCGGGTGTACTGGATGTGGCCTGGCGTGTCCGCGATGATGAATTTCCGCTTGGGCGTGGCGAAGTAGCGGTAGGCCACGTCGATCGTGATGCCCTGCTCACGCTCGGCGCGCAGACCGTCGGTGACCAACGCCAGGTCGGTGTAGTCGTGGCCGCGCTCTTTGGAAGTGCGCTCCACCGATGCCCACTGGTCTTCCATGACGGCCTTGGAGTCATACAGCAGCCGCCCGATCAGCGTGGACTTGCCGTCATCGACAGAGCCCGCCGTCGCGATGCGAAGCAGTGTCGCCATCAGAAGTACCCCTGCCGTTTGCGGTCTTCCATGCCCGACTCGGAGATGCGGTCGTCGGCCCGGGTCGCGCCGCGCTCAGTCAGGCGTGACACTGCAGTCTCGGCGATGACCTCGGCCACGGTGGTCGCAGTCGATTCCACGCAGCCGGTACAGGTGACGTCGCCAACGGTGCGGAATCGCACCGTCGTCTCGAACACCTCTTCCTCGGCGCGGGGTTGCATGTGCCGGTGGACGGCCAGCAGCATCCCGTCGCGCTCGAAGACCTTCCGTCGGTGGGCGAAGTAAATCGACGGCAACATCACCTTCTCGGCGCCGATGTAGGACCAGATGTCGAACTCGGTCCAGTTCGACAGCGGGAACACCCGAATGTGCTCACCCTTGTGATGGCGCCCGTTGTAGAGGTTCCACAGCTCCGGGCGCTGGGCCTTGGGGTCCCACTGGCCGAACTCGTCACGGAAACTGAACACCCGCTCTTTGGCGCGGGCCTTCTCCTCGTCGCGCCGCGCGCCGCCGAACGCCGCGTCGAAGCGGTTCTCCCGGATCGCACGCAGCAGCGTCACCGTCTGAATGGGGTTGCGCGACGGGATGGTCTCGACGACCCGCCCCGCATCGATGTCGTCTTGCACCGACGCCACCACCAGTCGCACGCCTGTCTGCGCGACCAGCTCGTCGCGGGTGGCGATGACCTCGTCGAAGTTGTGCCCGGTGTCCACGTGCATCACTGGGAACGGCAGCCGGCCCGGGCGGAACGCCTTGAGCGCCAGATGCAGCATGACAATGGAGTCTTTGCCGCCGGAAAACAACAGCACCGGACGCTCGAACTCGGCGGCCACCTCGCGAATGATGTGGATGGCCTCGGCCTCCAGCAAACGCAGATGGCTGAGCTCGTATTGCCCGGGAACCGGGCGGCGATCATCGTGTCCGGCCGCTGGGCCGGCGGTCACATGGCTGGTCATGGGCCCCCGCAGGATTCTGGGTAAAGTAGGCTGGATTGGCCATCTTTCTGAGCTTTACCACGTATGAAACCAGCGGTGACCGCGGCTTGTCAATCAACTGGCGCGCGGGACAGGAAGCGCAGGCCGGCGCGCTCGTCCGCGCGCCTAGACGGTGACCTCGTTCAGCTTGCCGGTGGCGACGTCGAAGACGAAGCCGCGCAGCGACTCGTGCTTGGTGACGAACGGGCTGGACTCGATGCGACGTAATGACTGCCGGACATCTTCGGCCGAGTCGGGAAAGGATTCGGCGGCCCAGGACGGTCTGATACCGGTCTCGTCGGCAATGCTGCGCTTGAAGTCGTCGTCGGTGAAGGTGAGCATTCCGCAGTCGGTGTGGTGGATCAGGATGATCTCCCGGGTGCCCAGCAACCGCTGGCTGATCGCCAGCGACCGGATCGCATCGTCGGTAACCACGCCGCCGGCATTGCGAATGACGTGCGCCTCGCCCTCCTCGATCCCGAGCATGCGATAGACGTCCAGTCGTGCGTCCATACACGCGACGATTGCCACGTGTTTGCTTGGCGGCATCGGCAGCGGCCCGTTGAAGGAATTTGCGTATTCGGCGTTGTGAGCCAGGTAGTCATCGGTAACCGTCACGCCAATCTCCTTGATTTGTTTGCTGGATCAAGCACTCGGGTGGCTGATTTTAACAATCGGCAACTCCGGTTTCACCGGTCCGAATCAACCGGATCGGATCTGTTCGCGTGAATCGTTGAGTGCATCTCATACCCTGTGCCCATGCGACACGGGCGGGGCCGGCGGGCATGATCGGCTTCCTGGTGCGCCGGCTACTGAACTACATCGTGCTGTTGGCGTTGGCGTCGTTTTTGGCGTTCTGCCTGACCTCGCTGACCTTTCATCCGCTGGACAGTCTCATCCAGCGCCACCCAGCGCCGCCGCCGGAGGCCATCCACGCCAAAGCCGCTCAGCTTGGCTTGGACAAGCCCATACCCGTCCGGTACGCACACTGGATATCCGGCGCGGTCCGAGGTGACTTCGGCGCCACGGTGGACGGTCACCCCGTCTCCGAACAACTGTGGCGCCGGATCGGGGTCAGTCTGCGGCTGGTCGTGATCGGTTCGGTGCTGGGCACGGTGATCGGCGTCGTCGCGGGGGCCTGGGGAGCGATTCGGCAGTACCGCTTGAGCGACCGCGTGGTCACGGTGTTGTCGCTGATCACCCTGAGCATCCCCACCTTCGTGATGGCGGGTCTGCTCATCCTGGCCGGGTTGCGGGTGAACATGCTGACCGGGGTGCGCATCTTTCTGTACACCGGTGAGACGTCGCCGATTCCGCTCGCTGGATTTTGGGACCAGTTCGTCGACCGCGCGCAGCACATCGTGCTGCCGACGCTCACACTGGCACTTGGCGCGATCGCAAGTTTCAGCCGCTACCAGCGCAACGCGATGCTCGACGTGCTGGGCGAGGACTTCATTCGGACCGCTCGCGCCAAAGGCCTGAGCCGTCGGCGCGCCCTGTTCAAACACGGCCTGCGCACCGCGCTGATCCCGATGGCCACGCTGTTCGCCTACGGAGTCGCCGGGCTGGTCGTTGGCGCGATTTTCGTCGAGAAGATCTTCGGCTGGCATGGCATGGGCGAATGGGCGGTGCAGGGCATCTCGGCTCAAGACACCAACGTTGTCGTGGCGATCACGGTGTTCTCGGGCGCGGCGATTCTGTTTGCCGGACTCTTATCCGACGTCATCTACGCGGCACTGGATCCGAGGATTCGGGTGTCATGACGCAGGAAGCTGCCACACCGGTGCGATCGACCACACACCCGGCCGTCTTCATCTCGCGACGAAACCTCGTGGTACGTCGGTTCCTCCGCAACAGGCCCGCGGCGGTGGCACTGGCTCTATTGGTGTTGCTGTTCGTCAGTTGTTACGCGCTGCCACTGCTCCTTCCCTACGGCTACACCGCTCTCGACTACGACGCGCTGCTGCAGCCGCCGTCATTGCAGCACTGGTTCGGCACCAACGCGCTTGGCCAGGATCTGCTGGCGCGGACCCTGCGCGGCATGCAGAAGTCGATGCTGATCGGTTTCTGCGTGGCAGTGATCTCGACCAGTATCGCCGCCACCGTGGGGTCGGTGGCGGGTTACTTCGGCGGCTGGCGCGACCGGACGCTGATGTGGCTGGTGGACCTGCTGCTGGTGGTGCCGAGTTTCCTCCTGATCGCGATCATCACCCCCCGCATCAAGGGGTCAAGCAGCATTCTGTGGCTCGTCGTGTTGCTCGCGCTGTTCGGCTGGATGGTCAGCTCGCGGATGGTGCGCGGTTTGACGATGAGCTTGCGTGAACGCGAATTCGTCCGGGCGGCACGGTATATGGGAGTGCCAAGCCGCCGCATCATCATTCGTCACATCGTGCCGAACGTCGCTTCGATCCTCATCATCGATGCGACGCTCAACGTCGGATTCGCGATCTTGGCCGAAACGGGCTTGAGCTTCCTGGGGTTCGGTGTTCAACCACCCGACGTGTCGCTGGGCACGCTGATCGCGGACGGCACCCCTTCGGCCACCACGTTCCCGTGGGTCTTCCTGGTTCCGGCGGGGGCGTTGGTGCTGATCGTCTTATGTGCCAACCTCGCCGGAGACGGTCTACGGGACGCACTGGATCCCGGCAGCCGATCACCAGGCCGCAAGAAGCGACACCCACGGTGAGCGCGCTGCTGGAGGTGACGGATCTGAACGTCAGCTTCGAAACCGACGACGCGCGCGTGCCCGCGGTACGCGACATGAGTTATCACATCGATCCAGGTGAAGTCGTCGCTATCGTCGGCGAATCCGGCTCGGGCAAAACCACTGCCGCGATGGCCGTCGTCGGATTGCTACCCGAATACGTTGACGTATCGGGATCAGTACGGTTGCACGGCGAGGAGCTGCTCGGGCGGTCCGACCAAGCGATGTCACGTATTCGCGGTAAGGCGGTCGGCACCGTGTTTCAAGACCCGATGTCGGCGCTGACGCCCGTCTACACCGTCGGCGACCAGATAGCCGAGGCCATCGAGATCCACAACCGCGAGATCAGCCGAGCCGGTGCCCGCAAGCGCGCCGTGGAACTGCTCGAACTGGTCGGCATCGCGCAGCCAGGGCGCCGGGCGCGAGCCTTCCCGCACGAGTTGTCCGGCGGCGAGCGGCAGCGGGTGGTGATCGCGATCGCGATCGCCAACGATCCGGACCTGCTGATTTGCGACGAACCGACCACCGCACTGGACGTCACCGTGCAGGCGCAGATCCTGGACGTCCTGCGAACCGCGCGCGACGCCACCGGCGCCGGCGTGCTGATCATCACCCACGACCTGGGTGTGGTGTCGGCGTTCGCCGATCGCGCACTGGTCATGTACGCCGGACGTCCAGTCGAAATCGCTGCCGTCGACGAGCTTTACCGTGACCGTCGGATGCCGTACACGGTCGGGTTGCTGGGTTCGGTGCCGCGACTTGACGCCCCGCAGGGCACCCGGCTGATTCCGATCCCGGGCGCGCCGCCGGTGATGACGGCGCTGCCGCCTGGGGCCTGCCCGTTCGTTCCCCGCTGTCCGCTGGCGATCGACGAATGCCGTTCGGCCGAGCCCGATCTCGTCACTGTCCGGGATGGCCACTGGGCAGCCTGCATCCGCACCGACGACGTCGCGGGACGCAGTGCGGCCGAAGTCTTCGGCGTGTCAACGGAACCGGTGACCGGCGATAACACGGACGGCGAACCACCGGTGGTGCTGCACGTCACCGACCTTACCAAGACCTACCGACTCACCAAGGGTGTGGTTTTGCGCAGACAGGTAGGTGAGGTACGCGCGGTCTCTCGCGTCAGCTTCACTGTGGAGCAGGGCCGCACCCTGGGCATTGTCGGTGAATCCGGTTCGGGCAAGTCGACGACGCTGTCCCAGATTCTCGAACTCGCCAAGCCCCAGGCGGGTTCCATCGAGATTCTCGGCGCCGACGTTGCGACCCTGAACTCAGCTGCCCGTCGCAAGCTGCGAACCGAGTTGCAGGTCGTGTTCCAGGATCCGGTCGCGTCGCTGGACCCCCGGCTGCCGGTGTACGATGTCGTCGCGGAACCGTTGGTCGCCAATGGGTTTGACAGAAGTCAGCGCGAGGAACGGGTCGCCGAGCTGCTGGCGATTGTTGGGCTGAACCACGCCGACGCCAGCCGCTATCCCGCCGAGTTCTCCGGCGGGCAGAAACAGCGGATAGGTATCGCGCGGGCACTGGCACTGCGGCCGAAGATTCTGGCGCTCGACGAGCCGGTGTCGGCGCTTGACGTGTCGATCCAGGCGGGCATCATCAACCTGCTGCTGGACTTGCAGCAGCAATTCGAATTGTCGTATCTGTTTGTATCGCATGACCTTTCGGTGGTCAAACACCTGGCACACCGGGTGGCGGTGATGTACCGGGGAACGATCGTGGAACAGGGTGACGGCGAGCAGGTGTTCACCAACCCGCAGCACGAATACACTCGTCGACTACTGGCCGCGGTCCCGCAGGCGCACGCAGATGTTCGTTAGCATCGTCCGGGTGATCGTTCGCTGGCTTGCGCTGCTGGCTTGTGTGATCGTCGCCGGCTGCTCAGCCGGGTACCAGGACGTGCCGGAGACACACGCCGCACGGGTCGGCACCACCAGTGACATCAACCCCCGCGACCCGGCGACGCTGCGCGACGGCGGCGACCTGCGGCTCGCGCTGACGTCGTTCCCGCCGAACTTCAACAACTGGAACATTGACGGCAACACGGCAGACCTCGGTTCGGTTATCTCCCCGACGTTGCCGGGGGCGTTCATCACCCAAGCCGACGGGTCGCTCAAACTCAACACCGACTACTTCCTCGGCGCCGAGCTGACCGGCACCGACCCTCAGGTCGTCACCTACACCATCAACCCGAAAGCAGTGTGGAGCGACGGCACCCCAATCACCTGGGAAGACCTCAAATCGCAGGTCGATGCGTGCAGCGGCCGCGACAAGCGGTATTTGATCGCCAGCCGAGCCGGGTTCGAACAGGTGAAGTCGGTGACCAGAGGCGTTGACGAGCACCAAGCGGTGATCACGTTCGACAAGCCGTACGCGGAGTGGCGCGGGATGTTTGCCGGCGGCATGCAACCACGCAGCATGACGGCGAACCCCGACGTCTTCAACAACGGCCAACTCGACGCTCCGGGCCCGTCGGCCGGGCCGTTCATCGTGACCACGATCGACCGGACCGCGCAACGCATTGTGCTGAACCGAAATCCAAGCTGGTGGGGCGCCAAGCCGCGGCTGAACTCCATCACATTTTTAGTCCTCGACGCCACCGCCGTCATCCCCGCCCTGCAGAACAACGCGATCGATGCCGCCGGCGTGAGCACGCTCGACGACATGGTGACCGCGCAACGCACCCCTGGCATCGTGATCCGGAGCGCACCGGCACCTACCTGGTATCACTTCACCTTCAACGGCGCACCCGGATCCATCCTGGCCGACGAGAAGCTGCGGCTCGCGATCTGTAGAGGCATCGACCGTCAGGCCATCGTCAGCGTCGTGCAGCACGGGCTGACCGGCAATCCGGCGCCGCTGGACAACCATATTTACGTCGCCGGCCAGGTTGGTTACGAAAACAACAGCGCGCCAGCAGCTTACAACCCTGACCAAGCGCGCAGGGACTTGGACGTGCAAGGATGGAAGCTCAACGGCTCAGTGCGCGAGAGGAATGGCAAACAGCTCGTTATCCGCGACGTGTTCTACGACGGCCCATCGGCGCGCCAGATCGCCTTGGTGGCCCAGCAGAACCTGGCGCACATCGGTGTCAAGCTGGTACTCGACCCCAAGCCGGGCACCGGGTTCTTCAGCCAGCACGTGGCCGTCGGTGACTTCGACATGGTGCAATTCGGTTGGGTGGGTAACGCTTTCCCGCTGTCTGCGCTGCCGCAGATATACAAATCCGACGGTGACAGCAATTTCGGCAAGATCGGCAACCCCACGATCGACGCCAAAATCGACGAGACGTTATCCGAGCTGGACCCGGACAAGGCCAGCTTGCTCGCCAACCACGTCGACACGATGATCTGGCAGGAAGGCTTCAACTTGCCGCTGTTCCAATCGCCCGGTGACATCGCGGTGCGCAGCAATCTGGCCAACTACGGGGCGCCCGGACTGGCCGACGTGGTGTACACGGCGGTTGGGTTCTTGCGGGAGTAAATCGCTCGCCGAGTGTGAAGCCACTGCGAAAAAACCGCGAAAACATCGCAACAGCTTCACGTTCGGCGAAGCGCACTAACTGCAGATCAGATCCGCAGCTTTCTCCCCGATCAGGATCGACGGCGCGTGGGTATGCCCCCGGATGATGCTCGGCATCACCGACGCGTCGGCAACCCTGAGCGCATCGACGCCGCGGACCCGCAGCTGCGGATCCACGACGCTGGTGTCGTCGCTACCCATCCGGCACGTGCCGACCGGGTGATACAGGGTGTGTGAACAGGTCTCGAGCGCCTCCTCAAGGGTGGCCTCATTGAGTTCAGTGGCATTGCGCGGTCGTGCGATCGCACCGAGGAGGCCCTTCAGCGCCGGGGCTTCGGCGATCTGCGCGCAGATTCGCAGGCCGGCCATCATCGCGGCGCGGTCCACGCCGGCGGGATCGGACAGATACCGCGGTTCGATGGTCGGCTTGGCGTACGGATCGGCCGAGCGCAACAGGATCTGCCCACGGCTTTCCGGTCTGACCAGGATCGGTCCGAACACGACGCCGTGTCCGGGCGGTGCGGGTAGCAGCCCCTCGTCGTAAAACGGTGCGGGGGCGAAGATCAACTCGAGGTCGGGCAGGGCCAACTCGGGCCGGCTGCGGACAAAGCCATAGGCCTCGCCGACATTGGAGGTGAGCATGCCCCGGTGGCGAAGCAGGTAGTTGATCAGCTGTTTGGGCTTCTCGGCGGCGAACAGGCTGTCCTCGGCTACGTCGAAGCCCAGCGGCGTGACCAGGTGGTCGCACAAATTCTGGCCGACCTCGGGCGCATGGCACACCGTGTCGATGCCGTGGTCGTCGAGGTGGTCGCGGTCGCCGATGCCGGAGAGCATCAGCAGCTGCGGGCTGTTGATGGCGCCGCCGCAGAGCACCACCTCCCGGCGCGCGTGCGCCATGCGCCGTTGGCCGTCCTGTTCGAATTCGACACCGACTGCGCGGCCGCCGTCGATGACGACACGGGTCGCGATCGCTTCGGTGAGCACCTGCAGATTCTTGCGGCGCATCGCCGGCTTGAGATACGCGTCGACGCTACTGCATCGACTACCCTTTCGCTGAGTGACGACGGTCTGGCAGAAGCCCTCCGGCTCAGCGGAATTCGGGCGCGCCGCACCGAATCCGCATTCGCGTGCTGCTGCCAGCCACGCTGCCGTCAACGGACGCGCGCTGCGCTGCGGCGACACATGCAGCGGACCGGTCACGCCGCTGTCGTCACCGCTGACGAACGGCCACGCCGCGGTGACGTTCTCGATGCGACGGTAGTAACCCAGCGCCTCGGCGTAGCCCCACTCCGGTCCGGCACGATCGGCCCACTCGTCGTAGTCGGCCTGAAAACCGCGCACCCACATCATCGCGTTCATCGACGACGAGCCGCCAAGCACTTTGCCTCGCGGCCAATAGATTTCACGACCGCCCAGCTCCTTCTGCGGCTCGGTCAGATAATCCCAGTCCACCTCGCTGCGGTAGAGCTTGGAGAACGCCGCGGGGATACGGATGAATTTGTTTTTGTCCGGCGGTCCGGCTTCCAAAGCCAGCACCGTGATCGCTGGATCAGCGCTGAGCCGATTGGCGAGCACCGAACCCGCCGAGCCGGTTCCGACGATCACGTAGTCGCAGTCGACGTCCGCCATGATGTCTCCCCTATTGTCCTGCTCATTGAATCAGCTATCGGCTCACGTGGCTGTCGGATTTGGTGCTCAGCCGGACAGGGGGCCATTGCTACTGTAATGCTACTTCAGTAGTATTCGAGTATGAAGCTGAGCGTGAGCTTGTCCGACGAGGACATCGCGGTGTTGGACGCATACGTCAAGAAAGCGGGTCTGCCGTCGCGGTCGGCGGGTTTGCAACGCGCGGTATCGATGCTGCGCTACCCCGCCCTCGAGGACGACTACGCCGCAGCGTGGGCGCAGTGGTCGGCCGACGAGGATTCCACTGCGTGGGAGACCACCGTTGGAGATGACGTGACCGATGCTGCGCGGTGAGATATGGCAGGTCGATCTGGATCCCGTCCGCGGGAGCGAGGCGAATAAGCAGCGGCCAGCTGTCATCGTCAGCAATGACCGGGCCAACGCTGCAGCGACACGTCTCGGCCGTGGCATGGTCACTGTCGTCCCAGTGACCAGTAACACCGACAGGGTCTATCCATTCCAGGTGCTGTTGTCGGCGGCGGCAAGTGGTCTCGCCGTTGATTCGAAGGCGCAGGCCGAGCAGGTCAGGTCCATTGCGGCGCAACGTCTGTTGCGTCGGATTGGTCGCGTCTCCCCTCCCGAGCTGACCGACCTCGACGATGCGCTTAGACTCCATTTAGCGCTGTAGCCGCAGGAATGTGCAGAAATCGAATATGCAGGGTTACCGGTCTGCCCTGCGTATTCGACGGTGCCGCCTCCCGTGGCGAACCGGCCACCGCGCCCGTTAAGCGCTCAATTCGATACGGTGCGCACCCTTGACGCCGTCGTAGCGGTCAGGAGTGCAGGTCAGCACGATCACCTGTCCGTCGGCGCCCAGGGTGTCGAAGACCTCGCCCATCTTGGCCAGCCGCGCCGGGTCGGTGAACCCGAGCGCGTCGTCGATGAGCACTGGGACGGTGTCCTCCTTGGCCACCAGCGCCGCTCCGGCCAAGCGCGCCAGAATTCCGAGCTGTTCTTTGGCGCCGCCCGACAGCGACTCGTAGGGCACCGTGCACCCGTCGAGGGTGCGGCTACGGATGCACAAGGCGCTGTCGACGTCGACCTCGAAACTCGGACCGAACACCGGACGCCCGAGCCGCTCCAACTCGACGCGGAACGGCTCGACATAGCGCAGCCGGGTGGTGTCGCGGTGACGCGCCATCACCGACCGCAGCAACTGCGCCGCGCGGGCTCGCCGGCCCACCCGGGTGTATTCGTTGTGGGCGTGTTCGCGCTCGATTTCGGCGGTGTCAAGCTTGCCCTGACGTCCCTCGGTGCCGAATACCGTGAGTTCGACGGTGATCTCGCGTACCGCGCGATCGGACTCGTCAAGGCGGGTCCGCAGTGCTTCGACCGCCTTGGTGGCCTCGGCCAACTCGGTGGCCACCGCGTCGGGCGAGGCAGCGGCCAGTTGCTCGGACAGCTCGGCGACCCGCTGCTGCGCTGCGTGTGTCGCGCATTGATCGGCAGCAGCGGTAGCCGCCAGATCGCCGTCGGCGCTCGATGCCCGATGCTGGGCCAGCCGGTCGGCAACCGCAGTCAACTCCGCGCGTTGGGACGCCAGCTTGTCACGCAGAACGGTTGCCTGCGTGGTGATCTCGCTGAGCCTACGGCGGGCTGCGGCCGCGACTTGTCGGTGTGTTTCGCAGTCTTTGGTGGCTTGCACGCTGGCCGCGTCGGCCGCCTCGAGTTCGGCGCGGGCCGCCGCACTATCCATCGCAGCGCCGGCGGGATCGGGTTGATCGGCTCGCAGTTGCGCCAATTGCGAACGCAGCTGCCCGATCTGGTCCTCGCCGCACAGCCCGATCAGAGTGGCAGCGAGCCGGTCACGGCTGTGCTGCAACTCGCGGCGACGCTGGTCGGTGTTTCGCGCTGCTGCGGAGTCGGCGACCTGCCCCGCAGCCAGTGCAGCTGCCAATTCGTCTTGTGCCGCAGCGTAGGTGGCTTGGACCTCGGCTGCGGTGACCCCCGGGCTGAACCGTACCGTCAAAACGCCGGGCAACTCGACTTCGGTTGCTGCACTGGCTGTCAGCGTCCAGCTCTGACCGGCGGCCAGCGACACCTGTTGCTCATCGACGGACAGGTCGACGTCCGCGGCCGCGGTGAATTGCACCGTCGTCGAAATCAACGTGAGTTGCCCGTCGGCCCGGTCGACGGCGGCAGCGGCTTGTTCGATGCGCTGCATCGCCTCGTCGGTCAGCGCGATCGCGGCCAACTCGCCGCAAATCTGGTCATGTTCGCGCTGGGCGGCGTCGATCTTGTCCAACCGGGCAGCCAACCGCTCGGCTTCGTCGCGGCGGGACAGCTCATCGACGATCCGCCGGGCAGACCCGGCCCGCTGCTGGGCAGCCGCCAGTCGCTGGCCGGCCTGTTCGACAGCGGAGTCAGCGGCCGCGACGACCTCAGCAGCCGTCGACTCCGCATCGGCGGCTTCGTGCACCTCGGCGTCCAGCGCAGCGATCGTCGCGGTGCGCGTGCCGATTTCGTTGCCCAACCGCACCCGTTCGCTGTGCGCGACCGTCGACGCGGTACTGGTGGCGGCCGCGGCCGCAGCGATGAGCTCGGCTTCTCGCAACTGTTCGGTGAGCCAGCCGATGTGGTCTGCCGCGGCTTGAGCCGCGATGTGCCGCTCCTTGGTAACCTGCCGTTGCTGCGACAACTCCGCCAACTCCGCGGTCAGCGCGGCATGCCGGTGCAGGCGGTCGTCGATCTCGGCGACCGCGGCCGTGTATTGCTCTACTTTTTCCTCGGCGCTGCGCAGCGCCGACATCGCGGCCGCCCACTCCCCCGTCGGCCGACCGGTCGCGGTGAAATAGCGGCCGTATTCGGTGTCGATCCGTTCGACGAGCGCCGGCTCGGTGCCCGACGGCGTGACCGCGTCGCCCGCGGCAAGGTCGAGCGCCCGGGACAGCGCGTCGCAGCCGGACAAGTCGACCGCCGCCGTCGAAGCTGCCTGCAGCACCCGCTGGGCCTGCCACAACTCGGTGTCGACTGTCTCGGCCAGCATGGCGCGCACCCGCTCGTGCGCCTCGTCACCAGTCAGCTGTTCGCGGCGGGGCGCCAGCACCGTCAACTGCGTCTCGGGCCTTTTGTGGAAGCGCTTGTGATAGACGAAACGGTAAGGGCCGGTGCTGATCTCGGCGGTGATCTCGGAGCCGACGTCGGCGTGAGTCGGCTTGACCTGCTTGACGTCTTTTTTCGTCGAGCGGTCCTTGGATTCCAGCAGCAGATCCAGCGCCTCGATCATCGACGACTTGCCGACCTCATTGGCGCCGCACACCACGACCACGCCATGGTCCGGAAAGTCGACGTCGCGGTGGCCGATGCCGCGGTAATTGGTCAAGACCAGCCGGTGCAACTTCACGCCGCACCTCGGTCTGCGAGCCGTAGGAGCAGCGCCAGCGCCGCCTGGGCATCCTCGGCGGCTTCGGCGTTGTCCGCACGTGCCGTCGCGACCAATTCCTCGACGGCCGCCGCGGCAAATCCCCCGACCCCGAGGTCGTCGAACTCGCCGTCGCCCGGGATCACCGCCAAATCGGTATGACGATCCCAGCAGCCCAGCCAGGCGAATAACCGCGAATATCGGTCCAGGCAGGCATCCAGGGCAGCACGGTCGGTGACGGTCAACGAGCCCTCCAGGGCCAGTCGGATCACCGTGCGGTCCTTGTCGCCGATCTGGTCGAGGTTGAGGTCCAGATCGACGATGTCGCGGTTGTTGTCGAGTTGATGGCGCAGGGTGAGAAACCGCCACCGGCCAACCGGGCGGGCGTCGACGGTGACCGGGCGCTGCGGATCCGCTTCGTCGATGTCGACGACCAATACGTGTCCCGGTCGCGGTTCGATGTCGTCGAAGTTGGTGACTTCCGGTGACCCGGAATACCAGACCCGACCGCTGCTGCCCACCTCGGTGACCGAATGCTTGTCACCCAGTGCGACGTAGTGGATGGCGCCGCGGACCAGCGCGTCGTCGACTCCGGCCAGCCGAATCAAGGATGGCTTTCCGGGATCCGGGTCGAGCACATCAACGCCGCCGTGCGCGACCAGCACCCGGGCGACGCCGTCGGCCGGCAGCGACTCGAGCACCTCGCCGGTCAGGTCGATGGTGGGTGCTTTCGACCGCCACGGGGCGGCCACGAGCTGCAGACCCGGGCGCACTTCATGGCTTCCGGCCCGGCTGAGGACCACCACGTTGTCGGGACATTCGGCGATGAAAAGTGCGCTGGTGTAAACCGATGCCGCATCTAGCGGGTCATGGTTGCCCGGCAACAGGTAGACCGGAATACCGATGGCGCGCATGGCTTCCAACGACTGGCTGACAACCTGCGGGGCGAGCTGGTTGTGTTCGAAGACGTCGCCGGCGACAACAATGAACTCGGCGTTGACCTCGGCGGCCAGCGCGCCGAGGCCGACCACCACGTCGCGCCGCGCTGCCGAGTATCGGGGCTGGGCTTCGCCGGCAAGGAAGTGACGGGTCATGCCGAGCTGCCAATCGGCGGTGTGTAAGAACCGCATATCGATCCCGTCCCCTCTGCCCTTCGTGATCAGGCATCGCGAGTGTAGGACTGGGCCCCGACAAGTGTGGGGAGGCCGATCGGCAGGTCTGAGTTCAGTAGCGGTGCGGTGCCTTACCGTTGGTTGCGTGACTGGTCGACACCACATGCTGGTGCTGCTGCGGCATGCGAAATCCGCGTATCCCGATGAGGTAGCCGACCACGATCGGCCGCTGGCACCGCGCGGCGAAAGGGAGGCGGCTTTGGCCGGTGATTGGCTGCGCGCCCAACTGCCCGCCGTCGACGCCGTGCTGTGCTCGACCGCCACGCGCGCCCGACAGACACTGGCGCGAACGGCTGTCGACGCGCCGGTGCAATTCGTCGAGCGGCTCTACGGCGCCAGCCCCGGAACGGTGATCGATGAAATCAACGCGATCGACGACGAGATCGCCACGCTGCTCGTCGTCGGGCACGAGCCGACGATGTCTGCAGTGGCGATCATCCTGGCCGGCGCCGAGGGGACCAATGCGGCTGCTGTCGACGCGGTTGCGGCGAAGTTCCCGACGTCGGGCATCGCGGCGCTGCAGGTCGTCGGTTCGTGGAAAGATCTCGCGCCCGGCGGCGCCGCCCTGACCGACTTTCATGTGCCCCGCTGAGGCGCGTCGATAAGGAGAACATTAATGAATACGCGCTTCCCTCAGGTTAATCTCAGCTAGTCTCTGACAAGCCGAGTATTGCCTGAGAGCGCGCCTTTAACGCTGAGTAACGACTGCCGTCAGAGGACATGGTCATGGAATCAGTCGTCCGCCCGTATGCGGTGGCGACCGTGCTGCTCATGGGTGCCGGCATCGTCATCGCCAATCCGGTGAGGCCGCCCCTACCCGAAGTGCAGACGCCCTCGACCGAGCTCACCACCAATGAATCGGTGTTTTTCAATCCCGGCGGTATCAGTGCCGACCACGAAGTTCTTACTCCGGGAAGCGAGGCTCTGGGCGGATCGGGGACAAGCGGCGGCATCGGCCAAGTGCCGATCCTCGACGACTTCGACCCGCTCCCGATGCAGGTGGAGGTGTTCGGCAACGCGCCAGATGCGCCGCCGATGATCGGTGACGGCGAAGCCGACGATCCCGACGCCGGCCCAATCCCTGGTGGCGAGTAGCTCCCGGTCAGGAGTTCGTCGACAGCGTCAGCTCCATGAGCTTGATCGCCTGCGCACACGCGTCGATACCGGGCGCCTGCGGATTGACCCACCACCCCACGACACCGGCAGCGTCGCTGGCCACACCGCATGAGCCGTTCGGGTCGTTGGGCCGCATCACGATCGATGGCACGCCGTTGATCGACCGGGTTTCGATCTGGTACTTCAGCCCCTCGGCGACCTTGCGCTCGTTGTCGAGGCTGCCCTGCTCGAACCAGAAGCGGGTGATGTCGATCAGGCCGGCCGGGTTGGCCGCCTGCCAACGGCAAATCGCACCGACGAAGGTGCTCTGGATATCGAGCGGGTCGGCGCCCACGGTCTTGGCGAGGAGATCGGTGGTCAGCACCTCACATTCCTTGAGCAGATTCGGATACTGCTGTTCGGAATTGTTGTTGCGCTGGACGTCGCCCGAGCCCGCTTTGACCGCGGTGCCGCCCACCGACCTGGTGCAGCCGGTCAGTACAGCCAGCGCGGCGAGCACAACGGCCGCGGTGACGAGCAGATGGTGCCGCGCCGATCGACTCATTTCGAGTTCGCAATCGATTGCCGCGTCAGTTCTTTGGCGACGTTGCACGGGTCGGGAAACGGCTTCTGGTTGAAGCTGACCGACCATTCGATGAAGTCGTCCTGGAACTGGATACCGATCTCGCACAAAGAGTCACCCAACGTCGGCTCGCTGCCGATAGCGATGAAACCGCCATGGCCATTGATGTTGATGTCTTCGACGCTCGACCGCGATAACTCCTCGGTCTTGCGTTCCCGCCCGATCGGGCTGCCGCGATACCAGGAGAAGGAAAAGTGTGGGCCGAGGATTCCGCCGCCCGCCAGCCACTGGCAGCCCACCGAGTTCTGGGCGGTGTTGATCAGCCCGCTCATCTCGGTCAGCTGCCCAACCGTCTCGTCGCTGATGCCGCCACATTGCGGGAAGAACGGGCCATGATGTCCCTGCGCGGAGGCCGGCCGCGAGGTATCGCTCGACTGCGGCTGGTCGGAGTTGGAATCGGAACATGCGGCCACCGTCGGGATCAAAGTCGCTACCGCGAGGGTCAGCGCTGCCACACTGCGTCGCACCACTACGCGCACCTTCTGCTGATCACACGATGCACTGTAGCGGCAGCGCCGGTGGTCAACCACCGACACGCTCGCTGACCTGGACTTTGTTATCCCGTCGCGGGTGCGAACGGTGCACCGAGCCAACCGGCGGTCGTCCCGAGTCGGCGCCACCGGATGTGGGACAGTTACCAAATGCTTCTGGCACTGCTGCGCCAGTACGTCCGGCCGTACCGATGGCTGGTCGCGGCGGTGATGACGCTGCAACTGATCAGCACGTTGGCGTCGCTGTATCTGCCGACGTTGAACGCATCGATCATCGACGACGGGGTCACCAAGGGCGACACCGGCGTCATCGTTCGGTTGGGCGCGGTGATGCTGGCAGTCACCGGACTGCAGGCGGTGTGCGCGATCGGCGCGGTCTACTTCGGCTCCCGCACCGGAATGGGGTTCGGGCGGGATCTGCGCTCGGCGATGTTCCATCACGTCACCACGTTCTCTGACCACGAGACGGCCCGGTTCGGTGCGCCGTCGCTGCTGACCCGGACCACCAACGACGTCCGCCAGATCCAGTTCCTGGTGCAGATGAGCTGCACGGTGCTGGTCACTGCACCGATCATGTGTGTCGGCGGCATCTTCATGGCCATTCATCAAGACGCCGGGCTGTCCTGGCTGTTGCTGGTCAGCGTCCCGGTCTTGGCCGTGTCGAACTACTGGATCGTGTCGCACATGCTGCCGATCTTCCGCAGCATGCAAAGGCTGCTCGACAACATCAACCGGGTGATGCGCGAGCAGCTTTCCGGCGTGCGGGTGGTCCGGGCATTCGCGCGGGAGCCGTTCGAACGTCACCGGTTCGACGAGGCCAACCTCGCCTTGTCGAACACTGCGCTGGCCGCTGGAAACTGGCAGGCGCTGATGTTGCCGCTGACGACGCTGACCATCAACTGTTCCAGCGTCGCGCTGATCTGGTTCGGCGGCCTGCGCATCGACCAGGGCCAGATGCAGGTCGGCTCGCTGATCGCCTTTCTGGCGTACTTCACCCAGATCCTGATGGCGGTGCTGATGGCGACGACGCTGGTGATGGTATTGCCGCGAGCCTCGGTGTGTGCGGACCGGATCACCGAGGTGCTGGGCACCCGTCCGGCAATCAGCAACCCGTCGAATCCCGCCCGGCCACCGGCAGAGCTACGCGGGGTGGTGCGGCTCGACCGGGCCACGTTCTGCTATCCGGGCGCGGATCGTCCGGTGCTGCAGGATATCTCGTTGACCGCGACACCGGGCACCACGACCGCCATTGTCGGCAGCACCGGCTCGGGCAAGTCGACGCTGGTATCGCTGATCTGCCGGCTCTACGACGTCACCACCGGCTGCGTTCGGGTCGACGGTGTCGACGTACGGGACCGCGACATCGAACAGCTGTGGGCAGGCATCGGCCTGGTGCCGCAGCGCGGGTATCTGTTCTCCGGCACCGTCGCCGACAATCTTCGGCTGGGCGCGACCCCAGGACAGGTCGTCACCGACGAACAGATGTGGGAAGCACTGCGGGTAGCCGCCGCCGACGGATTCGTGCGGGCGCACGATGACGGCTTGGCGATGCGAGTTGCCCAGGGCGGCATCAACTTTTCCGGCGGGCAGCGGCAGCGGCTGGCGATCGCCCGCGCGGTGATTCGCCGGCCGGCCATCTACCTGTTCGACGACGCTTTCTCGGCCCTCGACGTGCACACCGACGTACGGGTGCGCGCGTCGTTACGCGAGATCGCCGCGGACGCAACGGTGATCGTCGTCGCGCAACGTATTTCCACTGTCACTCAGGCCGATCAAGTAATCGTGGTCGACGACGGACGGGTGGTCGGCACCGGCACGCATGAATCGCTATTGGCCGACTGCGCAGCCTATGCGGACTTTGCGGAGTCGCAGTCGATGTCGGCCGGTGTGGGAGATACCCGATGACCGCTGCAATGAACCGGCCGATGCGCGGTGTGGTGCAGGCGCCGACGGAGCGGTCCCGCGACTTCTGGACTTCAGCCATTCGGCTGGTGAAACGCCTGGCGCCGCAACGCGGGTTGGCGTCGGCGGTCATCGCGCTGGGGATCTGCGGCACCGCGATAGGAGTCGTGGTTCCGCGGATACTGGGCCACGCGACTGATCTGCTCTTCAACGGCGTGATCGGCCGACAGTTGCCGGCCGGTCTCAGCAAGGCAGAGGCCGTCGAGGCGGCCCGGGCGCGTGGCAACAACACCTTCGCCGATCTGCTGTCCGGAATGAATGTGGTGCCGGGTCAAGGGGTGAATTTCTCCGCTGTGGCCCGTACCCTGGCGGTGGCGCTAGCCTTGTATCTTATTGCGGGCGTGATGATTTGGGCGCAAGCTCGACTGCTCAACGTCACCGTGCAGCGCACGCTGCGGGCGCTGCGCTCCGACGTCGAGGCGAAGGTCCACCGATTGCCGCTGGCTTACTTCGACGGGCGGCAGCGCGGTGAGGTGCTCAGCCGGGTCACCAACGACATCGACAACGTGCAGACTTCGCTGTCGATGACGATCACCCAGTTGTTGAGCGCGGTGCTGACCATCGCGACGGTGCTGGTGATGATGCTGACCATCTCGCCGCTGCTGACCGGGATCATCTTGCTGACCGTGCCGTTGTCACTGTTGACCACTCGGGCGATCGCTCGCCGCTCGCAGCGGCTGTTCGTCGCCCAGTGGGCCAACACCGGGCGGCTCAACGCTCACATCGAGGAGACCTACAGCGGCTTCACACTGGTCAAGGCATTCGGTCACCGGGCCGAGGCCGAGGATCAGTTCTGCCGCCTCAACCACGACGTGTACCAGACCAGTTTCGGCGCCCAGTTCTTTTCCGGGCTGGTGTCACCGGCCACCATGCTGATCGGCAACCTGAGTTATGTCGCGGTGGCGGTGATCGGCGGGCTGCAGGTGGCGACCGGTCAGATCACTGTGGGCAGCATCCAGGCGTTCATCCAATATGTCCGCCAATTCAATTGGCCGTTGACCCAAGTGGCGGCGATGTACAACACGCTGCAGTCCGGAGTGGCCAGCGCCGAGCGGGTGTTCGAACTGCTCGACGAGCCCGAGGAAAGTCGCGATCACCCGGCGTTATTGCCGTCGCTCAATGGCCAAAGCCCCACCGGACGAGTGGAATTCGAGCACGTCAGCTTCGCCTACCGCCCGGGAACACCGGTGATCGATGACCTGTCGCTCGTCGCGGAACCCGGCAGCACCGTGGCCATCGTCGGGGCGACCGGGGTAGGCAAGACCACGTTGGTGAACCTATTGATGCGTTTCTACGATCTGGACTCCGGCCGGATCCTGATCGACGGTGTCGACATCGCTTCGGTGAGCCGGCATTCGCTGCGATCCCGTATCGGCATGGTGCTGCAGGACACCTGGCTGTTCGGCGGGACGATCGCCGAGAACATTGCCTATGGTCGGCCGGGCGCCAGCGACGATGAGGTGATCGCGGCGGCCAAAGCGGCCTACGTGGACCGGTTCGTGCACACGCTGCCGAACGGCTACCAGACTCGGGTCAGCGACGACGGCGGCAACATCAGCGCCGGCGAGAAACAGCTGATCACCATCGCGCGTGCTTTCCTGGCCCGACCGCAACTGCTGATCCTCGACGAGGCGACCAGTTCGGTGGACACTCGCACCGAGCTGCTGGTCCAGCATGCCATGCGTCAGCTTCGGCGCGGGAGGACGAGTTTCCTTATCGCGCATCGTCTTTCGACGATCCGCGACGCCGATGTCATCCTGGTGATGGAGTCGGGCAAGATCATCGAGCGCGGCAGCCACGCCGAGCTGATGACGCGCCGGGGTGCCTATTACGAGATGACGCAGGCCTAGCGGCGGGTCACCTTAAAGCTCGGGGCCTTGCGCGCGGAGGTCGTCGACCACCGACATCGCGTCACGCAGCTTGGCCAGCCAGTCCTCGGTGTGCTCGCCGACCAGTTTGACCGCCCACGCCAGCGCATCGGACCGGGACCGGGCCACCCCGGCGTCGACCAGGGTATCGAGCACCTGGCGCTCCGGTTGTTTGAGCCGGGTCATGACCGGAACCGCGATGTGGGTGAACAGGATCCGCTCGCCGGCGACCTCCACTCCCCAGGAAACTTTGCGGCCGTAGCGTTCCTGCGCCTCGTCGGCGATGTTCATGCGCTCCGCGCGGGTGTCTTCGCGGAACCGCGAGACGCGGCCGGAGGAACGCGCTTCGCTTTCTTGCGTATCGGACGCCGCGGGCAGTCTGCCGATGACCGTGATTTCTTCGCGGTCGACGATGACCGCGGGATCGCCGTCGAACCAGCCTTCGGGTAGTCGTCCGGCGAACCAGTCCGCGGCGTCGCCGACGTCCGGTTGATTGGCTTGCTGCCAGCCACCAGGGCGGCCGTAACGCCGCCCGTGTACATGATGATGTCGCATGCTTACATGCTTACATCGTTACAGTCATTGTGGAAGGGCGTTTCACTGGCGGCGAACGCGGTCGGTTGCCCACCACGGGCGGCGCCCCGAAAGCCTGCGTCAGAACCGGCCGGAAGGCCGATGTCGATGGCGAAAACCGTTGATATGGCGCGTCGCGAGTTGTAGCTTTAAGGGCGAAGCAGGTCCGGAAGTGGCTAATCCAAAGTGCCGGCATCAGGGGTGACAGAGCCGGCCGCGCGGCATAAGAGAGACGCAACCCCAGTGCCCTCCGGGCCTGCCTCATGTGGTCTGGCGTCCGAGGCGCTACGGCCCGTCATCAACGCCGTCGCCGCGGCGGGCGCGATACAGCTTTACTTCGCCCTTGATGCCTTTGAGGTGGCGTGCCCCGGCGAATGACCAGCTGAAACCGTTGCCGTCGCCGACTGCGGTCTGCACCGACTCGGCGACCAGGACGGCACCCGCGCGCGCCACCCCGGTCACCCGGCTGGCGGTATTCACCGGGCTCCCGAACCAGTCACCGGCCCGGCTCACCGCCTGCCCGCAGGCGACACCGGCACGCAGCCGGGGCAGGCCCTCGTCGGTGTCAGTGACTTCGACCAACTTCAGCACCGCGTCCAGCAGCGGAACCGGATCGGGGCAAACGAGCATCACCGCGTCGCCGATGGTCTTGACGAACCGCACCGGCGGCACGGCCATGTCACGAGCGAGATCGGCCAGCCGGTTCGCGAGCTGCTCCAAATCCTCGGGTGGGACCGCCTCCCCCAGCCGGGTGAAGCCAACGAGATCGGCGAATGCGATCGTGACCTCTCGGGCGCCCGGCAAGGCACTGCCTGCCGCACGCTCACTGGCGTTGACGGCCTCGGTTTCCATCTGGTGTCGCAGATGCATGAACAGCATGTCCTCGATCCACGGGCCCAGCAACGGGGCGATCTGGCTGACCAGCGCCTGAGATCCCTTGGCGATCTCCAGTTCGGTCGCACCGGGTCGCAGGATGGCCGCGAGTGCGGTGTAGCGCATCACCTCGGCGGCATGCGAAAGTCCTTCGGCGAGCACCCGAACGACTTGTACCAGGTGGTCTGGATCCAGCCCGGTCTCGAGGAACCGTTGCACATGGGCGGCGGCCTCAGCGTCGGCCCGCATGTGCACAGCCGCATCGGGATCCTCGACCCTGGCCAACCCGATGGCACGTTGCACGCGTTGCAACAGATCAAGGTCGATGCCGTAGCGTTCGCTGATTTCCCGCGTCGAGACGTAGACGCCGTCGTCACCGACGACTCGGCGCGACGCCAGCAGCATGGGCGGATCGGCGGTCCTGATCTCATCGACGGTGATCCCCTGGTCGAGCAGCCACTCGATCAGCTCGGCGCGCTCGCTGCGCGCGGTGCCGTCAAGACCTTCGAGCAGGGGCTCGATGTTGGGATCGGACACAGTGGCCAAGGTATATCGTCGGCAGGCCATCATGTGAGGTGATGGCCACAGCGCTGCTGACAGGGTTTCCGCCCGTCGTCGCCGACGGCGCCCGGTTACTGGTCCTGGGATCGTTCCCCAGTGTCCAGTCTTTGAGTACGCGGCAGTACTACGCCAATCCGCGAAACGCGTTCTGGCCGATTATGAGTGAACTCTTCGGCTTCGACGCGCGCGCTCCGTACCAAAGCCGGTTGACCGCATTGCAATACCACCGGGTAGCGCTGTGGGATGTGCTGCACCGGTGTCGTCGGTCAGGTAGCGCAGACGCCAAAATTGAGCCTAAGAGCTTGGTGCCCAACGACTTTGACACGTTCTTCAACGCCCACCGTGGTATCACCAGGGTGTATTTCAACGGCCAGACGGCGGCCACGCTGTTCGGCAAGCTGACCGACGTCGACCTGCCGCTCACCTACCAGCTACTGCCGTCGACCAGTCCGGCTCGCGCGATGCGGCACGGTGAGAAGCTGGCCGCCTGGCGGGTGGTTGCCGCGTCATGACACCGGTGGGCGGCGCTGCGTCCACGGCCGCGCCGCTTCGATCTGGGCGCTGAGCGCCAGCAGCGTCACCTCGTCGTAGGGGCGGCCGATCAACTGGACCGACAACGGCAGGCCGGCGGCGTCGAGATCCCACGGCACCGCGGCGGCCGGCTGACCGGTCAGATTCCAGATCTCGAAGAACGGCACCCGGGCCGAAACCAGCAGCAACGAGGAAATCGCGCCGCGGCGTTGGTAGGCGCCGACACGCTGTGGCCCGGTGGCGTTCGCAGGAGTGACGAGCACGTCGACGTCGTCGAAGATCGACTGGATGCGCGCGGCCAGCGCCGCCTCACCGGCACGCACCGTCGCCATCCGCCGATCGGAGAACAGGCGCCCGATCCGCGCCATGTTTCGGGTGCGCGCCTCCAACCGCTCCGGATGAGGCAATGACCGAAAGTCGTTGTAGATACCGCGGAAATAGCGTGGCAAATAGTTGCCGTAGATCGCCGTCGATGGATAGTCGGGGTCGCGGGCGATGACGTGGTGACCCAAGTTGCGCAGCAGCGCGCCCGCCTGCTCGACCGCCGCCCGCTGCTGCTTGCCGCATCGCACCATCAACGGTGGTGGAACCTTGGTGCTCAACGCGATTCGCAGCCGGCCGGGAGTTCGTGTCGCGGCTGCGACGAATCCGCCCTCGGGGCCCGGCAGCGTCGTCGTCGCATCCAGGAACAGGGCGGCGTCGGTCACCGAACGTGCAATCGGGCCGCTGACGCTCAGGCCACACCAGGCGTCGTCGTGCGGCGCCAGCGAGACCCGGTCGCGCTGCGGTTTGAGACCGAACACACCACACCAACTCGACGGGATGCGGATCGAGCCGCCACCGTCGGAACCCAATGCCAACGGGGCCAGCGCGGCGGCCACCGCCGCGCCGCTGCCGCCGCTACTGCCGCCCGGTGTGCGAGACACATCCCATGGGTTGCGGGTTGCACCGAACGTCACCGATTCGGTGTAGGGCATCATCATCAGCTCGGGCACCGCGGTCTTGCCGAGGATCACCGCGCCGGCCGCGCGTAACGCACGCACCACCTCGGCGTCATGGGTTACCACCGAGCCATGTGCGCTGGTGCCGTAAGCCGTTGTCTGCCCGGCGATGTCGACGTCGTCCTTGATCGCGACCGGCACCCCGAGCAGCGGCAGCCGTTCGCCGGCGTCGAGGCGGCTCTGCGCCTTTAGCGCCTCCTCACGCGCGGTGCCGGCCAGCACGGTGCGATACGACCGCAGCTGCGGGTCCAGCCGTGCGATGCGCTCCAGGTAGACCTCGAGCAGCGCGGGAGCGGTGAGCGTGCCCGCAGCCAACATCCGCGCCTGCTCGGCCGCCCCGGCGAAGGCGAGCTCGCGCGGGTCCATATGCAGGCACACTACTGATATGCAGGACAGCATGTTCGATTTGTTGACCGAGGACCAGTTGCGCGGGCGCAACACCATCAAGTGGAACTTCTTCGAACCCGATGTGTTGGCGATGTGGATCGCCGAAATGGATTTCCCCACCGCACCGGCGGTGCGCGACGCGGTCCGCGCGTGTGTTGACAACGAGGAGTTCGGCTATCCGCCGTTCGGCGAGGACGAACTGCCGCGGGCCACCGCCGATTGGTGCCGACTGCGCTACGGGTGGCAGGTGGCGCCCGAGTCGGTCCGCGTCGTTCCCGATGTGCTCAAAGGTATGGAAGTCGTCGTCAATTTCCTCACCCGCCCGGAGAGCCCGGTGGTGTTGCCCGTTCCGGCATACATGCCGTTTTTCGACGTGTTGCGGGTCACCGGCCGGCAGCGGGTGGAAATCGTGATGAATCAAGACGTTTCGGGCCGGTACGTGATGGACCTGGACGCGCTTGACGCCGCGTTCGCCGCCGGGGCCGGATCCCTGATTCTGTGCAATCCCAACAATCCGCTGGGCACCGCGTTCACCGCCGATGAGCTGCGCGCCATCGTCGACATCGCAGCCGCCCACAACGCTCGGGTCATCGCCGACGAGATCCACGCGCCACTGGTCTACGGGCGACCGCACGTGGCCGCTGCCTCGGTCTCCGAAGCGGCCGCCGACACCGTGGTCACGCTGCTGTCGGCATCCAAGGGGTGGAACCTGCCCGGCCTGATGTGCGCCCAGGTGGTGCTGTCCAATTCCCGTGACATCGACGAGTGGGACCGGATCAACATGCTGCACAAGATGGGCGCCTCTACCGTCGGTATCCGCGCCAACATCGCCGCCTACAAGCACGGCGCCGGCTGGCTGGACGAGCTGCTGGGCTACCTGCAGACCAATCGCGACCACCTGGCCCGCGCCCTGCCCGAGTCGGTTCCCGGAGTGCGGATCAACGCTCCGGAGGCCACCTATATGTCGTGGGTGGATTTTCGCGCGCTGAATCTGCCCACTGAGCCTGCCGACTACCTGTTGGCCAAGGCCAAGGTGGCGCTGTCTCCCGGCATCCCGTTCGGGCCCACGGTGAGCTCCGGGTTCGCGCGGCTGAACTTCGCGACGCCGCGGGCAATCCTGGATCGCGCACTTGCGGCGATGGCGGCCGCCTTGTCGGCGTGAGCTGTCGCTACCGTGGCCTTATGTCCTGTGTGTTCTGCGCGATCGTCGCCGGCGAAGCCCCGGCCATCCGCATCTACGAAAACGACGACTACCTGGCGATCCTCGATATCCGTCCATTCACGCGGGGCCACACGCTGGTGGTGCCCAAACGGCACACGGCCGATCTGACCGACACTCCGCCGCAGACACTGGCCGACATGGTGACAATCGGACAGCGCATCGCCAAGGCGGCCCGCACCACCGAGTTGGCCGACGCGACCAACATCGCGATCAATGACGGGCGTGCGGCCTTCCAAACCGTTTCCCACATCCACTTGCATGTGCTGCCGCGCCGCAACGGCGACAAGCTGGCGGTGGCCAAGGGAATGCTGCTGCGCCGCGACTCCGACCGGGACGCCACCGGGCAGATCCTGCGTGACGCGCTGGCGCGAATCGACGCCCGGCAGTCAGACTGAAGAAATGGACATCTCCCGATTGGTCGAGCAGCAGTTCGGAGCACGACTGCTGCGCGCCCACGACGCAATCTACAAAGGCACCAACGGCAGGATCGGACATCGGTTCCCCGGCATCCCACCGATGTTGCTGCTGCACACGATCGGCGCCAAGACCGGCAAGCCGCGCACCACGTCGTTGAGCTATGCCCGTGATGGCGACTCGTATCTGATCGTCGCGTCGAAAGGCGGCGACCCCCGGTCGCCGGGCTGGTATCACAACCTCAAAGCCCACCCGAACGTCGACATCAACGTCGGGTCACGGCGATTCGCCGTGACGGCGCGGCCGGTACTTCCCGACGACCCGGACTATGCCCGGCTGTGGCAGATCGTCAACGACAACAACGCCGGCCGCTACGAGGCCTACCAGCGCAAGACAACGCGGCCGATTCCGGTGATCGTGCTGACGCCTTAGCGCCGAGCGTGAAACTGTTGCGAAAATTTCTGAATTTTCTCGCAACAGCTTCACATTCGGCGATGGTCGGCCCGTTTAAAACAGCTCTTTCGCCAGCAACTCCAGCGTGGTTTCCCGGCCGGGAGCGGTCGCCGGGTCGGTGCCGCGACGGGCCGCGGCCACTGGGTTGACCATCACTTCGTCGACGTCGAACCGCGCAGCCAGCGCACGCACCTGTTCGGCCGCCTCGGCCGGTGTGCCGACGACCGCGCGCCGCAGGCCGCTTTCGACGATGTGCTGCTGTTGCGGTGTCAGGTTCGCGTTGTCGGCGTCTTCGACGAGCTGTAAAGGCCCCAACGGTTGGCCGGTGCGCAACCGCGCCATCATCTGCAGGTTCGGCAGCATCAATGCCGTTGCCTCGTCCCGCGTTTCGGCGACGACGGCGTTGACGGTCAGAAACGTGAGCGGCTCGGCGGCCAGCTCGCTGGGCACGAACTGCGACCGGTAGAGCGCCAGCGCCTCGTCGGTCCCCTTCCCGGAGAAGTGGTGGGCGAACACATAGGGCAGCCCCTTGGCCGCGGCCAGCCGCGCCGAATACATCGATGACCCCAGCAGCCACAACCGCGGCTCGGTGGCTGCGGCCGGAGTGGCCTTGAGCAGGTAGTCGCCGTCACGCAGTTGCACCTGCACGCCACTACTGCTCATCATCGCCCGCACGTGGTCGAGATAGTCCGGGAACTGCTCGATATCCCGGTCGTCGCGGCCGGCTGCGCCGCGCAGCATCACCGATGTCACCGGGTCGGAGCCCGGTGCCCGGCCGATGCCAAGATCGATGCGGCCCGGCGCGGCCGCTTCCAGCAGCGCGAACTGTTCGGCCACGGCCAGCGGCGCGTGATTGGGCAGCATGACACCACCTGACCCCAGCCGCAGCCGCGTGGTCTGGGCGGCGAGGTAAGCGATCAGCACCGGCGGACTGGTGGCGCCCACCGACGGCATGTTGTGATGCTCGGCGACCCAATAGCGGGTGTAACCGAGCCGGTCAGCGACCTGCGCCAGTCGTACCGTGGCCGCCAGCGCATCGGCGGTGGTCTGGTCGGTGCGCACCGGGACGAGATCGAGAACGGAAAGCCGCATGTTGCCCTCAACGCCACCGGTCATCGGGATAGTCCGGCCAGCGCCGCGGCCCGGCTGAACACGTCGTCGAGCATCGCGGTGGTCAGCTTGCCGGTGAAGGTGTTCTGCTGGCTGGGGTGATAGCAGCCCACCAGCGCCACCTCGCCGTGGGCGCCCCGCACCGTAGCGGTGGCGCCGTGCCCGAACTTCGGTTGCGGCCGCGGAACCTGGCCGCCGCCCGCGCGGACCATGTCCAGCGCCGATCGCCAGCCGAAGCCACCTAGCGCAACGATGACCCGCACGTCGTCGCCGGTCAGCCGCCATTCAGCGGTCAACCACGGCGCGCAGGTGGCCCGCTCGGCGGGTGTGGGCGCATTGGCCGGCGGTGCGCATCGCACCGCGGCCGCGATCCGCGTGCCGTGCAGCATCAACCCGTCCGCGGCGTCCACGCTGATCGGCGAGCTCGCCAGCCCGGCCCGATACATGGCCGCATAGAGCACGTCGCCCGAGCGGTCGCCGGTGAACATCCGGCCGGTCCGATTGGCGCCATTGGCGGCCGGAGCCAGGCCGACGATCATCACCCGCGGCCGCTCGACACCCCAACCCGGCACCGGCCTGCCCCAATACGGCTGATCGGCGAACGAGCGCCGTTTGGTCAGAGCCGCCTGTTCGCGCCACTCGACCAGTCGCGGGCAGGCCCGGCACACCGACACCTCCGCGTCGAGTTGGTCCACCGTCTCGGCGGCCTCGGCCATCGCAACGACCTGGGCCGCCGCGGAAGCCATCGCGGTGTGGGGGGTGGCGGGGTCACCAGGCCAGCCGGTCCCGGGCAGCACCGGCGAATCGAAGAGAGCGCCGGTTCGTGGATGGGCCAGTTGGGCAAGGCTCACCCGTCTACTGTGCACGCCGAACGACATTCAACGGCCGACCGGGGTCGGCATTGTTTCCTCCAGCACGCGAACGGCTAGTCACCGGGTCATGAATGCACTTCGCTCACCCGAGCGGTCCGCCCGCGACGTCGGCCCGCTGCTCGAAACGTTGGCGCGGCGCGTCGAAGCTGCCGATGGCAGTCGGCACCGGCAGATCACCAATGCGATGACCGGCGAGCCGCTGGGCCGGGTGCCGCACTGCTCGTCAGCCGATGTCGCAGCCGCCGCATCGCGTGCCCGCGCCGTCCAACCGGACTGGGCGGCGCGCCCGATCGGCGAGCGGGCAGCCGTGCTGCTGCGTTTCCATGACCTGGTGTTGGCACGGCAGAACGAGGTGCTCGACCTTCTCCAGTTGGAGAACGGCAAGGCGCGCCGGCATGCCTTCGAGGAGGTCATCGACGTCTGCCTGACTGCCCGTTATTACGCGCACACCGCCGAGGAGTACCTGAAGCCCAAGCGGCGCCAGGGTGTGCAATTGGTGCTCACCGAAGTCTGGGAGCACCGCCACCCGAAGGGGCTGGTCGGCATCATCTCGCCGTGGAACTATCCGCTGACCCTCGGCATCAGCGACGCGATTCCGGCGATAGTCGCCGGCAACGCGGTGTTGGCCAAACCCGATGACAGGACACCCTTTTCGGCGCTGTGGGCGGTCAGCCTGCTCGAGGAGGCCGGGATGCCGAAGGGTTTGGTCCAGCTGGTCACCGGACCTGGATCGGAGTTGGGCACCCCGATCATCGAGCAGGCGGATTATTTGATGTTCACCGGTTCCACCAGTACCGGACGCCATGTCGCCAAGCAGGCCGCCGAGCGACTCATCGACTGCTCGATGGAACTCGGCGGCAAGAACGCGCTCCTAGTCCTCGACGACGCCGACGTCTCGCGCGCGGCAGCCGGGGCGGTGCGCGCCGCGTTCTCCAACGCCGGCCAACTGTGTATTTCCATCGAACGCATCTATGTGGCCAAGTCGCTGTGGGAGGACTTCGTCAGCGCGTTCGTCAAAGCAACCAAGGCGATGACATTGTCAGGCGCACTGGACTATTCAGCGGACATGGGATCGCTGATCAGTGAGACTCAGTTGCGAACTGTCACCGATCACGTCGACGACGCGGTGGACAAGGGCGCCACCGTGCTGGCGGGCGGACGGCCCCGACCCGACATCGGCCCCTACTTCTACGAGCCCACGATCCTGAGCGACGTGCGTGAGGGTATGGACGCATTCGCTGACGAAACATTTGGGCCCGTCGTCTCGCTCTATCCCGTCGAGTCGGAGCGCGAGGCCATCGACAAGGCCAACGACAGCGACTACGGGTTGAACTTCGCGGTGTGGACCAACGATGCGGCCCGGGGCCGGCGGGTGGCCGCGCAACTACAGGCCGGCACGGTGAACGTCAACGGGGCGTACGCCGCAGCCTGGGCGTCCGTCGACGCCCCGATGGGCGGCATGAAGGACTCCGGCGTCGGACGGCGCCACGGCGAGCACGGGATCCTGAAGTACACCGAGTCCCAGACCATCGCGACCGAACGCCTGCTGCCGGTGGGCGCCCCGACCTGGGCGCGGGCCGACCGGTATGCCCGGGTGATGACCACCGGTCTGCGGTTGCTGCGCCGGTTGCCCGGGGTGAAATAGGTCGCGGTCCGTAGGATCGCCTGCGTGAGTGCGGAAGTGCTGGCGGGTCTGATCGCCGAGTTGCCGGACGGGATGGTGGTCACCGATCCGGCCGTTACCGAGGGCTATCGCCAAGACCGCGCGTTCGACCCGTCGGCGGGTAAACCGCTGGCGGTGGTGCGACCGCGCCGCACCGAAGAGGTGCAGATCGTCCTGCGCTGGGCCAGCGAGCACCGGGTTCCGGTGGTGACCCGCGGCGCCGGCACCGGCTTGTCGGGCGGGGCCACCGCCGTCGACGACGGGATCGTGTTGTCGACGGAGAAGATGCGCGACATCGTCGTCGACCCGGTCACCCGGACCGCGGTGTGCCAGCCCGGTTTGCTCAACGCCGAGGTGAAGAAGACCGTCGCCGAGTACGGACTGTGGTATCCGCCCGACCCATCGTCCTACGAAATCTGCAGCATCGGCGGCAATATCGCGACCAACGCCGGCGGGCTGTGCTGCGTGAAATACGGCGTCACCACCGACTATGTGCTCGGCGTGCAGGTGGTACTGGCTGACGGCACCGCGGTGCGACTGGGCGGCCCGCGGCTCAAGGACGTCGCCGGGCTTTCGCTGACCAAGCTGTTCGTCGGCAGCGAGGGCACCCTGGGAGTGATCACCGAAGTGACGTTGCGGCTGGTTCCGCCGCAGCAGCCGTCGTGTGTGGTGGTGGCCAATTTCGCGTCGGTGGAGGCCGCTGCCGAGGCAGTGCTGGCGGTGAGTGGGCGAATCCGCCCCGCGATGCTGGAGTTCATGGACTCCGTCGCGATCAACGCCGTGGAGGACAAGCTGCGGATGGGGCTGGACCGCGGTGCGGCCGCGATGCTGCTGGCCGGCTCCGACGAGCGCGGCCGGGCGGGCTGCGAGGACGCCGAGTTCATGGCCGGCGTGTTCACCGAACACGGTGCCTCCGAAGTGTTTTCCACTGACGACCCGGAAGAGGGCGAGGCGTTCGTCGCTGCCCGCCGATTTGCGATTCCGGCGGTGGAGGCCAAAGGCCCGCTGCTGCTCGAAGACGTCGGTGTCCCGCTGCCCGCGCTGGCCGACCTGGTCGGCGGGATAGCCCGTATCGCCGCCGAGCGCGAGTTGATGATCTCGGTGATCGCGCACGCCGGCGACGGCAACACCCATCCGCTGATCGTCTACGACCCCGCCGACCCGGCGATGACCGAGCGGGCGCAGTTGGCCTACGGGGAAATCATGGACCTGGCCACCCGGCTGGGCGGCACGATCACCGGTGAACACGGTGTCGGCCGGTTGAAGCGGCCCTGGCTGGCCGACTATCTGGGCCCGGACGCGATGGCGTTGAACCGCCGCATCAAAGATGCACTGGATCCGCAAGGCATTTTGAATCCCGGCGCCGGGGTATGACGGCGCCGGCGCGGTCCTGGTGGGGCTGGGGCGCCGCCGCAGACGAGTTGTCGCCGTCCGAGTCCGCCGACCTGGTTGCCCGGACCGCTGCCATGTTGCCCGGCCATGACTTCACCGACCATCCCCCGCCCGACCCGGCGACGCTCGGTGTCGCCGCGGCCCGGGTCCGTCCGCCGGCCGCATTGGCACAGCTCTGCAGCGACGACCCCGTCGACCGGCTGTCCCATGCCCGCGGCAAGGCGTTTCGAGACGTCGTGCGCAACCTGCTCGGCCAGCTCGATCATGTTCCGGACCTCGTCGCCCGGCCGCAGGTCGAACAAGACGTGGTCGACGTGCTGGACTGGTGCTCGACCACCGGCACACCCGTAATCCCTTATGGCGGCGGCAGTTCGGTGGTCGGCGGCGTCGAGCCTCGGTTCGACGGTCCGGCGGTGTCGCTCGATCTCGGCCGCCTCGATCGCGTCCCCGACGTCGACCCGGTCAGTCGCACCGCGCGGATCCAGGCCGGCAGCTACGGTCCCGCCCTGGAGGACGCGCTTCGCCCGCACGCCCTGACGTTGCGGCACTACCCGCAGTCGTTCGCCTACTCCACGCTGGGCGGCTGGTTGGCCACCCGTGCCGGCGGACACTTCGCCACGCTCTACACCCACATCGACGACCTCACCGAGTCGATGCGAATCATCACTCCGTCCGGCGTCGTAGCGTCGCGGCGGCTGCCCGGCTCGGGTGCCGGCCCGTCGCCGGACCGGATGTTCCTCGGCTCCGAAGGAATTCTCGGCGTCATCACCGAAGCCTCGATGCGCCTCCAGCAGCGCCCCCGCTGGCAAGTCACCGCCTCGATCACCTTCGAGCAGTACGAGCACGCGGTCGCGGCCACCCGGTCGATCGCCCAGGCCGGGCTGTACCCGTCGAACTGCCGGTTGCTCGACCCCGCCGAGGCTTTCATCAATGCCGGCGTCACCGCCGGCGGCGGCTTATTACTGGTCGCGTTCGAATCCGCGGATCATCCGGTGGACGTCTGGCTGGACCGTGCGGTGCAGCTCGCCGCCGACCACGGTGGCACCGTCACTGCCCGGCGAAGCAAAGATCGCGAGCCTGGCGACTCGGCGTCGGCGTGGCGCTCAGCCTTCCTGCGGATGCCCTACCAGCGCGACGCGCTCGCCCGTCGCTCGATGATCGTGGAAACGTTCGAGACCGCATGCACCTGGGACGGTTTCGAGTCGCTGCATCAGGCCGTCACCGCCGCCGCTCATGCCGCCATCGCCGAGGTCGCCGGCGCCGGGCTGGTGACCTGCCGGTTCACCCACGTCTACCCCGACGGGCCCGCGCCCTATTACGGCATCTATGCCGCCGGCCGCTGGGGCAGCACGGTAACCCAGTGGGACGACATCAAGGCCGCCGTCTCGCAAGCCATCCTCGACAACGGCGGCACCATCACCCACCACCACGCCGTCGGCCGCGATCACCGGCCTTGGTATGACCGGCAGCGGCCCGATCCGTTCGCGGCCGCACTCGCCGCCGCCAAAGCCGCGCTGGACCCAGCCGCAATCCTGAATCCCGGTGTATTGATCCCCGCCAAAGGTTGACACATACTGCGCGTTGTCGTACGAATGAGACATGACAGCTCTAGTGTCTCATAAGCCTCGGTTCGAACTGGCCACCGCCGAGACCTGGCCGAACCCCTGGCCGATGTACCAGGCGCTGCGCGATCACGATCCGGTGCACCACGTTGTTCCCGACTCCAGACCAGACGACGACTACTACGTACTGTCCCGGCACCCCGATATCTGGGCGGCCGCGCGCGACCACGAGACGTTCTCATCGGCCCAGGGACTCACAGTCAAATACGGCGAACTGGAACTCATTGGGCTGCAGGACAACCCACCAATGGTGATGCAGGATCCCCCGGTGCACACCGAGTTTCGCAAGCTGGTGTCGCGCGGCTTCACTCCGCGCCAGGTCGAAGCGGTGGAGCCCAAGGTGCGCGAATTCGTCGTGCAGCGTATCGAGAGGTTGCGCGCCAACGGCGGCGGCGACATCGTCGCCGAGTTGTTCAAACCGTTGCCATCGATGGTCGTCGCCCATTACCTGGGCGTTCCCGAGGAGGACCGGACCCAGTTCGACGGTTGGAGTCAGGCTATCGTCGCGGCCACCACCTCCGACGGTGGGGTGACCACCGCCGGAGACGCCGTGGGGTCGATGATGGCCTACTTCTCCGGGCTGATCGAGCGACGCCGGACCGAACCCGAGGATGACACGGTTTCGCATCTCGTCGCCGCCGGCGTCGGGGCCGACGGCGACATCGCCGGCACCCTGTCGGTGCTCGCGTTCACCTTCACGATGGTCACCGGCGGTAACGACACCACCACCGGAATGCTCGGTGGCTCAACCCAATTGCTGCATCAGCGCCCCGACCAGCGACAGCTGCTCGTCGACAACCCCGAGCTGATCTCGGATGCGGTGGATGAGCTGCTGCGGCTGACCTCCCCGGTGCAGGGCTTGGCCCGCACCACAACCCGCGACGTGACGATCGGCGACACCACGGTGCCGGCCGGGCGTAGGGTCCTGTTGCTCTACGGATCGGGCAACCGCGACGAGCGCCAGTACGGGCCGGATGCCGGTGAGCTCGATGTGCGCCGGTGTCCACGCAACATCTTGACGTTCAGTCACGGCGCCCACCACTGCCTGGGCGCCGCGGCGGCCCGTATGCAGTCGAGGGTGGCATTGACCGAATTGCTGGCCCGCTGTCCGGATTTCGAGGTCGACGAGTCCGGCATCGTGTGGTCTCCAGGGAGTTATGTGCGGCGCCCGCTGTCGGTGCCGTTCCGGGTCAGGTCGTGATGGCGGGCAACGACTGGCTGGCGGCCCGCCGCGGCGAAGTGGCTGCCGACAAGATCCTCGACGCCGCTGAGGAGCTTTTCACCCGCCAAGATCCCGCATCGGTCGGCATGAACGAAATCGCCGGGGCTGCAGGGTGTTCCCGAGCGACGTTGTACCGCTACTTCGAGAACCGCGAGGCGCTGCGGTCGGCGTACGTACACCGCGAGACCTATCGGCTCCACCACGCGATCAAATCGCACATCAGCGGCGTCGACGACCCACGCGAACGACTGGTCGCCGGCATCACCACCACGTTGCGCCTGGTTCGCCAGAGTCCTGCGCTCGCCGCCTGGTTCGCGGCTACCCAGCCGCCACTCGGTGGCGAGATGGCCGAGCGGTCCGACGTGATCACCGGCCTGGCTGCTGCGTTCGTCACCTCGTTGGGCGCCGACGCTTCAGCGGCAACCGAACGCCGGGCGCGCTGGCTGGTTCGGGTGATCACGTCGCTGCTGATCTTTCCGGGCCGCGACGACGTTGACGAGCAGGCGATGATCGAGGAGTTCGTGGTCCCGATCGTGACGCCGGCGGCTCATTCCATCGAGCGTCCGACCATCCAATAAGCCCGCGATGCAATCGATTTGCGCGGGATACCGAAGTCTTCACGGAGCACCTTGGCGACCGACCGGGTGGTGCGAGAGTCGCAGGCGACCCATCCGAAGTGCTCGCTTGCCTCGAAGGCCGCCGACCGCACCGTTTGCACCAGCGCCTCACCCGCATTCTTGCGGTCCACCCAGTTGACGTCGGCACCACGCGCCACCGGTAGGTCCTTGTCCTCGTCGTGTCCCGCCTCGAGGAACACCTGCGCCGGGGCGTCGCCGATCGCTTCGAGCAGTGAGTTGATCGCCGGCAATGACGCGGTGTCTCCGACGATGACGTACCCGGCCGGCGCCGGCTCCGGAATGGCGAACTTACTGCCCATCACGGTGGCCTCGATGGTGTCACCGGGCTGCGCATTCCGCGCCCACTGCGACGCTATCCCGCCGTGCAGTGCGAACTCGATATCCACCGTATCGGCGGTTGGGTCGGGGTCGACCAGCGTATAACCGCGCTGGTGGGCTTTGCCGCGGTCGGCGAACCACATCCGAATCCACATCGTCGGATGTAGGGAATGGTCGGCGAGCAGGCCGCCGGCGTCGAAGCTCAGGCGCAGGTAATGCGGGCTGATCTCGCGCTTACCGGTCACGGTCAACCGATAATCACCGGCGCCCATCAACTTCAGCACCGCACCCGCGAAACCACGGGACCCCTTCTGATCGGCCATTCGCCTTTGCGTCCCTTCCCTCGTGACTTAGGCGAGCCTATCCTATTATGGACCGGTCAGCGGCGCACCCGGGTAAGCCGATGCAACAGCCACGCCAGCGGAATGGTGATCACCAGCGTCGCCACAAACAGGTTCACCGCCGACCCGGTGTAGATCCGATAGCGCACGATCTCAACCATCGCGATCTCCATCGTCACCAGATGGATCAGGAAAATCTCGTAGGAGATCTCGCCGAGCCACACCATCGGGCGGCTCGCCAATAGCGAGCTGTACCAACCGCGGTCACCCAACGCCAGCGGCGCGACCGCCAAGGTGGCGATGGCCGCATAAAACCCGGACTTGACCAGCGCCTCGACCAACCCCTGCGGTGACGTGGTCGGTGCGCCGGCGATCGGCGTGGAGACGATGAAGTAGCTGATCACCGCCAGCGGTATCGCGGCGACGGCGTAGCAGCGCGCGCCCATCGCCTGCAGCACCGCCAGCATCATGCCGCCGATGAACCAGGCCAGGTAGCCGGGCAGCCACACTCGGGCCCCGTTGGGCACCGAGGTGGCGACATGCACGAAGGCCAACCACGCCGGGGTGATCAACGCCAGTACCGCGAGCGCGACCAGCAATCGCACCGGCTGCCATCGCCGTTTGCACAACACCACCAACAGCAGGTAGGCCAGCAGCGGAAGGACGGCATAGAAGGCGACTTCCACTGCCAGGCTCCACATTTGGGTGAGTCCTTGATGCAGATACGACATCAGATAGTTGCCCGTGTAGATCTGCGTCAGGGTGAGGTTGCGAAACAGCCCAAACCAGGTGTGCCCGGGGTTCGGACCGGCGGTCCGGAACTGATAGACCAGGTAGGCGGCCAGCACCGCGACGATGTAGGCGGGCATGATGCGCCGAACGCGATGCCACGCATAACGACTGACCGACGGTGCGGGCGCGCCGGTGGCGACCGACTGCACCCAGGGACGAAACAGCAGGAAGCCCGACAGCACGAAGAAGATCGGCACACCGATCTCCATTCGTGATCCGACCAAACCGAAATAGCCCTGGACGTACTTTCCGGTGGTGTAGGCGGCGTGGGTGCCGACCACCAGCAGTGCGGCGACCGCGCGGATGCCGGTGAGGGACGCGACCCGGTCCGGCCCGGAAGTCTGTTCCAGCCCGCCCTGGGCGGTGGTGGGTTCTGAGACGGTCATCCGGTCTTTTTCCGGCGTGTTTTGCCGGCGCTGGGTCCACTATGGCGGTGATCGGGCCGCAGATTGATGAGTACTCCCGAAATACGGGTGCGTTCAAGGGCTTTGAGTGCTGCACGAGGTAACTTCGCGGGAAGCTCCACTAGCGAGAAGTCCGGCCCGATAGTGATGTGGCCGAAATCGCTGCGGTGCAAACCGCCCTCGTTGGCGATAGCGCCGACGATGGCGCCAGGACCGACCTTGTGCCGCTTGCCCACTGCGATGCGGTAGGTGGCGAATCCCTCCTTCGGCCCTTGGCCCCGTTTGGATTTGACCGGCCGGTCGCGATGTTCTTTAGCGCGCCGCTCGGGCGGTGGTTCGGGAGCCATCAGGAACGCGTCGCCGTCGCGTGACTGCAGCGCCAGCGCCGCTGCGATGTCGGCCATCGGGACGTCGTGTTCGCGTTCGTAATCCTCGACCAGACTGCGGAACAACTCGATTCCCGGCGAGCCAAGCGTGTCGGTGATCGAGTCGGCGAACTTCGCCACCCGCTGCGCGTTGACGTCCTCGACGGTGGGTAGGTCGGCTTCGGCGAGCTTTTGCCTGGTCGCCTTCTCGATGGCCTTGAGCAGGTGGCGCTCTCGCGGGGAGACGAACAGCAATGCGGCGCCCGACCGCCCGGCCCTGCCGGTACGCCCGATCCGGTGCACGTACGACTCGGTGTCATGCGGGATGTCGTAGTTGAGCACATGCGAGATGCGCTCCACGTCCAGTCCACGGGCGGCCACATCGGTGGCGACCAGAATGTCCAGGCCGCCGTCCCGCAGCGCGGCGATGGTCCGCTCGCGCTGGGCCTGCGGAATGTCGCCGTTGATGGCGGCGGCGGAAAACCCTCGGGCACGGAGCTTTTCGGCGACTTCTTCGGTGGCCTGCTTGGTACGGACGAAGACGATCATCGCCTCGAACGGCTCCACCTCGAGGACTCGGGTCAGCGCGTTCATCTTACGCGGACCGGCGACCTGGATGTAACGCTGCGAAATATTCTCTGCCGTCGCGGTTTTCGTTTCGACGGTCACCTCGAGCGGCTCATGCAGGTATTTGGCCGTCAGTTTGCGGATCGCCGGCGGCATCGTCGCCGAGAATAAGGCGACCTGCTTGTATTCCGGGGTATCCGACAAGATGCGCTCGACGTCTTCGGCAAACCCCATGGTGAGCATCTCGTCGGCCTCGTCGAGCACCAGGTAGTCGACCCGGGACAGATCCAGCGTTCCCCGTTCGAGGTGGTCGATGACTCGGCCGGGAGTGCCGACGACGACCTGTGCGCCGCGTTTGAGCCCGGCCAACTGCACGGCATAGGACGACCCGCCGTAAATCGGCAACACATTGATCCTCGGCAGATGCGCGCCGTAGCGGCTGAAGGCCTCCGCCACTTGCAGCGCGAGTTCGCGGGTCGGGGCCAGCACCAGCGCCTGGGTCGCTTTGCTGCTGGTGTCGATCTTGGACAGGATCGGGATCGCGAAGGCGGCCGTCTTGCCGGTGCCGGTCTGTGCCAGGCCCACGACGTCGGACCCCGCCAGCAGCGCCGGGATCGTCGCTGCCTGGATCGCTGAGGGCGACTCGTAGCCGACGTCGACGACGGCCTGCAGCACCGAGGGGTGAATCTGCAGGTCGGCAAACGTCGTAGTCGCGGTATCTGGGGAGGTCATCGGACCTGCAGTCTAGTGGTCGCGACGCGACGAGATCGTTCTCAGCCGCGCCTGCCACGCCCGCATGTCTCGTGGCGGTACGGTGCAGCGTTGTGTGCAGGCATGCCGGAGGCGTCGTGGTCGTGCTGTTGGCCGCGGCCCTGGCCGGTTGCAGTCCGGGCGACTCGACGGTGTCCAAGACGCCACAGGCGTCGACGCCCCCTGCAAGTGCGCCCGCCGGCAAGCCCGGCGCCCCGGTCCAAACTGCCCCGACCAGCACCTCCGCCGGACCGGCCGACCCGTGCGCGATCGATCTCGCCGATCCCGCGATCGCTCGGGCGGTCTCGGAGTTGCCCCGCGACCCGCGCAGCCAGCAGCCCTGGAACCCCGAGCCGCTGGCGGGCAACTACAACGAGTGCGCTCAACTGTCCGCGGTGATCGTCAAGGCCAATACCAACGCCACCAATCCCAATACCAGAGCGGTGATGTTTCATCTCGGCAAATACATCCCGCAGGGGGTGCCCGATACGTTCGGGTTCAACGGCTTGGACACGGCGCAAAGCACCGGCGACACCGTGGCGCTGACATACTCCAGCGGCATCAACGGCTTGGCCAGCGTGGTGAAGTTCCGCTGGAACGGCAATGGGGTGGAGCTGATCGGCAACACCCCCGGCTGACACCCGTTTGCCGCGAGTGTGCGTGTCCCCGGCCGACACGCCGTTGAATTTCCCGGGTTTGCGCACCCTCGGAGCGAGTTGACCGCCCGATTCTGTCGGTGGCCTCACCTACAGTTGCTGCTGTGTTCGTTACCGGCGGGGATGTCATCTACAGCGCGTCGGACCTTGCAGCGGCCTCCCAATGCGAATACGCGCTGCTGCGCAACTTCGACGCGAAGCTCGGCCGCGGCCCCAAGCTGGCCGTCGAGGACGACATGCTGGCGCGCACCGCCCGCCTCGGCGACGCGCACGAACGACGCCGGCTCGAGCGGTTTCGGAGCCAATTCGGCGCCGGGGTCGCCATCATCGGCCGTCCGGCATACACCGCCGCCGGGTTGACCGCCGCGGCCGAGGCCACCCAACGTGCCATCGTCGGCGGCGCGCCGGTGGTGTATCAGGCGGCGATGTTCGACGGGCGTTTCGTCGGGTTCGCCGACTTCCTGGTGCGTGACGGCGACCGCTACCGCGTCGCCGACACCAAGCTGGCCCGCTCGGCCAAAGTCACCGCGCTGCTGCAACTGGCCGCCTATGCCGATACGCTGGCCCGCTCGGGTGTTCCGGTGGCGCCAGAAGCCGAGTTGATCCTCGGCGATGACACTGTGCTGCGCTACCGCGTCGACGAGCTGATCCCCGTCTACCACGCCCAGCGCGCGTCGGTGCAGCAGCTACTCGACGAGCACTACGCCGCCGACGGGCCGGTCCGCTGGGACGACGAGCGGGTGCGGGCATGTTTCCGCTGCCCGGAATGCACCGAGCAAGTCCGCGCCGCCGATGACTTGTTGTTGGTCGCCGGCCTGCGCGTCAGCCAGCGGGCCAAGCTGCTCGACGCCGGCATCGGCACACTGGCCGAGCTCGCCGACCACAGCGGACCTGTGCCGGACTTGGCGACGCGGACGCTCGACAACCTGACCGCGCAAGCTAAACTTCAAGTGCGGCAACGTGATACCGGTATTCCGCAGTACGAGATCGCTGATGCTAAGCCGTTGGCGCTGCTGCCCGAGCCCGACGACGGCGACCTGTTCTTCGACTTCGAGGGCGATCCGCTCTGGACGGCAAGCGGCGGCGAATGGGGACTGGAATATCTGTTCGGCGTACTGGAAGCCAGCGGCGCATTCTGCCCGCTGTGGGCGCACGACCGGGCCGACGAGCGAAAGGCGTTGGCGGATTTCCTCGCAATGGTGGCCGACCGCCGCAAGCGTCACCCCAACATGCATATCTACCATTACGCGTCGTACGAGAAGACCGCACTGCTGCGCCTGGCCGGACGGTATGGTGTCGGCGAGGACGACGTCGACGACTTGCTGCGCAGCGGCACCCTGGTCGACTTGTACCCCCTGGTGCGCAAGAGTATTCGAGTCGGCGCCGAGTCTTTCGGCCTCAAGGCGCTGGAGCCGCTGTTCATGGGACGAGAGCTGCGCTCTGGCGAAGTCACCACGGCCACCGATTCGATCACCCAATACGCCCGATTCTGCGACCTGCGGGCTGAAGGCCGCGCCGACGACGCGGCAACCGTGCTGAAGGAAATCGAGGACTACAACCACTACGACTGCCGTGCGACTCGCGGGCTGCGCGACTGGCTGCTGAGGCGGGCGTCCGAATCGGGCGTCACACCGGTTGGCGCCCAACCGGTGTCGGACGGGGAAGACATAGAACATCACGACCCGCTGGCGACGGCGCTGGCCGAGTTCACCGGCGATGCCGCTGCCGCCGACCGCAGTCCAGAGCAGACCGCGGTCGCCCTGATGGCCGCAGCCCGCGGCTACCACCGTCGCGAGGACAAACCCTTCTGGTGGGCACACTTCGACCGCTTGAACTACCCCGTCGACGAATGGGCAGACGATTCAGACGTTTTCATCGTCGACGCCGGTTCGGTGGCAGTCGACTGGCATACGCCGCCACGCGCGCACAAGCCGCAGCGGCGAGTACGACTAACCGGCGCACTGGCGCGCGGGGAACTCAAATCGTCGGTGTTCGCACTATACGAGGCGCCGGCGCCGGCCGGCATGGTCGAAGATCCGGACCGCCGAGCCGCCGGCAAGGCGACGGTGATCGAGGCCGATGACCCCACAATCCCCACCGAAGTGGTGATCCTCGAGCGAACGCACAAGAACGGCAATACGTTTCACCAACTTCCGTTCGCACTTACCCCGGGGCAGCCCATCCCGACAAACAACCTGCGGGACTCGATCGAATCGGCGGCCGCCGGCCTCGCCGCCGTGTTACCCAAACTTCCCCGCTCCGCCGTCTTCGACATCCTGTTGCGCCGTGCGCCGCGAACCCGCAGTGGCGCCGCGCTGCCGCGCAGCACTGACGCGGCGGCAGACATCACCACAGCGGTGCTGGACCTGGACGCGTCGTACATCGCGGTGCATGGACCGCCCGGAACCGGCAAGACGTATACCGCCGCCCGGGTCGTCACCGGACTCGTCGCCGAACACGGTTGGCGCATCGGAGTTGTCGCACAGTCACACGCCGTGGTGGAGAACTTGCTGGACTGCGCGGTCTCAGCGGGAATCGACCCGCAGCGGGTGGCCAAGAAACGACACGGCAATAAAGAGCCGCAATGGCAGCACATCGACGAGAACCAGTATCCCGGATTCATCGACAACACCGCTGGCTGCCTGATCGGTGGCACGGCATGGGACTTCGCCAACCGCAATCGTGTACCGCCGGCCAGCTTGGACTTGCTGGTGATCGACGAGGCCGGCCAATTCTGTTTGGCGAACACCATTGCGGTGGCGTCGGCAGCTAAAAACCTGCTGCTGCTGGGTGATCCACAACAGCTGCCTCAGGTCAGCCAGGGCACCCATCCCGAACCGGTCGACACCTCCGCGTTGGGCTGGCTGGTCGACGGCAAGCGCACGTTGTCGGCCGAACGCGGATACTTCCTCGATCGCTCATACCGAATGCATCCCGCGGTCTGCGGGCCGGTCTCGAGGCTGTCCTACGAAGGCCGCCTGGAGTCGTATGCCGAGCGCACCGCCGCACGTCACCTTGACGGGTATGCGCCCGGCATTCATGTGGTGGCGGTCCGCCACGAGAACAATTCGATCGAGAGCCCGCAGGAAGCCGAGGCTATCGTCGCCGAGATCGCGCGCCTGCTCGGCTCGTCGTGGACCGATGACGACGGCACGCGTCGGCTGCGAGCCGCCGATGTGCTGGTGCTGGCGCCCTACAACGCTCAAGTGGTGCTGCTGCGACAGTATTTGAGCGCCGCGCGTCTCGGCGACGTCCAGGTCGGAACCGTCGACAAGTTTCAAGGCGCCGAAGCACCGGTGGTCTTCGTCTCGATGACGGCGTCGTCCATCGAGGATATCCCGCGCGGAGTTCCATTCCTGCTCAACCGAAACCGGTTGAACGTAGCAGTCAGCCGTGCGCAATACGCGGCGGTGATCGTGCGGTCTGAAACACTCACCGACTACCTGCCGACTACTCCGGGCGGCCTGGTGGATCTGGGTGCGTTCCTGGCGCTGACATCGACCGGCGCGCTGACTTTTTCAGGTCCTAGTAGCTAGTCGTCGCGGAACGAGTGCCTTCCATATCCCGGCGGCCTTTCGGGATCGGCCTGGTCGGGATCGGCCCGGTAATGCTTGTTGCGCGGGGGTTCATCGTCACCGAATCGGTGGCGGGCGACGTCGCGGTGGTGATTCGCGCGCGGCGAGAGCTGCGCGATCGACCGCAGGCGCCGCTCCTCGTCGACGTGGAAGCCGTTGTGGGCGAAGCCAATAGGACCGGCAGTGTCGGCGGGTGAGTATCGGCGATCTCCGGCGGGGGCTCTGAGCGGCTCCGTATCGCTGTCGTCGGCATCCGGCTGTCGGGGCGGTCGGCGCGGCGCACGGGGAGCGCGAGGTACCAGGTACTCCACGTAATCGTCGAAATCGTCTGAGACGTTCGGCATCGCACGCAGCCGGCCGGTTCGGGTAGCCAAACGATCGCCGGAAACGTCGTCGGCGGCATCGCTACGCCGGGAACTACGTTGGCTGCCAAGGGCCGAAGCGCCGAAGCCGAGCATGAACATCGCAGCGGCCACCCCGAACAGCGCGATGAAGGCGGGTAACAGCATCGACTGGGACATCGCGGCCGCGAACGGATCGCGCAGGAACTCGGGCAACTGCAGGGCCCCGCCGTCCGCAGCTTCTGGGTGCAGACCGCCCGGCATCGGCGGCAACTCCGCAGTGATCCGTGAGGTCATGAATGCGGCGATGCTGGCGCTACCGAGCACCGCGCCGACCTGACGGGTCGCGTTGTAGACACCCGAACCGGCACCCGCCAGGCTGGGCGGCAGGTTCCGTGTTGCGGTGGCGCCCAGCGGTTGCCACACGAACGCCATCCCGAACCCCATTGCGATGAACACCAGCACCAGCTGCCAAATCGGGGTGGATGGTGTCATCTCGATCGAGAGCCAGGTCAGCGCGATCGCCAATACCGAGAAGCCGAAGCCGACAACCGACCGCGGATGGGCCCGGTCGACGATCCTGCCGACGATCGGGGCGAGCAGGCCACTGGTGATCGCCATCGGCGCGGTCAGCAGCGCCGAGCGGGTGGGAGACAATCCGCATACCGCCTGCGCATAGAACATCAACGGCAACACCATCGCGGTGGAGGCGAATCCGATGACCGCTACGCCGAGGTTGGACAGGCTGAAGTCGCGATCGCGGAAGATGTCCAGCGGGATCAGCGGTTCGCGGGTGTTCACCGACTGCCAGTACACGAACGCCACCATGAACCCGATACCGGCCACGATCACCGCCCAAATCCAGGGCGCCCACCCCGCGGACTGTCCCTCCTGCAGGGCGAAGACGATGAGGAACATGCCCACCGCGGACAGCGCGACACCGGCCAGATCGAATCGGTGAGTGTGAATGGGCAACTGCGGAATCAACCAAACTCCGAGTCCCAGCCCGATGATGCCCACCGGGACATTGACGAAAAAGATCCACTCCCAGCCCAGCGCGTCGACCAGCAGGCCGCCGGCCAGCGGTCCGACCAGAGTGGCGACGCCGGCGGTGGCGCCCCACACGCTCATGGCCATCCCGCGACGCTCGGCGGGGAAGATTCGGGTGATCGTCGACAGAGTCTGCGGGGTCAATACGGCGGCACCGATTCCCTGGACCACCCGGGCGCCAATCAGCATGCCGATGCTTCCCGACAGGCCACACAACATCGAGGCAGCGGTGAACAAGGCCAGACCGGCCAAGTAGAGGTTCTTCGGGCCGAAGCGGTCACCGAGTCGGCCCGCCACCAGCAGCGGCACCGCGTAGGCCAGTAGGTAGGCGCTGGTCACCCAGATCACCGTGTCGTATCCGGTTTCCAGCCTGGTCATGATGCTGGGATTGGCGACCGCGACGATCGTCGAGTCCAGCAGGATCATGAAGAAGCCCACCATCATCGCCCAGAGCGCGTTCCAGGGGTTCGGCGTGTTCGCGCGCGTGCGCGGCACCGTCGCAGCGCCGCGGTACGGGCCGCCGGCAGATCGCCCCCGGACCCTCGCCCCGCCCGGCGCCGTCATATTCCCACCTCGTCTCGGCTTTCCATGCTCGTGTCAGCTCGGACCGACTGCGGCCACGGCAGCCGACCGGAACGCAGCGACTCGGCAAGCCCTCGTAGCCAGACAACTTCGGCTTCCACTGTCGCCAGCAGGTAGTCGAACGCCAGTTGATAGGCGCTGGCCGGTGCGACACCACCGTCGCGGAGCGCCATGATTTCGGCGGCCTTGGCCTCCATCGCCCCGACGCGGTCGTCGACGGCGTTCGCCGCGGCTTCCGGATCGAGCGTATCGATCTCGGCAAGCGCGGCGGCGAACTGCGGGAACTCCTCGACCGGAGTGGCCACCATGTGGCGCACCCGCTCGTTGAGCATCTCCACGCCGGCGTCGGTGATCTCATAGATGGCGCGCTCGGGCCGGTTGCCCTCGCGCCCGGCGGTGGCGCAGCGAATCAACTTCTCCTCGGTCAGCCGGTCGACAACGTGGTACAGCGATCCCGGCCGGATTTTCACGATGCGGTCCGCCTGCCGCTGGATCAAGGTCTGGAACATCTCGTAGCCGTGCATCGGGCGCTCCTGCAGCAGCGCCAACACCGCGACGCCCAACGAGGTCGGTTGGTAGGCCATTGCGTGCTTCCTGTTCGCCCGAAGTAGTCGGCCCGGATTATTCCGGGTGGAGTAATCGACCTTGATGCCTCCCCCGGCTTTGGCTGGAGCGGCGCTAACCTGAGGTGACGCCATCTCGTCCGGCAGCGATGCGGACCGTGCAATGGTCCGAGGGAAGGCCGGGCACTGGATTCGGAGGCACTATGAGCGCCCGACGGACCGGGTCAGCGGGGATTCCCCAGACCGCCGGCAACAACAAGCCAAAAGCATCGGTGCGCGCTTTGGCGCACGTCATCGAACGCACCGCGCGGGCACAGGAGCCGGTGGCCAGGGCTTACGTGGAACGGCTGCGCCGCACAAACCCCGGGGCCAACCCGGCCGCCATCGCCTCGAAGCTCGAGAAGCGTTACCTGGCCGCAGTCACGGCCAGCGGTGCGGCGGTCGGGTCGGCAGCAGCCTTGCCGGGCATCGGCACCCTGGCGGCGCTGTCTGCGGCCGCCGGAGAAACCGCGGTTTTCCTCGAGGCCACCGCGTTCTTCGCGTTGGCGACGGCCGCGGTACATGGCATCCCCACCGAAAACCGGGAACGGCGCCGCGCCCTAGTGCTCGCTGTGCTGGTCGGCGACGACAGCAAGCACGCCATCGCTGAGCTGATCGGCCCGGGCCGCACCAGCGGAGCCTGGCTATCCGACGGCGTGGCGTCACTGCCGATGCCGGCGGTGTCGCAGCTGAATTCGCGACTGCTCAAGTACGCCGTCAAGCGCTACACACTTCGCCGCGGCGCTCTGCTGTTCGGCAAACTGCTGCCGGCCGGTATCGGTGCCCTCATCGGCGCGATCGGCAATCGGATGGTCGGCAAGAAGATCGTCCGTAATACCCGTAAGGCGTTCGGCGGGCCTCCCGCCCGGTGGCCGGTGACGCTGCATCTGCTGCCGACCGTTCGCGACGCAGCCGGCTAGCCGGCGAGTCTGCGTCTGGAGTGCCGAGACTGCGGTGACGGTGCCCCAGAGACGCTCGGGCGTGCGCTGGCCGCAGTCTCAGCGTCGTCACCGCAGTCTCGGCACCACCAACCCGATCGTCGACAAAGGGTTAGCCTTTATGGGGCGGAAATTACAGGACCGCCGTAAGTGAGAGGCGAGCAGCTGCCGTGAGCAGTACAAGTTCACCATTCGGGCAGAACGAATGGCTGGTCGAGGAGATGTACCGCAAGTTCCGGGACGACCCCTCCTCGGTCGATCCGAGCTGGCATGAGTTTTTGGTCGACTACAACCCCGAGCCCACGATTGACACCCCGACCACGAGTGACGGGCAACCGGCCACCTCAGCTCCAGCCGCTCCAGAGCCTGCGCCTGCACCGCGCCCCAAACCGTCCGCACCACCCACCACCACCGCAGCGCCGGGCAATGGCGCCGCCAGCGCACCGGTCGCGCCGGCCAAGCCGGCCGGCCCGACACCGGGCGAGGGTGATGAAGTCCAGGTGCTGCGGGGCGCCGCCGCCGCAGTCGTCAAGAACATGTCCATGTCGCTGGAGGTGCCGACGGCCACCAGCGTGCGCGCAATCCCGGCCAAGCTGCTGATCGACAACCGAACCGTCATCAACAACCAACTCAAACGCAATCGGGGCGGCAAGATCTCGTTCACCCACCTGCTGGGGTATGCGGTGGTGCAGGCGATCAAAGAGTTCCCCAACCTCAATCGGCACTTCGCCGAGGTCGACGGCAAACCCAGTGCAGTGACACCGGCGCACACCAATCTCGGGCTGGCGATCGATTTGCAGGGCAAGGACGGTAAGCGTTCGTTGGTGGTGGCCGGTATCAAGCGCTGCGAGAGTATGCGATTTGCGCAGTTCGTCACCGCATACGAAGACATCGTGCGGCGCGCGCGCGACGGCAAGTTAACCGCGGAAGATTTTGCCGGCGTGACGATTTCGTTGACCAATCCGGGCACCATCGGCACCGTGCATTCGGTGCCGCGACTGATGGCCGGGCAGGGCGCGATCATCGGTGTCGGCGCAATGGAATACCCGGCCGAGTTTCAAGGCGCCAGCGCCGAACGCATCGCCGAACTCGGGATAGGCAAGCTGATCACGCTGACGTCGACCTACGACCACCGCATCATTCAGGGCGCGGAATCCGGCGACTTCCTGCGCACCATCCACGAAATGCTGCTCTCGGACGGCTTCTGGGACGAGATCTTCCGGGAACTGTCCATCCCGTATGAGCCGGTGCGCTGGCGCCCGGACAATCCGGATTCGATCGTCGACAAGACCGCCCGGGTCATCGAATTGATCGCCGCCTACCGCAACCGCGGACACCTGATGGCCGACACCGATCCGCTGCGGCTGGACAACACCCGGTTCCGCAGTCACCCCGACCTGGACGTGCTGACGCATGGGCTGACACTGTGGGATCTCGACCGGGTGTTCAAGGTCAACGGTTTTGCCGGCGCGGAGTACAAGAAGCTGCGCGACGTGCTGTCGGTGCTGCGCGATGCCTACTGCCGGCACGTCGGTGTGGAGTACACCCACATCCTCGAGCCCGAACAACAGCAGTGGCTGCAGGACCGGGTCGAGGTCAAGCACGACAAGCCGACGGTGGCCCAACAGAAATACATCCTGTCCAAACTCAACGCCGCGGAGGCGTTCGAGACCTTCCTGCAGACGAAATACGTTGGACAGAAGCGGTTCTCGTTGGAGGGTGCCGAGACCGTCATCCCGATGATGGACACCGTCATCGACCAGTGCGCCGAGTACGGACTCGACGAGGTCGTCATCGGCATGCCGCACCGCGGGCGGCTCAACGTGCTCGCCAACATCGTCGGCAAGCCGTACTCGCAGATCTTCACCGAGTTCGAGGGCAACCTGAACCCGTCGCAGGCGCACGGCTCCGGCGACGTCAAGTACCACCTCGGCGCCAGCGGCGTCTACATCCAGATGTTCGGCGACAACGACATTCAGGTGTCGCTGACCGCCAACCCGTCGCACCTCGAAGCCGTCGACCCGGTGCTGGAGGGGCTGGTGCGGGCCAAGCAGGACCTGCTCGACAAGGGCACCAGCGAGAGCGGGTTCTCGGTGGTGCCGATGATGCTGCACGGTGACGCCGCCTTCGCCGGGCAAGGCGTGGTGGCCGAGACGCTGAACCTGGCGCTGCTGCCCGGTTACCGGGTCGGGGGCACCATCCACATCATCGTCAACAACCAGATCGGCTTCACCACCTCGCCGGAGCACTCCAAGTCCAGCGAGTACTGCACCGACGTCGCGAAAATGATTGGGGCGCCGATCTTCCACGTCAACGGCGACGACCCCGAAGCCTGCGAATGGGTGGCACGGCTGGCAGTGGACTTCCGGCAGAAGTTCCACAAGGACGTTGTCATCGACATGCTGTGCTACCGCCGCCGTGGTCACAACGAGGGTGACGACCCGTCGATGACCAACCCGTCGATGTACGACGTGATCGACGCCAAGCGCGGTTCCCGCAAGAGCTACACCGAGGCGCTGATCGGCCGCGGCGACATCTCGATGAAGGAAGCCGAGGACGCCCTGCGCGACTACCAGGGCCAGTTGGAGCGGGTATTCAACGAGGTTCGCGAGCTGGAGAAGCACGGAGCACTACCCAGCGAATCGGTGGAGTCCCACCAGATGATTCCAGCGGGATTGTCCACCGCGGTGGACAAGTCGCTGCTGGCCCGGATCGGCGACGCGCACCTAGCCGTTCCCGAGGGGTTCACCGTGCACCCGCGCGTCAAGCCGGTGCTGGAGAAGCGGCGGGAGATGGCCTACGAGGGGAAGGTCGACTGGGCGTTCGGCGAGCTGCTGGCGCTGGGATCGCTGGTGGCCGAGGGGAAGCTGGTGCGACTGTCGGGCCAGGACACCCGCCGCGGCACGTTCTCCCAACGGCATTCGGTGATCATCGACCGGATGACCGGCGCGGAGTTCACCCCGCTGCAGCTGCTGGCCACTAATCTCGACGGCAGTCCGACCGGCGGCAGGTTTCTGGTCTACGACTCGCCGCTGTCCGAATTCGCCGCCGTCGGTTTCGAATACGGCTACACGGTAGGTAACCCGGATGCAGTCGTGATGTGGGAGGCGCAGTTCGGCGACTTCCTCAACGGCGCTCAGTCGATCATCGACGAGTTCATCAGCTCCGGCGAAGCCAAGTGGGGCCAGTTGTCCAACGTGGTGCTGCTGCTGCCGCACGGCCATGAGGGCCAGGGTCCCGACCACACGTCCGGCCGCATCGAACGCTTCCTACAACTGTGGGCGGAGGGGTCGATGACCATCGCGATGCCGTCGACCCCGGCGAACTACTTCCACCTGTTGCGCCGGCACGCGCTGGACGGAATTCAGCGGCCGCTGATCGTTTTCACTCCGAAATCGATGCTGCGCAACAAGGCCGCGGTCAGCGACCTCAAGGACTTCACCGAGATCAAGTTCCGTTCGGTGCTCGAGGAGCCGACGTACGAGGACGGCGACGGTGATCGGAGCAAGGTCAGGCGCATCCTGCTGACCAGCGGGAAGATCTACTACGAATTGGTAGCCCGCAAGGCCAAGGACGAGCGCGACGACGTCGCGATTGTGCGGATCGAACAGCTGGCGCCGCTGCCTAAACGACGGCTCAACGAAACCCTGGACCGCTATTCCGACGTCAAGGAATTTTTCTGGGTGCAAGAGGAGCCGGCTAACCAGGGTGCCTGGCCGCGATTCGGTTTGGAGTTGCCCGAGTTGCTGCCGGACAAGTTGACCGGGATCAAACGGATTTCGCGCCGGGCGATGTCGGCGCCGTCGTCGGGCTCGTCGAAGGTGCACGCCGTCGAGCAGCAGGAAATCATCGACCTGGCCTTCAGCTGAGCTTTATTGCGCCGAGCGTGCGTGTCCCCGCACGACACGCCGAGCCAATCGCGTATTTTGCGCACGCTCGCGGCGGGCATTGCTCACAGGTCGAGGACGAGGTCGTCACGGGGCGCCGCGCAGCAGATGAGTACCGTCCCCTGCGGCGGCTCTTCCAACGGCGGTTGCAGGTAGGCCGGTGTGCCCGCGACGATTCCGGTGACGCAGGTGTGGCAGACGCCGCTTCGACAGGCGAATCGTGTTGGCACGTCGCAAGTCTCAGCGAGCTCCAGAATGGAGCCGTAGTCCGCTGACCAATTGACCGTGAGCCCGCTGCGCGCGAAGGTGATTGCCGGGCCCGCCCCCGGGGCGCCCGGGGGCAGATGCGGGCGGGTGGTCTTCGGCGCGGAGACGACGCCGGGGTTGATGGCAGGCAATGCGCCGAACAGTTCGGTGTGGATCTGCCCGGACCTGAATCCGCAGGCAGCCAGCCCGTCGCGCATGGCATCCATGAATGCCTCTGGGCCACAGAGGTAGACAGCCGCGTCGGTGGGTAGCTCCAATGCGGCAATCGATTGCCGGTCCAGATGACCGAGGGTGATGCCGTCGTCGGCTTGCATGGCGGCTGTGTAGAAAACGAATTGCTGAGCATCGGGTAGCGAGGTGATCAGACCAGTGACTTCTGCTGCGAAAGCGTGGCTCTCGGTGTTGCGTGTCGTGTGCAGCCACCTGATGCAGCGGTTGCTGTTGGCCGCGGCCAGAGCGTGCAGCATGGCCAGCACGGGAGTGGCACCGATGCCGGCTGAGATCAAGACGACGGGAGCGCTGCCGTCGGTGAGGCAGAAGTCGCCGCGCGGGGCGGCCGCTTCGACAATCGAACCGACTTTGACATGGGCATGCAGCCAACGACTTACCAGGCCGCGGTCTTCGCGTTTGACGCTGATGCGGTAGTCGCTTGCTGCAGGGTCGCCCGAGAGTGAGTAACTGCGCATCGGCGGTGGATCACCCGCGTCGGGGATCCGCACCGTGAGGTACTGCCCGGGAAGCGGCCTCGGCAGCCCGGCGTCGTCGTCGGATTCAAACCGAATCGACAACACCGAGGCGGTCTCGTGGTCGATTGCGCTGACTCGCAACGGCCTGAATCCCGTCCATCCACGTTCGACGCCGATCGACGGCGCCGCCGGCACACCCGAACTCTGCGTGAGCATGTCATGGAACGACTGTTGCCAGCCCGGGCTGAGTGCCGCCACGTCCACGGCTTTGCGGAGTTGGGCCATGTCGCGGTCGGGTAGATACAACAGCGCGTCGACGTCGGCGACGCTGAGCTCGTGTGGGCCGCGCCGGGTCAACACGATCGCGTCGCCGGCTTGCACCTGACCTTCGGTGATCACCCGGAAGTAGAAGCCGGGGCGGTGATGTGCCACCAGCAGATTGGGCATGTCGGGTTCGCCGAGGCGCATGCCGACCCGGAAGCAGGTGACGCGTGGCTGGGTAACTTCAAACTCAGCATCGCCGATGCGGTATCGGTCGCCGATACAGACGTCCCGGTCACTGAGCCCACGGATAGTGAAATTTTCGCCGAAGTGGGCCGGGCGAAGGTCGTCGCGGCGCAGGTGGGCCTTCCAATAGTCGTACGACTCAAGTTGATAGACCAACACCGCCCGTTGTTCGCCACCATGTCCGGCAAGATCGCCCTGGCCGTCGCCGTCGATGTTGAGCCGGCGCACCATGATCGGGCCGTCCACGGGCACCTTCCAGATTCCGGTGTGCACCGTCTTGCCCCGCCATTGCACGTCTTTGGGCATGCCGACATTGACCGACACAAGCCGCGCCACCGCCGGCCCCGCGGGGTTCCGTACACGCGAAAACGCATCGTCGACCTTGAGCGCCGCCATCGGACCGCCTCCGAGCCTCGGGACAAAATTGGGATGGCTCGCCCAGAATATGCGGGATCTGGCGAATGCGTCAACAGTTACTGGCGCGGCTATTGCGAAGCGCCAACGATGGTGCATACTGGGATGTGCAACCCAGAACAATGGTTTCGACGAATCGACCGAGGAGGATCGCTCATGCCGAGCGTTCATCATCGCTACGCCGCCATCGGTGGTCACCGGTTGTTCTACCGCGAGGCCGGCGACGCCGACGCCCCGACGCTGGTTCTCTTACACGGATTTCCGACCAGCTCCTACATGTTCCGTCATCTGATACCCGCACTGGCCGACCGCTATCACGTGATCGCGCCCGATCATCTGGGCTTCGGGCTCTCCGACGCGCCGGGCGTCGCGGACTTCGACTACACCTTCGATGCCCTGACCGAGTTGACCGCCGGCTTGCTGCGCACGCTGGGCATCGATCGGTATGCGATGTATGTGCAGGACTATGGCGCTCCGATCGGGTGGCGGCTGGCCCTTGAGAACCCGACCGCGATCACAGCGATCGTCAGTCAAAACGGCAACGGCTACGACGCCGGCTTCGTGGAAAGCTTCTGGAAAACGGTGTGGGACTACCACAGTGCGCAGACTCCCGAAACCGAAGCGGCGGTACGACAGTTTCTCACCCTCGATGCCACCCGATGGCAATACGTCACCGGCGTTCCTGACGAGACACTGGTCGACCCGGAATCGTGGTATCACGACTATGCATTGATCTCCCGGCCGGGCAACGCCGAGGTGCAACTCAAACTGTTCCTCGACTACGCGACCAATTCCCCGCTGTATCCGCGGCTGCATGAGTACTTCCGCTCCAGCAGGGTGCCACTGCTGGCGGTGTGGGGTCGCGGCGACGAGATATTCGGTCCAGCGGGCGCCGACGCCTTCGCCGACGACTTACCCGACGCCGAGATTCATCTTCTCGACGGCGGCCATTTCCTGCTGGAGTCCGCACTGGACGAGGTCACCGAATTGATCCGGGGGTTTCTCGGCAAGCACCTACCCGCAGCTGACGCCGACCGATGATGACAAGTGGGTTGGATATCCCATAGTGCCGGGGCGGAGCGGCTAGCCTGAGCACATGGTTAGCGCCGAGATGCCCGGCGGAGAACGGTTGACCGCAAAAGGCCGCGCCACCCGCGACCGGATCGTGGACGCGGCGGCCGAACTGATCATCCGCACGGGATTCTCGACGCTCACCATGGACAACGTACGCAAGGCTGCGTCGGTCAGCGGCTCTCAGCTGGCCCACTATTTTGCCGACAAGCAGGAGTTGGTGCGTGCGGTCATCGCCCGCCAGATCAACGTGGTGCTCGACTTCCACCGCCAACCGCGGCTGCACGGGCTGACATCGTTGCAGGACTTCGAGCGCTGGATTGACCTGAATATGCGCCACTTACGGCGCATCGGCTACGCCGGGACACCCACTTACCATGCACTCGCAGGCCAGCTCGCGAAGTCCGACGACGCGATACGCGACGAGCTGGCGGCAGGCTACCGGCAATGGGTCGCGTTGCTCGAGCACGCGATCGAGCAGCTGAAGAATCAGGGCGTTCTGGTCGCCGACGCCGACGCGCGCCAACTCGCGCTGGTGATCGTTACTGCCCACCAGGGCGGCGCCACCTTAACCTTCACGTACCGCGAGGACTGGCCGCACGCCGACGCAGTGCGATTCGCGGTGAACTATCTTCGGATGTTCGCGGCCGATCCGGCGGAACGGGCGGCCCGGCCACCGCGCCGGCCCCGCGCGCGACGCGAACGGCACTGAACCGCCATGCCGTCGCGCGTCGCAACCCGGTGCCCGGCTGACGGGCGGTACAGTCGAGAACCCGGCGACCAGTGACAACTTCCGATTGACGCGTGCCAAAGGCGTGCCCATGGTGTCCGACGACTCGCGATTGACCCGCAAGGGACAGGCAACTCGAGCCCGCATTGTCGACGCCGCCGCCAAGCTCATGTTCGAAGGCGGTATCGCGGGCACCAGTATCGATCAGGTCCGCAGCGCCGCCGACGTCAGCGGCTCCCAGGTCGCGCATTACTTCAAGGACAAGCGTGATCTGACTCGCCAGGTCGTTGCGGCCCGCCGCAATGATGTCGTGGCGTTTCATACCGCTCCCCCGCTGGCTCCGCTGGACAGCCTTGCAGCGCTGCAGGCCTGGGCTGACACCTGCGTGGCCGACGCCGACACCGTGTACCGGCGGGGCGGATGTGTTTATGGTTCGCTCGCCGGTGAGCTGATCGAAGCCGACGAGGATGTCCACCACGACATCGCCACCGGCTACGAGCAATGGATCGCGCTGTTTTGCGCCGGGCTCACGGCGATGC
>NZ_JCALCK010000014.1:0-97088 GCF_059812285.1 Mycobacterium sp. NGS62 | reverse complement strand
CGCAATACCGTGGGTGCGAGCCATTCACCGCTGGCCATCACGGCGGTCACCGCGAGATCACTGTCCAGCACTACAAGGTTGGCTTTGCGGCCGGTGCAGAGCGCCCCGACGTCATTCAGCCCGAGCGCGCGCGCCGGGGTCGCCGATGTCATCTGCACCGCAGCGGGCAGGCCCGCATCGGCGGCCGCCGCCCGAAACAGTTGATCCATGGTCGCGGTGCTGCCCGCGATGGTCGACGTTCCCCGCACGCGTGGCACCGTCGAGACGACATCAACATCCATTGTCCCGAGCCGAAATTCGCCATCACCGATCCCGGCCGCCGAAATAGCATCGGTGACCAGCGCCACCCGATCAGGTCCTGCCGTCGCGAACACCGTCGACAGCACTGCGGGGTGGACGTGAGCGCCGTCTGCGATCAACTCGACGGCCACCCGCGGATCCTGTAGCAGCGCGAGCGCTGGTCCGGGGTCGCGGTGGTGCAGCGGCCGCATACCGTTGAACAGATGGGTGCCGACCGTCGCACCAAGAGCGATGGCGTCCCGGGTCTGGTCGTAGCTCGCATCGGTATGTCCCACAGCCACAACGACTCCCGCGTCGATAAAGCGGACAATCGCGTCGTCGCTTCCGTGCCGTTCCGGTGCCACCGTGACCATCCGGATCGCCCCGTCACCGGCCGCCAGCAGGGCGTCGATCTCAGCGGGCTCTGGGTCGCGCATCTGCTGAGGATCGTGCGCGCCGCACCGCCCCGGGCTCAGCCAGGGGCCCTCCAAGTGGATGCCGGCCACGATGCCGGCCTGTGTCGCTTCGGTCAGTGCCCCCACCGCGTTGCGCAGATGAGCGGGGGAGCCGGTGACCAGACTCGCCAATGTCGTGGTGGTGCCATGCCGGCGATGAAATGCCGCCGCCCGCACAATGTCTGCGCTGTCGGCGTCGGTGTAGCTCGCGCCGCCGCCGCCGTGCACATGCATGTCGACAAATCCCGGAACCACGATCGCGCTCGGCAGGTTGACGTCGGCCGGCCGGGGCGGAGGGCCGGCGCCGCAGCCCAGAATCCGATCACCCGACGTTTCCAGCCACCCGGGACGACAGACCCGCTGTTCGAGAACGACTGTGCCGGCCGTGATTAGAGCCATGACGGCGCATGTGGCGCGGTGGTAGGTAACTCCTCGGGCCAGCTGCCGCCGTTCTCCCAGAAGTGCCGGATGTCCTCCAACTGCTTGCCCTTGGTCTCGGGCGCAAACCGGTAAACGAAGCCGAAGCTTGCGACCGCCAAAACACCGAACACCGCGAAGGTTCCGGCGCCGCCCAACGAATTCAGCATGGACAGGAAAGCGCCGGCAACGACCGCATTGGCTACCAAATCTGCGGTGAGCATGGCGCTGGACCCAAGCGACCGCAGCCGCGACGGCATGCTCTCACCCGCATATACCGATACCAGTGCGCCGAAGCCGAATGTGAAGCCGACCATGAAGATCAGTACCCCGATGAACCCGAACAACGTGAGCGCATCGTAGGAGTCGGAACTCACGGCGAAGACGACGACCAGGATCACGTCAGCGACGATCATCGTGGCGATGCCGGTCAACAGAATCGGCCGGCGACCCAACCGGTCGACGAGCAGCAGCGAAACGATTACCGCTGCCAGGGCGGCGACCTGAACCAGTGCCGGCAACAGCAGCAGCGCGAAGCTGCCCCGGAAGCCCATCGCCTCGAACAGCCGCGGGCCGTAGCAGATGATGGCGTTGACGCCGGTGATCTGGATGAAAAAGCCGAGCCCGACCAGGAAGACGGTGGCCCGCAGATACGGCCGGCGCAACATCTCGGCGACTACGCCGCCGCTTTCTTCGCGTTCTTCGCGAAGCGCGCGGCCGATTTCGGCGAGCTCCTGCTCGACGTCGCGGTCCGGTTCGATCCGCTGCAGCGCCCGGCGCGCGTCAGCGGTGCGGCCCTTGAGCATGTACCAGCGCGCGGTGTCGGGCAATCGATGCAACAGCAGCAGCGCCAGCACGGCGGGCAGGGCGGCCAGGCCCAGCATCAATCGCCAACTCTGCGAGCCGGACAGCAGGTAGGCCGCCACGTAACCGAGGATGATGCCGATGACGGTTGCCACCTGGTAGGCGACCAGCATGGAGCCGCGGACGGCTGCCGGCGTGGATTCGGCGACGAATACCGGTGCCACCACCATGGACAGCCCGATGGTCAGGCCCAAGAGCAGCCGCGCGCCCAGCAGCATCGGCATCGACGACGACATCGCTCCCAGTACCGCCAGCACCGCGTAGGCGGCGGTGGCCAGGGTAAGCGACTTCTTCCGTCCGGCCGCATTGGCCAGGGGCCCGCCTCCCGCCGCGCCGATGATCTGGCCGATGACCACCGCCGTGGTGACCAGCTCCTGCTGGTGGGTGCTGAGGTGAAAGCCGTCGGTGATGTAGAGCAGCGCGCCGGCGATGTTGGACAGGTCATAGCCGCAGATCAGGCCCACACTCGCCGCGGTGACGCCGACCAGCAGCGCTCGTCGCGACAGCTGCGCCTGATTGGCGCGGCCCATTCTCGTCCGTTTGCTGATTCGTGCACGTGGCATTGGCATACGCCCTCCCACGTTAGGCGGCGCGCGCCGTTATGAAATGGCGGGGCATGCACCGGCCCCGCGGCACGCCATGTGGTATGCGCTGGGTGTTCAGAATTCGCGCTGCGGCCTGCGGTTCAGCGAGCGCGCGACCATGATCAAGCCGAACACGATGATGGTGCCGATGACCGCCACGCCGACTCGCACCGGCAGCGCGTCGGCGGGCGGCACGATAGCGGCGGCGGCGCGGGCGGCGAGGCCGTCGCCATCGGCATCGGTGACGGGTTTGGCTGCCACCAGCGCCGGGTCCGGCTCGATCAGCGTTCCCACCCGAGTGCCCGGGGAAGTGGCGAACCCGTAGTCCAGTAGATGTGCGGCCTGTTGCCACGGCGCAATCGGCTGACGGGTGCCGTGCAGCAGTACGGCCATCAGCCGGCGACCGTCCCGGTTGGCCGCACCTACGAACGTCTGGCCGGCGTCGTCGGTGTAGCCGGTTTTGCCGCCCAGGGCGCCTGGATAGTGTGCGAGCAACTGGTTGTCGTTCTCCAGCTGATAACCAGGGGCATCGCCGTGGCCGGGGAAGTCGAAGGTCGGTGTCGCGACGATGCCGGCGAATGTCGGGTTCTCCCAGGCATACCGGTAGAACAGGCCGATGTCGTAGGCGGATGTGCTCATGCCGGGCCCGTCCAATCCGGACGGCGTCGCGACGCGGGTGTCGCGCCCGCCGAGCTTGGCGGCCAGCGTGTTGATCTTCTCCAGGGCGACCTGCATGCCGCCCAGCTGCACGGCCAGCGCGTGGGCGGCGTCGTTGCCGGAATGCATGAGCAGCCCGTGCAAGAGCTGGTTGACGGTGTAGGTGCCGCCGGGCGCGACGCCCACCTTGGTGCCCTCTGCGGCGGCGTCCTCCGGGGTGCCGTCGACGGTCTTGTTGAGGTTGAGTTCGTTGAGCGATGCCATCGCGACCAGCACCTTGATGACGCTGGCCGGTCGGTGGCGGCCGTGGGGGTCGCGGGCGGCGATGATGGCGCCGCTGTCCAGGTCGGCCACCACCCACGCCTCGGCGGAGATGTCGTCGGGCACCGGTGGCGTGTCCGGCGCGGCGATGACACCGCAGCCGGCCAGCGCGTTGCCGCCGACTGGCGACGGGGGCACCGGCAGCGGAAGCGGCGGATCACCGGCCCGGGGCACTTCCGACGAATCCACCGCCGGCGGGGTGGACACCTTGTAGCGGCACGCGTCCGGCGCCGCGTCGGGTTCGGCCACGGCGGCGGGAAGGCTCGGCACCGCGGCCAAGAAAACCGCTGCTGCCAGGCACGATGCGGAACGTAGGAAGACCATCGTGTGTGCAGGGTAGGCGATCGGCGGCCCGATTCAGCGGAGCCGCGCTGTGACTGATGTTGCAGAAGTCAAAAAGCCAGGTTCAGCGGGCGCCGGCCGCCGCAAGTTCGACGTGCGCGACGGCCGGGAAGTCAATCGTGCCCATCCATAGCTTGCCGGCGCTTTCGACAAGGCCGGTGACGACGCCGAAGTGGGGATGGCTGGTACGTAGGCCGGCGACGGGCGCACCGCCGTCCGGGTCGAACGCGACGGCCCACACCTCGGGTTTGATCCGTGGTTGCAGGCGCTCGGGCAGTCGCCACGCGATCTTGCGCAGGATCGGCGGGCGCGGCAGCAGCCATTCCAGCGCGGTATTGGCCTAGGCGACCATCGCCGTCCAGATCCGCCAGTCGGCGTCGGCGACGACGTCCTCGGGTCCATTGCCGGGCAGCGGGACGACTGTGATGCTCGGCGTTGGCATGTCGGGAAGCGGGTCGACCGGTGGTGGCTGCCAGCGGACCGGGTCGATAATCTTGCCGCGAAAGTGCAACTACCGACGCTGTTCCGGGCTGTTTCGAAATTGAGGGTTAGGGCGGCATGTCCTACCGGGTGTGGTGGTGGATGTCGTTTAGATGGGTTGGTGGCCAAAGGGTATCGACCAGTGGAGCGTGATCAGCAGTTTTTGTTGCCGGAGAACATGCGGGATTGGTTGCCTGAATCCGATCCGGTGTGGCTGGTGATCAGGGTGGTGGCGGGGTTGGATACGTCTGGCTTGCACGCCACGCGGCGCACCGGTGGCGCGGGTCGGGCTGGCTATGACCCGGAGATGTTGTTGACGTTACTGGTTTGGGCGTGGGCTCAGGGGGTGCGGTCGTCGCGGGTGATCGAGCGGATGTGTCATCGTGATGTGGCCTTTCGGATCATTTGCGCCGGTGATGGCCCAGATCATGTGACGATTGCGCGGTTTCGTGCCCAGGCTGCGGCGGCCTGTGAGGAGTTGTTCGCTTCGGTGCTGGGGTTGTGCGCGCGGTTGGGGATGGGTCAGTTGGGGGTGGTGGCCATCGATTCGGTCAAAATCGCCTCCAACGCTTCGATATCGGCCAACCGCACCGAAGACGGGCTGGTCAAGGCGGCTGCCGAACAGGCCGCGATCGACGCGGACAAGGCCCGCGAAATCGCCGCGGCCGCCGCGGCTGAGCACGCCGCCGCCGATGCCGCCGAGGATGTTTTGTACGGGCCGGATCGTCGTGGTGATGAGCTGCCCGCCGATCTGGTCGATCCCCGAACCCGGGCCGCGCGTATCGCCGAGGCGCTCGCCGAGCTCAAGGCCGGTAGTGCCGCGGGTGGGGCCGACCGCCAGGGGGTGCAGGAGCGCCGGCGCCAGCGCGAAGCCGACCGTGCGGCCAAACGCCAGACGCTGTTGGCCGACTACCGGGACCGGCGCGCCCGCGGCCTTCGGGCCGGCCCGCCACCCGCAGAGATCCGCGTCGAGGTCCTCACCGAGAGTGTGGCCCAGGAGAAGGCCCGCGTGCAGGCCCGCAACGACGCCTGGGCGGCCCGCCCATTCCGCGGTGGGCATACTCCCGGTCCGGTCGAAGACAATGTCTTCGTCAAACGCAAGCAGGCTGCCCTGGACCGGGCGATCGCCGACCGCGCCGCCGCCGAGCAGGCCGCCGCAGCCAATGCCGAGGCTGAGAGCGCGCAGGGCGGCGCAGCGGCCGCAGCTAGCCCCAAACGCAATATCACCGATCCACAATCACGGATGATGCCGCTGCGCGGCGGAGGCTGGCTACAGGGCTACAACTGCCAGGCCGCCACCAGCAGCGACGGGTTGATCATCGCCACCAGCGTCGGCAACAACCCCAGCGACGCCACCGCATTTGCCACCATCATCGACAAGACCACCGCCGCCGCCGCGCTCATCGACACCCACGCCCCTCACATCGCCGGAGCCACAGCCGGGATCGGGGTAGTGCTGGCCGATGCCGGCTACCTGAGCATCGATAACCTCACGATGCCCGGCCCTGACCGGCTGATCGCGGTCGGCAAGAGCCGCGACCTGGCCCTGGCCGCCCGCCAAGATCCCGCCGCTGGGCCACCTCCGCCCGATGCCACCCCGATCGAGGCGATGGCCCACCGGCTACGCACTCCCGAAGGACACGACACCTACAAGCAGCGCAGCCATATCGCCGAAACCCCGTTCGCCCACGCCAAACACAACCTCGGATTCCGACGCTTCACCAGCCGCGGAATCGACAGAGCCGCAGCCGAATTCAACTTCCACGCCCTGGTACACAACATCATGAAAGCCATCACCACCGCCATCCCCACACCAACCCCGGCCTGAACGCGGCCAGCCCTAGCTCCCCACACCTACCTCGCCCGCCACACCAACCTCAGGCAATTTCGAAACAGCCCGGTTCCTCGAGAAATACGTCGGTAGTTGCACTTTCGCGAGACTAGAGATGACTCTCCGTGAGCGCACTGCGCAGAATCGATTCGATGGTGTCGAATTCGGCTGGGCCGCAGATCAGTGGCGGCGCCAACTGGATCGCCGGGTCGCCGCGGTTGTCGATGCGGCAGTACAGCCCGCCGTCGTAGATCGCCGCGGACAGCTTGGGCAGCAACCGCTGGCGTTCCTCGGCGCTGAAGGTCTGTTTGGTCGTCTGGTCTTTGACCAATTCGATCGAGTAGAAGTAGCCCTCGCCGCGGATATCGCCGACGATCGGCAGGTCGTAAAGCCGCTCCAGGGTGGTGCGCAGGTCGGCTGTGTAGTGTTTGACGCGATCGGTCAGGCCCTCACGTTCGAAGATGTCGAGGTTGGCCAATGCGACAGCGGCCGAGACCGGATGGCCACCGAAGGTGTAGCCGTGCGGGAACATCGTCGCCGCGTCGTCGAATGGCTCGAACAGTCGGTCGCCGGCGATCATCGCGCCGATCGGCGAGTACCCCGACGTCATCCCCTTGGCGCAGGTGATCAGGTCGGGCACGTAGCCGAAATCGTCACAGGCGAACATCGATCCGATGCGGCCGAAGGCACAGATCACTTCGTCGGAGACCAGCAGCACGTCGTAGTCATCGCAGATCTCCCGGACCCGCTCGAAATAGCCGGGCGGCGGCGGGATGCTGCCGCCGGCGTTTTGCACCGGTTCGAGGAACACCGCGGCGACGGTGTCGGGGCCCTCGAACTCGATCGCCTCGGCGATCCGGTCGGCGGCCCACCGCCCGAAGGCTTTGGCGTCGGCGTCGAACGGTTCAGCTGCGCGGTAGAAGTTCGTGTTGGGCACTTTCACCGCGCCCGGTACCAGTGGCTCGAACGGGGTCTTGAACTCCGGTACCCCGGTGATGGCCAGCGCGCCCTGCGGGGTGCCGTGGTAGGCCACGGACCGCGAAATCGCTTTGTACTTCCCGGGTTTGCCGGTGAGCTTGAAGTACTGCTTGGCCAGTTTCCACGCGGTTTCCACCGCCTCGCCGCCACCGGTGGTGAAGAACACCCGATTCAGGTCGCCGGGCGCGTAGTGCGCCAGCCGTTCGGCGAGCTCGATAGCCGGCGGCGTGGCGTAGGACCACAGCGGAAAGTACGCCAGCGTGCCGGCCTGCGCCGCGGCCGCGTCGGCGAGTTCGACGCGGCCGTGTCCGACCTGCACGGTGAACAGCCCGGACAGGCCGTCGAGATAGCTCTTGCCGCGGTCGTCCCAGATCGTGACGCCGTCGCCGCGGGTGATGATCGGCGCTGTGATGCCGGGTCCATGCCGGGCGAAGTGACCCCATAGATGCCGTTCGGCCTTGGCTGACAGATTCTCGCTCATGTTGACCGCGAGCGTAACGCCACGGCGCTTTCGGGCGCTTGAATTATCAGCGGCGTTACGCTCGGCGCCGACTGCCGACGCCTAGGCCGGCGCGCGTTGGCCAAGCAGCCGGCGCTCGATGAGGTCAGCGCCGTAGCCGACGCCGCCGGTGGCCGAGAATCCGTCCGCCACATGTCGTGCGCCCTCGGTCATCGACATCGCCTGCAACACCTTGTATTTCAACCGTTTCGGGCTTAGCCGCCGGGCAGCAAGGCGGGTTCCGCTGCGGGAGACCTCGACGCGTCGAGCCACCTCGAACTGGTCGCGGCCATGCGGCACGACGCAAACCGGCACACCGCGCACAAGCGCCTTCTGCGTGGTCCCCATACCGCCGTGGGTGACCGCGCAGACCGCCCGATCCAACACCGCGCCGTGCGGCACGAACGCTTTGACGGTGGCGTTGCGCGGCGGCGTGATTCCGTTCGGGACGCCGGTAGGCAACGTGGCGACGACGTGCACAGGCTGATCGGCCAGCGCTTCGAGGGCCGTGAGCGCCAGCGCGGCATCGTCTTGGCGTTCCGAGGAGTTGGTGACCAGCACGACGGGTGAGTCGATGTCGTCGAGCCATGGCGTCGGCTCAGCTGCGGGGTCAAAGTCGCAGGGACCGATCAGCTGGACTGAGCCACCCCAATCCGGGTGCGGATATTCGAACGGCTCGCCAGTGGCGACCAGGACCAGCGGCGCGCGCCGGGCGAACTCGTCGGCAGAACCGACCGGGGCGGCACCCGCGTCGCCGCGAACCTTGTTGAGCGGACCTAACATCGCCTTTTCCACCGCACCGAGCACAATCGGGCGCAGCGCCGCATTGCGTATCCGGCCGGCCAGGCCGGGCCACGGCCGCAGGCCCGGTCCGAATGGCGGCACATCGCGGGATCCCAGAAACGGGGTGTAGGGCCAGAACGTGAGCCAAGGCACGTCCCCGGCGTCGGCGACCGCGGCGGCGCCCCAGCAGTTGGTGTCGATGATCAACGCATCCGGCGCAACGGTATCGATCGCGCCACGCAGGTCGCCGATCTCATGTGCCGCGCGCTCGGAGAAGGTGGCGCAGGCCAGTGTCAATGCCGCCCGCTGATTGGGAGCCCGCCAGTCGGACATCACGATGTCTTCGATGCGTGAGTCGATGGCCTCGGTGGCGAATCCGGCTCGGCGGCCGGTGAGCACGCCGGCGGCCAGAGTGCGCAACACGACGCGGTGACCGCGTTCGCGGAGTTCGGTCAGCAACGCGCAGATCGGGTACAAATGGCCCAACGCGGGCGAGGTGTACGCCAAAATAGTTGCCATTACGGCTCTTTCGTCGTAAGTGGTTCGAGCATCTCTTGCAGCGCGGCGATGGTTTCCTCGCAGTTCAGACTGGAGTCGATGCGCAGCAGTTCCCAGGTGCGTAGATCGCAAATTGCAACCAGCTGCGCCAGCCGCCGCGATCGTCTCGGCTCGCCGAGCCGGGCCAGCGCGTCGGAAAACACTGCTTGGCACCAGTCGCGGTGATACTGCTTTCCGGCCGCCAGGGCGTCGCCGACGGCAGGGGAGGCGGTGTGCTCGCCGAGCATCTTGAGCATCAACGGCCCCCACTCTTCGTAGTGCCCGATCAGGTTGGTGACGATGTCATCGAGGTTGTTGGGGACCGCGTCGCCGCGCCGGGCGTGGACTTCGGCAGCGAAGTGGGCTACGGCAGCGGCGAACACGGAATCCTTGTCACCGAACCGGCGCAGGATGGTCTGCACCGTCACCCCGGAACGCGCGGCGATGTCGGCCAGGGTGATATCGGCGAACGCCTTAACCGCTACCAGCTCCTTGGTCGCGATCAGGATGTTGTCGGCGGTTTGGGCCGCAGCGGCCGCCCGAGCGGTCATCCGATAGGGCCGAGCCCTTTTCATGTTAATGATACTAACGCGAAAATTGCTCCGGTGGGTGCTTTGGTGGCGGGCGAACTTAAGCTGAAGCAATGACGACGGCTTCAGACGTCACCGAATTCGAGGCCTTACGGCCGCATTTGCTGACCGTTGCCTACCGGCTGACCGGCACATTCGCCGACGCCGAGGACATGGTGCAAGAGGCCTGGTTGCGCTGGGAGGGCACCGATGCCGAGATCGCGGACCTGCGGGCCTGGTTGACGACCGTGGTCAGCCGCCTCGCGCTGGACCGACTGCGCTCGGCGGCGCACCGGCGGGAAAGCTACGTGGGCGAATGGTTGCCAGAGCCGGTGGTGACCGGATTCGACGACGCCGATCCGCTGTCAACGGTGGTGGCCAACGAGGACGCCCGGTTCGCGGCGATGGTGGTGCTGGAGCGGCTGAGGCCCGACCAGCGGGTGGCGTTCGTGTTGCACGACGGGTTCGCGGTGCCGTTTGGCGAGGTCGCCGACGTGCTGGGAACCAGCGAGGCCGCCGCGCGACAGTTGGCATCGCGGGCGCGCCGGGCAGTGGCCGACTCGCCGCCACCGAAGCCGGACACCACCCACAACGAGGTGGTGGGCAAGTTGATGGCGGCGATCGCCGCCGGCGACCTGGCCGCCACCGTCGCCCTGCTGCATCCGGACGTGACATTTACCGGCGACTCCAACCGCAGGGCGCCGACCGCCGCCCGGGTCATCCACGGACCGGACAAGGTGGCGCGTTTCGTGTTGGGTCTCGCGCAACGCTATGGACCCGCCTTCGTCACCGCCAACCAGCTGGCGCTGGTCAACGGCGAGCTGGGCGCCTACACCTCGGGCTCCTCGGGTGAGGACGGCTATCAGGCGATGATGCCGCGCGTCACCGCGATGACGGTGCGTGCGGGGAAGGTGTGTGCCATCTGGGATATCGCCAACCCTGACAAGTTCACCGGCTCTCCGTTGCGGGCTGGTTAGCAACGGCAAGGCCGAGTTTGAGCGCTTCAGCGGCCTCCGCGGCGGCTTCGACGAACCGACCTCCGATGCCCACGAAGTTGAGGTAGGCGTGGGGTAGATCAGCCTGGCGGCTCAGCGCTACCGGAACTCCGCCGGTCCGCAGTTTGTCCGCGTATGCCTCGCCCTCGTCCCGGAGCGGATCGAAACCGGCGCTGGCGATATAGGCGGGCGGCAAGTTGTGGACCTCGCCGTGTAGTGGTGACAGTCGCGGGTCGCTGCGATCGGTTCCCGGCGGTACATAGTTGGCCAGCGCCCAACGCAAATTCTGGTCGGTGAAGGTCGAGCTTTGGTTGAACAGGTCGCGCGAAGGCCAGCGTGTGCTCAGGTCCGTCGGGGCATACATCAGCAGCTGAAACGCCGGGACCGGACCGCCTCGTCGCACCGCCTGCTGCGCGGTCACCGCGGCGAGATTGCCGCCGGCGCTGTCGCCGCCGACCGCGATGCGGTCGCGATGGGCGCCCAGATCGGTGGCGTGCTGGCATGCGTATTCGAAGGCGGTGATCGCGTCGTCGACGGCGGCGGGGAAGGGGTCCTCTGGCGCGCGCCGGTACTCGACGGACAGCACGCGCACGCCGGCCTGGCTTGCCAGGTAACGGGCGACCGGGTCGTGGCTTATCCGGGAGCCGACCGAGAATCCGCCGCCGTGGTAATACACCAGCAGCCCCGACGGCTCGGGCACCTTCGCGGGGATATACAGGGTGGCCGGGATGCGGCCGTGTCCGGCGGGGATGATGATCTCCCGCGACGCGATGGGTTCCGGCGATTGATACCCGACGAGGTGTGGGAGGCCGTCGTATCGCATACGGGCCTTATCGATGGGGTCGGTGAAAACGTCTGAGCCAGACAGGTTTTTGAGCCTGATCATCAGCTGCGCTTCGAGCGCCTGCTCCTGTCCGTCGATCCGCACCGGCGGGCCGGCCAATAACCGGCGGACCGGCTTGGGCAACGCGAAGACGCCACGGAACACGGTGGCCCGAACGCGGATACCTAGTGCTGCCATGGCAATTCCTCCATTCCCTTAACAGCGACGAACCGCATTACGTGGCCGAGTAGTCGGGACTGCAGGCTGAGGTCGAGCCCATGTCGCGCACACTCGGTCTGGAAGTCGTCAAGCACGATCAGCCGATGCGGTGAGCCGTCCAAACTGTGAAACAGCCTCGCCAGAGGCGTGCGGACCAGGTCGTAGCCGACGAAGATTCCGCCCCGCCGCAACACGCGTGCAACCTCGGCGACCGCGCGTTCCCAGTCGACGATGTGGTGCAGCCGCAGGCAGCTGACGACGGAGTCGAAAGAAGCGTCGGGGAACGGCATCGCGGTGGCGTCGGCCGTTTTCACCGTCGCTTTGGTGAATCCGTGCAGCCGCGCGGCGGTGGCCCGCGTCATGTGTGGGTCGATATCTATCGTCGTCAGAGCAAGGCCGGGTTTCCTCGACAAAAGCTGCTGGGCAACAGATCCACTGCCGGCGCCGATTTCCAGAACTTCGTGGCCCAGTCGTTGGCCACCCAGCTCACGCGCGATCGCTGCGCTGCTGCAACGCCAGAGCGCGCCGCAGCAGAAGGCACGTTCGGAGCGTGACATCACCGGCATGCCTCAAGCCTGCGGTTAACCCCCGGGGAACGCTTGTATGGATCCGTCAGATCCGGGTTTCTCGCTCCGCGTGTGCGAAGTCACGTGGGGCGGCCCCGGTCATCTCCCAGCACACCCTGTTGGCGTGCGACCCGTCGGCGAACCCGGCCAGGTGGGCAGCGTCGGTGACGGAGCGACCATCAAGGAGATAGCGCACGGCGGTCACCAGGCGCTCCCACCGGATCGCGGCCGAGAGCGAGACGCCGGTCTGCTGCTTGCACAGCCGGCCGAGGTAATCGGGCGACAGCGCTACCGCGCCCGCGACCGACGCCACGTCGATGTGGTTCGGTACTTGGCTCGACACGACTTCAATTGCTTGTCGTAGCTGAGGGTGAACGGATCTCGGCCGGCCGGAGCTTCGGTCGTCCATTCCGCAAAGCTGATCCACAAGGAAATCCGCCGCGGCGTGCGCGCCACTCGCGTCCAGCGCCGCAGTTGTCGCCTCGGCCAGTCGCTGTCCGTCGTCGACGATCCAAACACCTCGGTGGCCGCGGCAACGGCTCAGCGCGTTCAGCGCAATGCCCTGCGGTGTTTGCAGCCCGAAATACAGCGTCATCGCCCCGGATTCCGAATCCGACCGCACGGCGTGGCGTGCACCGCTGCCGATCACAACCAGCCGGCACACGGCATGCGCGTCGTCGGCATGGCTAACCGTTAAGGCACCCCGTCCACCGAGCGTGACTTGAACTGCCGGGTGATGGTGGATCGCAAGATCGGAGAACGCGCCGGCAACCATGAGCCGACCCGACCCGAGGTCCCTAACCCGCATTGCGCAACTGTAGCGCTGACAGCCACGACTGCGCCGTGCTTGTGATCGCGGCTAGGCCCACGGAACCCGGCAGGCGTCACCGGAATTGAAGCCCTGCTCGGTGATGCCCAGCGCCGAATACATCCGGGCCCGCATGTTTTCCACACCGATCTGGTAGCTCAACTCGACCACGCCGGCATCCCCGAAGCGGGTCCGCAGGTCGGCGACCTGCTCGTCGGTGATCGTGTGCGGGTCGGTGGTCATCGCGTCAGCGTAGGCGATGGCGGCGCGCTCGTCGTCGGTGTAGCGCGGCGACGTCGCGTAATTGTCGATGTCTTTCAGCCGTTCGACGTCAAGGCCGTCGAGGCGCTGCAGCATGGACCCGAAATCCACGCACCACGAGCAGCCGATGGTGCGGGCGGTCCAAAAGACGGCCAGCTCGCGCACACTGGCGGGCAGTTTGCGGGACGCTGACTGCAGCATGGACTCGTGTACGGCGTTGGCGGCCAACACCCGCGGGTGATGCGCGGCAACGGTAAACGGCTCGGGGACCTCGCCAAAGCGCCGCTTGGCATAGCGGTAGGCGGCGCGGGCCCACAGCGGGGCCTTCTTCGGCGGCAGCGGTTCGATGCGAGTTTTCTGTGTCATACCCGTCAGACGAGACACCCCGCGAAAGTGTGACAAGCCCCCCAATTGCCGCGAGCGTGCGTGTCCCCGGCCGACACGCCGGGTTGATTACCGGGGACACGCACGCTCGCGGCAGCAACGTCAGCGCATGAAGGTGTGACAGCTTTACGGCTTGACCGGAGACGCGTATACACACGCCTATGAGACTGGCTATCGCCACTTTGGCAGTGCTTTGTCTCACCCTCCTAGGGTGCGGTGGCGCCGCGGTGAACCCGCCGTCGTCGCCGCCCGGCGCGCCTGGGGAGTTCATTCTGACCAGTCCCGCGTTCGCCGACAACACGCCCATCCCTGGCGAATACTCTTGCAAGGGCCGTAACGTCCCTCCACCGCTGCGCTGGGAGAACGTGCCGGCCGGCACCGAGTCGCTGGCGCTGGTGGTCGATGACCCCGACGCCCCTGCCGGGCGCTACGTGCACTGGGTGGTCACCGCCATCCCGCCCGCGACTACCGAAATTCGAGAAGGCGTCTTGCCTCAACGAGCGACGGTGAGCCTGAATTCCGCTGGTAAGCCGGAGTATTTCGGTCCATGCCCACCGGCCGGCGCCGGTGTGCACCACTATCGCTTCCAGCTGTACGCGGTGAGCAAGCCTTTGACGGTGGCGCCGACAACGTCAGCGGCAGAAGCGACCCGGACGATCGCGGATGCGACCATCTCCGATGCCCGCACGGTCGGCCTTTTCAGCTCGTGAGTATTGAGATTGCGTCCAGGGTCGTGGATTTCGCGGAATCACAGCCCTACGCGCAACCTCAACGACAGCAGCTCGCGGCAGGAAAGCCACCGTTGCCGCGAGCGTGCGTGATCCCGGCCGACACGCCGGGCTGATAACCGGGGACACGCACGCTCGCGCAAGAGGCAAGAGGGGTAAGCGCTAACGCGCGAACATCAGCGCGCGCTTGACCTCTTGAATGGCCTTGGTCACCTCGATGCCGCGCGGGCAGGCCTCGGTGCAGTTGAACGTGGTACGGCAGCGCCACACCCCGTCGACCTCGTTGAGGATGTCGAGGCGCTCAGCGGCGGCCTCGTCGCGGCTGTCGAAGATGAAGCGGTGCGCATTGACGATCGCGGCCGGCCCGAAATACGAACCCTCATGCCAAAACACCGGGCAGCTGGTGGTGCAGGCCGCGCACAGGATGCACTTGGTGGTGTCGTCGTAGCGGGCCCGGTCGGTCTGGCTTTGGATTCGCTCGCGGGTCGGCGGGTTGCCGCTGGTGATCAGGTAGGGCTTGACCGCGCGATAGGCGTCGAAGAACGGCTCCATGTCGACCACCAAGTCCTTCTCGACGGGCAGCCCGCGGATCGGCTCGATGGTGATGGTCAGTTGCTTACTCGGCTTCTTGGGCAGCAGGTCACGCATCAGCACCTTGCAGGCCAGCCGGTTGTGGCCGTTGATCCGCATCGCGTCGGAACCGCACACCCCATGCGCGCAGGAGCGCCGGAACGTCAGTGTGCCGTCGAGGTAACTCTTGACGTAGATCAGCAGGTTCAGCAGCCGGTCACTGGGCAGGCACGGCACCCGAAAGCTCTGCCAGCCGGCAGCGTCCAGGTTTTCCGGATTGAACCGGGCGATCTTCAGCGTCACCATCACCGCGCCGTCGGGAACCGGCGGCAACGGCGGGTCACCGGCTTCCGGGGTCTCGACAACCTCGTCTGACGACATCAGTACTTCCGTTCCTTGGGCTCGTAGCGGGTCTGCGCCACCGGCTTGAAATCCAGCCGGATATCGGACAGCAGCTCGCTACCCTGCTTGTAGGCCATGGTGTGACGCATGTAGTTGGTGTCGTCGCGGTTGGGGTAGTCCTCGCGGGCGTGCCCGCCGCGGGATTCCTTGCGATTCAATGCGCCCACCACGGTGACTTCGGCCAGTTCCAGCAAGAATCCCAGCTCGATGGCCTCCAGCAAGTCGCTGTTGAATCGTTTCCCCTTGTCGTGCACCGTGATTCGGGAATACCGCTCTTTCAATGCGTGGATGTCGGTGAGCGCCTGCTTCAGCGTTTCCTCGGTGCGGAACACCGCGGCGTTGTTGTCCATGGTCTGCTGCAACGCGCCGCGGATATCGGCGACGCGCTCGTTGCCGTGTTCGGAGAGGATGTCCGAAACCCAGTTGACGACCATCGCCGCGGGCTCCGGCGGCAGCTCGACAAAGTCGTGGCCGGCCGCGTAGTTGGCGGCGGCAATCCCGGCCCGGCGTCCAAAGACGTTGATATCCAACAGCGAATTGGTGCCCAGCCGGTTGGCGCCGTGCACCGACACGCAGGCGCACTCGCCCGCCGCATACAGCCCCGGCACGGTAGTGGTGTTGTCCCGCAGCACCTGCCCGGTGACCGTGGTCGGAATGCCGCCCATCACGTAATGACAGGTCGGATAGACCGGCACCAGCTCGTTGACCGGGTCCACACCCAAATAGGTGCGGGCGAATTCGGTGATGTCGGGCAGCTTGGCTTCCAGCACGTCCTCGCCCAGGTGACGCACGTCGATGTAGACGTAGTCCTTGTTGGGCCCGGCACCGCGGCCCTCCAGCACCTCGAGCACCATTGAGCGGGCGACGATGTCGCGCGGCGCCAGGTCGACGATCGTCGGCGCGTAGCGCTCCATGAACCGCTCACCTTCGCCGTTGAGCAGCCGGCCACCCTCGCCGCGCACGGCCTCGGAGATCAGGATGCCCAGCCCGGCCAGGCCGGTCGGGTGGAACTGGTGAAACTCCATGTCCTCCAACGGAAGTCCCTTGCGGAACACGATGCCGATGCCGTCGCCGGTCAGGGTGTGCGCATTCGAGGTGGTCTTGTACATCCGCCCCGAGCCGCCGGTGGCGATCACGACGGCCTTGGCGTGGAACACGTGAATCTCGCCGGTGGCCAACTCATAGGCGATGACCCCGGTGGTGACCGGCCCCTTCGGGGTTTGGGTGAGCGCCAGGTCGAGCACGTAGAACTCGTTGAAAAACTGCACGTCGTGCTTGACGCAGTTCTGATACAGCGTCTGCAGGATCATGTGGCCGGTGCGGTCAGCGGCATAGCAGGACCGGCGCACCGGGGCCTTGCCGTGATCGCGGGTGTGGCCGCCGAATCGGCGTTGGTCGATGCGGCCCTCGGGGGTGCGGTTGAACGGCATCCCCATCTTCTCGAGGTCGAGCACCGCGTCGATGGCTTCTTTGCACATGATCTCGACTGCGTCCTGGTCGGCGAGGTAGTCGCCGCCCTTGACGGTGTCGAAGGTGTGCCATTCCCAGTTGTCGTCTTCGACGTTGGCCAGCGCCGCGCACATTCCGCCCTGGGCGGCGCCGGTGTGGCTGCGGGTGGGATAGAGCTTGGTCAGCACGGCAGTCCGAACGCGTGGACCCGCTTCCACCGCCGCTCGCATGCCGGCGCCGCCGGCGCCGACGATCACCACGTCGTATCGATGTTCTTGAATCATCGGGTTTCCTTCGCCAACAAACCCCGGTATTGATGCCAGGGAGGAACGCCGATTCCGGCCTGCGCGCGTGTGGTTTTTCTGTTGTTGTCGGTGGCGGTGGCTACCTTGCGGGTATGTCTCGATTTCGGTTGCTGCCAACGCCGGCTCAGCAGGTGGTGTTGGTGGAGCATTGCCGCCACGCCCGGTTCGTGTGGAACCTGGCGGTGGAGCAGCAGCAGTTGTGGCAGCCGGGACGTCGCGCTCCTGGGTATAACGAGCAGTGCGCGCAGTTGACCGAGGCCCGCGGTGAATACGACTGGTTGGCGGCCGGATCGCAGACTGTGCAACAGCAAGCGCTGCGCGACTTTGCGCAGGCCATGCGCAACTTCTTCGCTGGCACGCACCGGCGCCCGTCGTGGCGCAAGGCCGGCATGCATGAAGGCTTCCGACAAGTCGGAGTAAAACCTGGCCATATTGCGAAGGTGAATCGGCGTTATGGGCACGTATGGGTGCCGAAGATCGGCTGGGTTCGCTTTCGCCGGAGCCGGACTGTTCCGAAGGGCGTGAAGTCCTATCGCATCACGCGGGATCGGGCCGGGCGCTGGCATGTCGCCTTCGCGCAGATCCCCGAGCCGATCCCGGGACCGGGCGATGGGAGCGTGGTCGGCGTTGATCGCGGGGTGGTGGTCTCGGCGGCACTGTCCACGGGCGAGCTGCTGCACGCCCCTGGCCTGACCCCCGGTGAAGAGACCCGGCTGCGCCGGCTGCAGCAACGCCTCTCGCGCGCCCAGCGTGGCTCCAACCGCCGAGCCCGCACCAAACTGGCCATCGCCGGACTCAAAGCGCACGAAACCGACCGACGACGCGACTGGGTGGAAAAGACCACCACCGATTTGGCGCGCCGGTTTGACACGATTCGGGTGGAAGACCTTGATGTTCGGGCGATGACGCGTTCCGCGCGGGGCACCGTGGAACGCCCGGGTATTCGGGTCGCGCAGAAGCGGGGGCTTAACCGCGCAATCAGTTGTCAAGGGTGGGGTCGGCTGGTTGCCCGGCTCGACCACAAAGCTGCGGGGCGCCTTGAACGGGTCCCGGCTGCGTACACGTCGCAACGATGCTCCGTCTGTGGGCACATCGCGCCCGAAAACCGCAAGAGCCAAGCGGTCTTCGCGTGTGTGGCCTGCAATGCGGGCCCGTGCAACGCCGATGTGAACGCGGCTCGCAACATCGCCGCCGGGCGGGCGGTGCCAGCACAGGGAGACCTCGCCGTTAGGCGGTCTGTGAACTGTGAACCTCAACTCAGCTCTCCTGCTGCCTAAGTAGGTGGGACGGGTTGGAATCTCGGGACTTGAGTCTGGGGAGGACGTCAAGAGATGTTTGGGTCGAAGGTCAGCAGCACGTAAGTCCCCAGCACCAGCGTGAAGATCATCGACAACGCCAGCAGCGTGTTCAGCCAGAACCGGGTGGAATCCTTGCGGGTGTAGTCGTCGATGATCGTGCGCAGGCCGTTGCCGCCGTGCAGCTGTGCCAGCCACAACAACAGCAGATCCCAGGTCTGCCAGAACGGCGACGCCCAGCGCTGGGCGACGTAGTTGAAGTCGATGCGATAGACGCCGTCGTCCCACATCAACATCACGAACAGGTGCCCGAGCGCAAGAAATACAAGGACGAGACCAGACATTCGCATGAACAGCCAGGCGTACTTCTCGAAGTTGGGCATCCCGGCCCGGCGGCGCGGCGCCCGCGGATTGTCCAAGCCGGCGGGGCGGTCCTGGCTGCGCTGGCGCACCGGGGCGAACTGGCCACGGCCCAGCTGAAGATCAGGTGTGCTCATCCGAACCGCCCCCACATGTGGATGGCGACCACCACCGTCGCCGGAACCATGACCAGCAACCAGATGATCGCGATGGCCCACAGCATCAGCCGCTGATAGCGGGCGCCCTGCCACCAGAAGTCGATCAGAATGACCCGGATGCCGTTGAGCGCGTGGTAGAGCACGGCGGCCACCAGACCCAGCTCCATCAGGCCCACGATCGGGGTCTTATAGGTCTCGATGACCTCGTTGTAGGTCTGCGGCGCCACCCGGACCAGCGCGGTGTCCAGCACGTGCACGAACAGGAAGAAGAAGATCGTGGCGCCGGTGATGCGGTGCAGCACCCACGACCACATACCCGGATCGCCGCGATACAGACTTCGGCGCAGCGGCCGAACGCGCGATCCTTGGACTGTCGAGGATGTCGCCGTCGTCATCACCGCCTCCGGAATCTCGTGTCGACCCGCCGCGGCCCGGCTTCGCCGCGCTTGAGACGGCCACCAGTGAATTGATGGGCCGTCGGGTGGACTCTAAACCCATTTATGGGCCGGATAAACCACTCCGCGGCCGCCAACGCGTTGGACGGCGGTGGATCTAGGCTGGCGTTGTGAGTTAACCAACAGTGATCGGAGCCCGCCCCGTGTATTGCCCCCCACGCTCGTTGCCGCGATGATGACCGACACTGTTGACTGGGAATTGCTGCGCGACAAGGCGATTCAGGTAGCGCGGAGTGCTTACGCACCGTATTCGGGGCTGCGAGTGGGAGCAGCAGCGTTGGTCGACGATCGACGCGTGATCACCGGCTGCAATGTGGAGAATGTCTCATATGGCCTAGGTCTCTGCGCCGAGTGTGCTGTGGTGTGCGCCCTACATACGGGCGGCGGCGGACGGCTACTCGCGCTGTCCTGCCTCGAGGCAGGTGGCTCTCTTTTGATGCCCTGCGGGCGGTGCCGACAGGTGCTGTTGGAGCACGGCGGACCGGAGTTGCTGATCGATCACCCCGACGGCCCGCGCCGGCTGGGTGACTTGTTGCCCGACGCGTTCGGCCCGGGCGACCTCCCGTGAGCTTCGACGCGCCAACGGTCATCAAGACCAAACGCGACGGCAATCGGTTGTCCGATGACGCGATCGACTGGGTCATCGACGCCTACACCGACGGACGGGTCGCCGAGGAACAGATGGCGGCGCTGCTGATGGCGATTCTTTTGCAGGGCATGGACGCCAACGAAACCGCCCGCTGGACGGCGGCAATGATCGCCTCCGGTGAGCGGATGGACTTCGGTGATCTGCGCCGCGGCGGCGCGCCGCTGCCCACGGTGGACAAGCACTCCACCGGCGGGGTCGGCGACAAGATCACGTTACCGTTGGTAGCCGTCGTCGCGGCCTGCGGTGCCGCAGTGCCCCAGGCGTCGGGCCGCGGACTCGGCCACACCGGCGGGACGCTGGACAAGCTGGAATCGATCGCCGGCTTCACCGCGGACCTTACTAAACAGCAAGTCCGCCAACAACTCCGCGACATCGGCGCCGCAATCTTCGCGGCTGGCCGATTGGCGCCCGCCGACGCGAAACTCTATGCGTTGCGTGACGTCACCGGCACCGTGGAGTCGTTGCCACTGATCGCCAGCTCGGTGATGAGCAAAAAGCTGGCCGAAGGAGCCGGCGCGCTGGTGCTCGACGTCAAGGTCGGTTCCGGAGCGTTCATGACGTCGCGGCCGCCGGCCGAGGAGCTGGCACGTGCCATGGTGCGGCTGGGCGACGCGCACGGCGTACCCACCTGCGCGATGCTCACCGACATGAACGCTCCGCTCGGCCACACCGCAGGCAACGCGCTGGAGGTGGCCGAAGCCCTCGAGGTACTGGCCGGCGGCGGACCGCCCGACGTAGTCGAGCTGACGCTGCGGCTGGCCGCCGAAATGCTGCAGATCGCCGGCGTCGACGGCCACGACCCGGCCCAGACATTGGGCGACGGCACCGCGATGGACCGATTCCGGGCATTAGTGGCCGCGCAGCAGGGTGACTTGTCGGTACCGTTGCCAATCGGTAGGTGTTCCGAGACCGTCACAGCACCCCGGGGCGGCACAATGGGCGACATCGAGGCAATGGCAGTAGGGCTGGCGGTATGGCGGCTCGGTGCGGGCAGGTCCCGCCCGGGCGAGCGGGTGCAGCCCGGGGCCGGAATCCGAATCCACCGCCGCCCCGGAGACTCGGTGGCCGCCGGTGAGCCGCTGTTCACCCTCTACACCGACACCCCCGAACGCTTCGGTGCGGCAATGGCCGAGCTGGCTGGCGCGTGGAGCATCGGTGACACCCCGCCGGCCCAGCGGCCGCTGATCATCGATCGGATTGGGTCATGACCACACCGCTGAGCCTGGAGATGATCCGGCAGGCGCCGAAGGCGTTGTTGCACGATCACCTGGACGGCGGGCTGCGCCCGGCGACCGTGCTCGAGATCGCCGGTCAGACCGGATACGACGATCTGCCGGCCACCGATGTCGACGAGCTGGCCACCTGGTTTCGCACCGCATCGCACAGCGGCTCGCTGGAGCGCTACCTGGAACCGTTCTCGCACACTGTCGCGGTCATGCAGACTCCCGAGGCACTGCATCGGGTGGCCTGCGAATGCGTGGAAGACCTGGCCGCTGACTCGGTGGTCTACGCCGAAGTGCGATTTGCTCCAGAGCTGCACATCAACCGTGGGCTGTCCTTCGACGAAGTCACCGATGCCGTGCTGGCAGGTTTCGCCGACGGCGAGAAGGCCGCCGCAGCCGAGGGGCGCGCTATCACGGTGCGCTGCCTGGTCACCGCCATGCGGCACGCCGCGCTGTCCCGGGAAATCGCCGAGCTGGCGATCCGATTCCGGGACAAGGGCGTCGTCGGATTCGACATCGCCGGCGCCGAGGCCGGCTACCCTCCCACGCGGCATCTCGACGCCTTCGAATACATGCGAAACCACAACGCCCGCTTCACCATTCATGCCGGTGAGGCATTCGGTTTGCCATCCATCCACGAGGCGATCGCGTTCTGCGGCGCCGACCGGCTGGGCCACGGCGTGCGGATCGTCGACGACATCGATGTCGAGCCCGATGGCCGGGTCCGGTTGGGCCGGCTGGCATCGATCCTGCGGGACAAGCGGATTCCCTTCGAGATGTGCCCGAGCTCCAACGTGCAGACCGGCGCCGTCGACAGCATCGCCAACCACCCGTTCGACCTGTTGGCGCGGGCCAGATTCCGGGTGACGATCAACACCGACAACCGGCTGATGAGCGACACCTTCATGAGCCGCGAAATGCATCGGCTGGTAGAGGCTTTCGGCTACGGCTGGACTGACCTCGAGCGGTTCACCATCAATGCGATGAAGTCGGCCTTCATTCCATTCGACGAGCGGTTGGCGATCATTGACGACGTCATCAAACCGCGGTACGCGGTGTTGGTCGGCTAGCGCGGTGGCCGCGACCGACTCGGTGTTCGACTTCGCCGACGTCGTGGTGCAGCGTGACGATGTGCGTGCGCTGGACGGGTTCACCGCCGAGATCCCGAAGAAGGGGGTCACGGTGGTGTTCGGCCCGTCGGGATCGGGCAAGTCGACGTTGCTGCGATTGTGCAATCGGCTGGAGGTACCGACCAGCGGGCGAGTGTTGTTCTACGGCAACGACGTCGAAGACGCCGACCCGCTCTGGTTGCGGCGCCAAGTCGGCATGTGTTTCCAGCGCCCGACACCGTTTCCCGGCACCGTCAGTGACAACCTGCGAGCCGCCGACCCGCAGGCATCGCACGCGCAGATGCGCGACATGCTGGCGCGGGTGGCGTTGACCGGGTCGTGGCTGGATCGCGACGCCACGGCGCTGTCCGGCGGCGAGGCGCAGCGGATGTGCTTGGCCCGCACGCTGATTGCGCAGCCGCAGGTGCTGCTGCTGGACGAACCGACGTCGGCCGTCGACAACACCGCGGCGCGCGCGATCGAACAGGCGGTGCGCGCGCTGGCCGACGAGGACGGAATTCCTGCGCTGTGGGTCACCCACGATTCGGCGCAGGTTGAGCGCATCGCCGATTGGGTGGTGCAGATCGAACAAGGCCGCTGCACCGGAGCCGGACCGGCAGCGGGGAGGTGACGCGATGAACGGCGAAGTCGGATGGGTAGGGCTGGCGATATCGCTGGCATTGGTGGGATTCGCGGCGGCGATCTCGCTATGGCAGCGGCTGGATTTGGAACGCCAGGTGGTGTGGTCGGCGGTGCGCGCGCTGGTGCAGCTGCTGCTGGTGGGTGGCGTATTGGTCTTGCTTTTCGAGCCGGGCCGGTCGATGTGGTGGTCGTGGGCGTGGACGGCGGGCATGGTCGCGTATGCCGGCGATGTCGCCCGCAGACGCGCGCCGGAGGTCCCCCGACTGGGGCCATTGGCGATCGCCGCCTTCGCCACCGCGGCGGCCGTCACGCTCGGCGTGATATTCGGGTTGCGGGTGTTTCCCCTGGAGCCCCGGACCCTGGTTCCGATCGCGGGCATGATGATCGGCAACTCGATGACGGCCACGGTGCTGGTGGCCCGCCGCCTGGTCGACGAGTTGCGTGACAAGCGCGACGAGGTTGAAGCCCGACTGGCTCTCGCTCAGCCCTACCGTCAAGCTGCCGCCCCCTACCTGCGAACCGCGTTGCGGTCGGCGCTGACTCCGCAGATCGAAACCACCAAGGCCACCGGTCTGGTTTTCTTGCCGGGCGCGATGACCGGGCTCATCCTGGCGGGGGTGTCCCCGGTAGAGGCGGTACTGGTGCAGGCGGTCGTGATGTTTCTGATCCTGGGGTCGGTCGCGGTCACCACTGTGGTGGTGGCGCTTGGCCTAGTGCGTCGGATCTTCACTCGTGACCACCGGCTGCTGCCGCTCGGCCGCCGGCAGGCGAACCGGTAGTGGTTTAGCGGGCCGCGCCGATGTATTTGGTTTCCAGGAATTCGGCAATGCCGAGGAAGCCGCCTTCGCGGCCGAGCCCGGACTGCTTGACCCCGCCGAACGGGCCGGACGGTGTGGAAACCACACCCTGGTTGAGGCCGACCATCCCGGTGTCGAGCGCCTCGGCCACGCGCCAGCCGCGCCGGGTGTCGTTGGTGTAGAGGTAGGCGACCAGGCCGTATTCGGTGTCGTTGGCCCGTGCGACGACCTCGTCCTCGGTGTCGAAGGCGCTGACTGCGGCCACCGGTCCGAAGATCTCGGTGCACGCCATATCGGCATCGTCCGGGACATCGGTGAGAACCGTTGGGGGATAGAAGTATCCGGGCATGTCGAGGCGCTGCCCGCCGAGCCGTACGGTGGCCCCACGGGCGCGGGCGTCGGCCACCAATGCCGACACCTTGGCCACCGCGTCGGCGTCGATCAGCGGCCCGACGTCCACCCCGGTCTCGGTGCCACGCCCGACTTTCAGCGCGCGCATCCGGTCGACGAGCGCGGCGGTGAACGACTCGGCGATGGAGCGCTGAACGTAGATCCGGTTAGCGGCGGTGCAGGCCTGGCCGATGTTGCGCATCTTGGCGGCCAGCGCTCCAGCGACCGCCTCGTCGATGTCGGCGTCGTCGAACACGATGAAGGGCGCGTTGCCGCCGAGTTCCATCGAGGTGCGCTTGACGGTCGCCGCGCATTGCGCCAGCAGCACCCGACCAACGGCGGTGGAGCCGGTGAACGACAGCTTGCGCGCCCGCGGGTCGGCCAGCAACGGGGCCATCGCCGCTGCCGGATCGGTGGTCGTCACCACGGTGACGACGCCGTCGGGAACACCGGCCTCGCGCAGGCTGCCCAGCAGCGCAAGCATCGACAGCGGGGTCTGCTCGGCCGGCTTGACCACACAGGTGCAGCCCGCTGCCAGCGCCGGGCCGATCTTGCGGGTGCCCATCGCCAGCGGAAAGTTCCACGGGGTGACGAGCAACGACGGCCCGACCGGCTGGTGGGTGACCAGCAGACGGGACCGGCCGTCGGGTGAGGTCATCAACCCGCCGTCGATCCGCAGCGCCTCACCGGCGAACCAGCGGAAGAATTCGGCCGCATAACGCACCTCACCGGCCGCCTCCGGCAGGGGCTTGCCCATCTCGAGCGTCATCAGCAGCGCCAAGTCGTCGGTGCGCTCGACCATCAACTGGTAGGCGCGAGTCAAGACGTCGGCGCGTTGGGTGGGGGTGGTCGCCGCCCAGCACGGCTGCGCCGAGACCGCGGCGTCGAGGCAGGCGGTGGCCGCGTCGGGTCCCATGTCCAGCACCGCGCCTATCGGCTGCTCGGTCGAGGGATCGATGACGTCGAATCGGGTGCCGTCGGCCGGTTGCTGTTCCATGGCCCGGGCCACCACCATGCGTTCGGTATCCGTCGGCACGCCACTATGCTAGTGAATTGTCAACAATCGACAAAGGTAGGGGGCCCACGTGGCGCGCTTTATCTCGATCACGCTGACCAAGCGCAACGTGTCCTGCCGGGCGCGGTTGCTCGACGATCAAGCGCCGCGTACCTGCGCGGCAGTCTGGGATGCGCTGCCGGTGGCCGGCCAGGCCTATCACGGTAAGTACGCCCGTAACGAGGTGTACACGCTGCTACCGCCCCTGGGTGCTCCGGGACGCGAAAACTGCACGGTGACACCGATTCCCGGCGACGTGTGCTTCTTCGGCTTTGAGGCGTCCGAGATCGGAAACCCGGCCTACGGCTATGACGAAGGCTCCGAGGCGCATTCCCCGCAAGGGGCTACCGATCTGGCAATCTTCTACGGCCGCAACAACTTACTGATCAACGGGGACATCGGCTGGGTGCCCGGTAATGTCTTCGCCACGATCGAAGAAGGGCTGGACGACATCGCCGCAGCCTGTACCGACCTGTGGATGGGCGGCGCGATCGGCGAGCAATTGGCCTTCGCCCGCGCCTAGCTCGTTGGCCGGTCCCAGCTGCGAGCGTGCGCAAAAACGGTATCGCGCCAGGCGTGTCGGCCGGGGACACGCACGCTCGCGCAAAGGGAGGGGCTAACTCAGGACCTGTTCGGCGAACCGGCCCACGGCCAGCACCAGGTCGTCGCTGTGCCGGGGACCGATGATCTGCAGACCAATGGGCAGCCCGTCACGTGTCACCCCGGTCGGGATACTCAGCGCGGGCTGCTGAGTCATGTTGAACGGGTAGGTGAACGGTGTCCACTGCGCCCACCAACGCATCTCGGACCCGACCGGCACGTCATGGCCGGCGGTGAACGCCGGGATCGGCGTCGTCGGGGTGATCAGCAGGTTGTGCGTTTCATGGAACTGCCCCATTGCCAGGCCCAGGTCGACACAGACCTGCCGTGCGTCGAGATAGTCGACGCCCGATACGGTCAATCCCCGATCCCACATCTCCACCAGACCGGGGTCGACGAGGCCGCGGCTCTGGTCGCCGTAAGCCCGCAGGCTGCCGGCCACCCCGGTGGCCCACACGGTTTCGAAGGCGTCAATCGGGTCGGCGAAGCCGGGATCGGCCTCGACGACGTTCAGCCCTGCATCGGCCAGCGCCCGCACGGCCGTCGCCACCGCCGACGCGATCTCGGGATCGACCTCGACGTAGCCCAGCGTGGCCGAATAGGCGACGCCCAATCCCACGACGTCGCGGTGGAGTTCGCCGCGATAGGTGGCCAGCGTCGGTGGCAGCGAGGTCGGGTCACGATGGTCCGGCAGCGCGATGATGTCCATCAACATCGCGGCGTCCTCGACGGTTCGGGTGATCGGCCCGCCGTGCGCCAGTGGGCCGAACGGGCTGATCGGATACATCGGCACCCGCCCGTGGGTGGGTTTGAAGCCGACCACTCCGCAAAAGCTGGCCGGAATCCGAATGCTGCCGCCGCCGTCGGTACCGATCGACAACGGCGCCATGCCGGCGGCCACTGCCGCGGCGCTGCCGCCCGACGAACCGCCCGCCGTGCGAGTGGGATCGACCGGGTTGCGGGTCACACCATGCCGGGCGCTGTCGGTGACGCCTTTCCAGGCCAACTCCGGGGTGGTGGTCTTGCCGAGCATCACCATGCCGTCGTTGCGAATTTTGCCCACCGCCGGGCTGTCGTCGGGCCAGGGCCCGGCGGCGTCGGTCAGCCGCGAGCCGCGCAGGGTGGGCCAACCGGCGGTTCGGAACACGTCCTTGATGGCGATCGGCACACCGTCGAGAAGTCCCTTGGTGTAGTGGCCTTGCCAACGGGCCTCGGACTTGCGGGCCTGCGCCAGCGCCGCTTCCTCGTCGACCAGGCAGAAGGCGTTGATCTCGCCGTCACGCTCGGCGATGACCGACAGCGCGGCCGCGGTCGCCTCGACGGGTGAGAGTTCACCGGATGTGTAGGCAGCGACCAGCTGCAGCGCAGTCAGGTCGGTTGGTTCGGTCATGCGCGCTACTCCTTAGCCGGCCCCGGTCGGCGCGTAGCCGCGGTGCTTGTCGACGACATTGTGTAATGGTTGGCCGGCGCGATAGCGGTGGAAGTTGGCGATGAACTGCTGCTGCAGTTCGACGGTCCACCCGTGCACGTCGCCGCTATTGTGTGGAGTCAGAACAATATTGGGCGCAGTCCAGAGCGGATGGCCCGGCGGCAATGGTTCTGGATCGACGACGTCGAGTGCCGCACCGGCAAGGCGCCCGTCCTGCAGCGCCGCCACCAACGCATCGGTCACCACCAACTCACCGCGGCCAATGTTGATCAACCGTGCCCGGGGCGACATGGCGGCCAGCGCTTCGGCGTCCACGATTCCGCGAGTCTGCGGCGTCAGCGGAGCGGCGAGCACCACATAGTCGGCGTCGGCCACCGCGGCATGCAGATCAGCGCTGATCTCACCGAAGTCTGCATCGGCGCGCGGCGTGCGTCCGACACCGCGCACGGTCATGCCGACCGCCCGCAGCAACCGGGCGATGGCCCGGCCGACCGGGCCGGTGCCGACGACGACGACCGATGCGCCGGCAATTGGCTCCGATTCGAAGTGGCGCCACTGTTGAGTCTCCTGCGCACGCATCGACCGCCGGAAATCCTTGGCGAAAGCCAGGATCTGTCCCAGAACGTATTCCGCGATCGGACGTTCGAAGATGCCACGTGAATTGGTCAGCACCACCGGGCTGTCGATCAGATCGTCGAACAGCACCGCATCCACTCCGACGGCCGCGACCTGCACCCAGCGCAGCGAATCGGCAGCCGGCCAGGCCGACCGCAACGCCGGCGAGGAGAAGTCGTAGACAAAGAGCACATCGGCGCCCGGCAGCGCGTCGGCGAGCCGCGACGACGGCACCAGCCGCAGTTCGGCGTCCGCGTCGATCGAGGAAAGGTGGCCGGGGACCGACTCGCCGTGTTGGACCGTGACGACAGAGCGCGCGCCCACATTGACACGGTAGAAACACATCGTATGATTGTCAACAATCCAGGGCCGGCCTGGAGTGGTACGTCAGTTGGGACCACCCATGGATCTGTCGAGCTTGCCAGAGTTCGACGGTCCAGCTGAGCAACGAGGCATCGGCATCATCGCGCCCTTCGATCTGGCATTAGAACGCGAGTTGTGGCGATGGATTCCGGCCGACGTGTCCCTGCACTTGGCCCGCACCCACTATGAACCCGTTCCGGTGAGCCGGCTGATGGCCGAACTGGTTTCGAACACAAGCCATCTGGAGGCGGCGACTCGTGACGTGCTGCACGTCGAACCCGAGGTGGTCGCTTACCTATGTACTTCGGGTAGTTTCGTCCACGGCGTGGAGTATGAAAAGACCTTGGTCGCCGCCATCGAGGCCGCCGGCGCCAAGGCCGCCCTTACGACATCGGGAGCGTTAGCCGAAGCCATTACAGCGCTGAAGATTTCCCGGATATCCGTGATCACACCCTACGACGAAGAGTTGACCGAACTTCTGCACACCTTCCTCAACCAGCTGGGCGTGACGGTGCTGCAATCCGATTATCTTGGCTTGGGCGGCGGTATTTGGAAGGTGAACTACCGCACGGTGGCTGAACGGATCGTCGCCGCCGACCACCCCGACGCGCAGGCCATTTTTGTCAGCTGCACGAACCTGCGCACCTACGACATCATCGCCCCGTTGGAGGAAATGCTCGGCAAGCCGATCCTGACGGCCAACCAGCTGACCATGTGGGCGTGCCTGGGCCGGATGGAGCTACCGATGATGGGACCGGGCCGCTGGTTGCGAGACGTCTTCGCGGAGGCACAGCGATGAACGACACCGTCGGCTTCATCTACCCCGACCACGCCGCGGAATCCGACTACCCGTGGGTCGCGGAACGGCTCGGGGTGAACCTGGCCGTGGTGCACGTGTATGGAACAGACCTGCACGCCGTCGACGAGCTGCGCGACCTGGGAAGCCCGGCCAAACTGGCCGAGGGGGCGGCGTTGTTGGCGCCACACCGGCCGGATGCGGTGATGTTCGCCTGCACCTCAGGGGGATTCGTGTACGGGCCGGACGGGGCGGTCGAGCAGGCCGACGGACTGTCCAAGGCCGCCGGAGTGCCGGCGTCGAGCACCTCGTTCGCGTTCGTCCATGCACTGGCCGCACTGGGCTGCTCGCGGGTTGCCGTAGCGGCCAGCTATCCGCGAGACATCGCCGACCTGTTCGTCAGTTTCCTTGCCGCACACAACATCAGCGTCGAGTCGATGGGTAATGCCGGTATCGACACCGCTGCCGAAGTGGGGCGGCTGGACCCGGAGCAGGTGCAGAAGCTGGCCCAAAGCAACGACAATCCGACTGCCGACGCGCTGCTGATCCCGGACACCGCCATGCACACCGTGGCCCAGGTCGAGGCGCTCGAGCAGCTGCTCGACAAGCCGGTACTGACCGCCAACGCGGTCACCGTGTGGGAGGGCTTGCGTATTGCCGGGATAACGCGACATGCCACCGGCCTGGGGTCGCTGTTCGAGGAGCGACGATGACGGTTTCAGATCCGGCAGCCTTCGAGCCGTTGAGCAGACAGTCGACGGCCGAGCTGATCGCCGAGCGGTTGCGCGACGCAATCACCCGCGGCCAGCTGGCCCCCGGTCAACAGCTGGGAGAAGCCGGCCTTGCTGCCCAGTTCGCGGTGTCGCGCGGCCCGTTGCGCGAGGCGATGCAGCGGCTGGTGGCCGAAGGGCTGTTGCGCAGCGAACGCCACCGCGGCATCTTCGTGGTCGAACTCACCGAAGCCGACGTGTCTGACGTCTACCAGGTCCGCAAGGCCATCGAGCGGGCGGCGATCGAGGAGATTCTGCGCGGCGACACCGGCGCCGCCCGCGCCTGTCTCGCGGTGCCCGTCGACGCGATGATCGCGGCGGCCGCCCGCCTCGATGGTGCTGCAGTGGCGGACGCGGACCAGCAGTTTCATGAGGTGCTGGTCGCGTGCGCCGGCAGCCCGCGGCTGCATCGGGCGATGCGGACCCTGCTGTTGGAAACTCGAATGCTGCTCGGCGAACTCCAAGACGCCTACCCGGACCTGGCCGAACAGGTTGCCGAGCATGTCACGCTGCGCGACGCGATCGGCTCCGGTGATAAGGCAGCGGCGCTGCGGCTCATCGACGAGCACATGGACGACGCGGTCCGACGGCTCTTGGCACTGCGCGCTATTCGCGCCTGAGCCGCGACTCCACAAACCGGTCCAGCGCCTCCCACTCGCGCACCACTTCGGCGAACGGGGCGCCCGGCTTGCCTGCCGAACCCGGCTCCAAGACGTAGGCCACGAACTTGCCCAGCGGGCGTTCGTTCGCCAGCGCCTTGTCGACGGTGTTGTCCTCGGCGTAGTCGCCGACATCGCGCAGCAATTCCACCGCCAGGTCGAGCTGCTCCCGGTCCACCGCATCCGGCCCGTCGGCAAGATCGTCACCGAGGCCAGTCAGCACGTAGACGTTGTCGTCGGTGACCTCGACCTGCAACGACCCGTCGGTGGCGGCGGTGCGGATGTCGTCGTAGGTGCTCAGGTCCGACAGGTCATGGTCGTGCTCGTCGGCCAGATAACGCGCCAGGGCCCGCTCCGAGCTGAACACACTGATCCGCCCGTTGCGGCCCAAGAAGATCGGACGATCGTCGAAATAGCACCGCAGTGTGTAGAACGTGCCGGCCCCGGTCAGGAGCTGGATCGGGTCGATACCCACCTGGCCCCAGAAGTCCGCGTCGCCGCCCAACACCGCGGTGTCACCTGCCGCGCGGGTTTCCTCTTCGTCAGCGGCATCGTCGGCGGGCTCGACCTCGTCCGCTGCTGCGTCCTCGACCTCGTCTTCCTCGGGCTCGTCGAGCGGTTCCGCCAGTTCGTCGGCGGCCTTCGACGCCACCGCGGCGTCGACGTCGGGAGTGCTGATGACGCGGTCGACGGCGGCCAGCACGTCGTCCCAGCTGCGGGCGATGACCTCGGCGATCCCATGCCAGCGCCGCAGTCCGGCTTTGCCGGTGAAGTGATCGATACCGCCGGACACTGTGCCCAGACTGGGGTTGCCGTTGAAGAACTTCATCACCGCCGGCAACTCGCAGACCGAGCCGATGGAGGACACCACGGCCAGCGTGCCGGCCAGCGCCGTCACCGACTCCTCGGTCGGCTTCTCGGCGACCACCTCCTCGACCGCGATCAGGTCGAACTGCTGAGCCTCGGCGGGGTCCAGCTTGTGGGCGTTGGCCTCGGTCAGCCGCTGCCAGCCCGGATGGTCGACCAGGTCGTTGTCGGTGTTGGTACGTACGAAGGCGACCAGGTCAGCGGCCGTCTCGAAGCCGTACAAGTCTTCATCGTGGCCGAGGAACGCCTCCCACTCGTCACCGGCGTCGCGCCAGCGGGGCGCCCAGATGGTGTAGCGGTCACCGGCGGTCAGGCTCAGGCGAATCGGCACGAGGTCAGCAGCCATGCGGCACAGAATAACGACGGGTACCGTGCCGGTGACCGAGCGGGCTATCCGACCCAGATATCGGTGATGGCCGGCGCTCGCGCCGCCAAACCGAGCTTGGGCAGCCCGTACATCTGCTCCAGGGTGGACAGCAGGTTGTAGTGGCTCATCGGCTGACTGTAGGTGCCGGGCCTGACGTTGGCCCCGTAGAAGATCGTCGGGATCCGGTTGTGTTCGGAGTTGTCGTCCTCGTCCCAGGTCAAGATCAGCAAGCTGTTGTTGGCTTTTGCCCACTCGGCATAGGCCGACACGTTCTGCTGCAGCCAGGTGTCGCCGCGGGTGATCGAGCCGTCGTGCATGTCGTTGTCGACGTCGGGGATGACGAATGAGACGGTCGGCAGGCTGGCGTAGTTCTGCGGCGCCGGAAATGCGGAGAACGGCAACGAGTACGACGGCGGAATGTTGCTGAAGTTGACCCACGGTGCGTGCTTGCGGGCGTACTTCGCGGTGCTGCAGACCTGCGAGCCGGCGGCCGGCAGCCCTTCGGCGAACCCGATGAAAGTGCGCCCCGAGGCCAGCAACTGTGCGCCCAGGTTCGGGGTGTTGGCGCCGTTGACCGGGCAGGTGTTCTCTTTGACTCCCAGTGTGCTTCCGGCGAACAGCGCGAAGTAATTCGGTTGGCTCGGATGTACTTCGGCGAACGATTGCGTCATCGACGCGCCGCCGGCGGCCAGTGCGTTGATATAGGGGGCCGCCGCGTTACCGATGATGTTCGAGTAGGAGCGGTTCTCTTCCACCACCACCACCACGTGGGCCGGCGACGGTACGGTGGCGGCCGCGAAGCTCACTGGCGCTTTCGGGCCGGTGAAATGCGCTGTCGGCCAGGACATCACGACGGTCAACAGCGCCAATGTGCCATACAGGCTGACTGTTCGGTATCGGTTGCCATAGCGCCCGCGACGGCGTCGCATGCCGGGAGTATAAAAGCCGTTGTTCGGCGAGCCCGCCATGAACGCACGCGTGTCCAGCAGCAAAATACTAGGGTCGATTGCCGTGGAGGTGTGCGTCGTCGACCACCCACTGGCCGCGGCCAGACTCACTACGCTGCGCGATGAACAGACCGGCAGCGCGGCGTTTCGCGCTGCGTTGCGCGATCTGACGTTGATGCTGGTCTACGAGGCCACCCGGGACGCGCCCTGCGAGACGGTCACGGTGCGCACACCATTGGCCGACACGGCCGGTACGCGGCTGGCCAGACCGCCGCTGCTGGTGCCGGTGCTGCGGGCCGGTTTGGGCATGGTCGATCAGGCGCATGCGTTGCTGCCGGAAGCCCGTGTCGGGTTCGTCGGGGTCGCCCGCGATGAGGAGACCTTCCTGCCGGTCCCATATCTGGAGTCGCTGCCCGAAGACTTGAGCGAACAGGCGGTGATCGTGCTTGACCCGATGCTGGCCACCGGTGGGTCGATGGCGCACACCATCGCATTACTGTGTCGCCGTGGCGCGGTCGACATCACCGCGCTGTGCGTGGTGGCAGCTCCGGAAGGCATTGCGGCGCTTCAGGAGTCGGCTCCAACAGCGCGGCTGTTCACCGCCGCGGTCGACGAGCGACTCAACGAGAACGCCTACATTGTCCCCGGGCTCGGCGACGCCGGCGATCGGCAATTCGGTCCGCGGTGAGCTACCACCTTTGGATCACGGACATTAGTTCGTCGCGCAGCTCGGCTGCGTGATGCCGGGCATGATCCAGGTCGCCGGCCGGTGCGCAGCGAACTTCCAGATAGCACTTGAGCTTTGGTTCGGTTCCCGACGGGCGGACGACCACCCGGACTGACGTGTCGGCGGCGCCGCCGGTGAAGACCAGTGCATCGGTGCGCGGGGCGAGATCGGTTGTGCTGATCTGGAATCCGGCCAACCGGGTCGGATGGTTTGACCGTAACCGGCGCATGAACTCGGCTGCCTCGCCGGTGTCGGCTACCGGACGTGTCACGGCGCCCACGAGGTGCACCCCGTAGCGGCGCGCGAGTTCGTCAAGCACGTCGAGTACCGAGCGGCCCTGTTGCCGCAATGACGCCGCCAGATCACAAGCCAGCACCGCGGCGCTGATGCCGTCCTTGTCGCGCACTGCGACCGGGTCCACGCAGTGCCCGATCGCCTCCTCGTAGGCGTAGATCAAGGTGCTCTCGGGCTGCTCCGCGTCGGCGCGGGCCAGCCATTTGAAACCGGTGAGCGTCTCGACGTGCCGGGCGCCATAGTGCGCGGCGATCGCGGCCAGCATTCGCGACGACACCACCGTGCTGGCCACCACACTCGTCGCGGGGGCACCGACATGGGAGAGGAGGTAATCGCCGAGCAGCCAGCCGGTTTCGTCGCCCGACAGCATGCGCCACCCCGACGGGGTGGGTATTCCGACCGCGCAGCGGTCGGCGTCGGGATCCAGCGCAATCGCGATGTCCGCGTCGACATCGACGGCCAGGGCCAACAGCGCGTCGGTGACGCCGGGCTCTTCGGGATTGGGGAACGCCACGGTGGGGAAGTCGGGGTCCGGCGCGAATTGGGCGGACACAGTGCGCACGTCGTCGAACCCGGCGCGGCGCAAAGTTTCGACGGCCACCGCTCCGCCCACCCCGTGCAGCGGCGTCAGCGCTACTCGAACCGAACCCGCCGTCGAACGCCGCACACTGGCGGCGCGCTCGATGTAGCGGTCGATCAGCGCACTGTCCGCGGGTTCGACGGCCGAGCGCGCAATGCGATCGGCGAACGGGGCGGCCGCCATCGCGGTTTCGACGTCGCGGTCGGCCGGGAAGATGATCTGAATGCCACCGTCGAAATACACCTTGTAGCCGTTGTCGATTGGCCGGTTGTGTGATGCGGTGATCTGGATGCCAGCCACCGCGCCGATATGCCGCACCGCGAATGCCACGACCGGTGTAGGTACCGGCTGCGGCAGTGACAGCACTGAAAATCCTTCGGCGGCAAACACTTCAGCGGTTGCCGCAGCGAACGCATCCGAGCCGTGGCGGGCGTCGCGCCCGACGATCACCGTCGAACCGGCCGAACCGCGGCGTTTGAGCACTTGCGCCACCGCCCAGCTGGCACGCAACACCACCGCGAGGTTCATCGCGTCCGGCCCGCCCCGCACCGGGCCGCGCAACCCGGCGGTGCCGAACGTCAACGGCCGGGAGAACCGCGCGGACAGCTCAGCGGGATCGCAGCGGGCGAGTTCGGCGGCCGTCACCGGATCTGGATCGTGCGCGATCCACTCCTGAGGCGTCACAACCGCGCAACGACATCGGCCAGCAGCGAACCCATTCGGGTGGCCGAGGCGGCGCCGGCGGCCAGCACCTCGACGTGGCTGAGCGGCTCGCCGGTGATCCCGGCCGCCAGGTTCGTCACCAGTGACACACCCAGCACCTCGGCGCCGGCCGCCCGCGCGGCGATCGTCTCGTGCACGGTCGACATTCCCACCAGGTCGGCTCCCAGCACGCGCAGCATCCGGATTTCGGCCGGCGTTTCGAAGTGCGGTCCCGGCAACCCGGCATACACACCGTCGGCCAGCTCGGGGTCGACCTGCCGGGCCAGCTCCCGCAGCCGCGGCGCGTACGCATCGACCAGGTCCACGAACTGCGGCCCGATCAGCGGAGACCGCGCGGTCAGATTCAGATGGTCGCTGATCAGCACCGGTTGACCGACCGCGAAGTCCGTGCGCAGACCGCCGGCCGCGTTGGTGAGGATGACGACGCGGGCGCCCGCCGCGCAGGCCGCCCGCACCGGATGCACGACATGCACCAGGTCGTGTCCTTCGTAGGCGTGGACGCGGCCGGCCAATACCAATACCCGGTGTTCACCGATGCCGACCGACAACACCTGACCGATGTGCCCGACCGCGGTGGGTGGGGTGAATCCGGGCAATTCGGCCATCGGTAGTACTGCGGTCGCGGTGCCCAGCGCCGTGACGGCCGGCGCCCATCCCGACCCGAGAACAATCGCCACGTCGTGCTCGGCAACACCGGTGCCCTCGGCGATGAGTTTCGCCGCCCGTTGCGCCAGCGCGTCGGCATCGGGCGGACCAGTCACAAAGGGCGAGCCTACTCGGTGAGATACTGCGAGAATGCCCACTGCCACCGCGTTGAATGCCGTCAACGATGCGGTGTGGCGCCGTGGCACTGACCGGGTTGAGCCGTTCGAGGCAATCCACCCTGAACCAGAATCGGCGTTCGCGCACATCGTGTTTCGTCCGGCGGCGACATGAGCCTCGTCGACAGTGCCGAATCCTGGCTGGCCGCCCACTACGACGACCTGATCGACTGGCGGCGTCACATCCACCGCTACCCGGAATTGGGCCGGCAGGAATACGCCACCACCCAGTTTGTCGCCGAGCGGCTGGCCGACGTCGGCCTCAACCCCAAGGTGCTTCCCGGTGGCACCGGTCTGACCTGCGATTTCGGCCCGGAGAACGAACCGCGGATCGCGTTGCGCGCCGACATGGACGCGTTGCCGATGGCCGAGCGGACCGGCGCCCCCTACGAGTCGACGATGCCCAACGTCGCGCACGCCTGTGGACACGACGGGCACACCGCGATCCTGCTCGGCACCGCACAAGCATTGGCTTCGGTGCCCGAACTGCCGGTCGGGGTGCGGCTGATCTTTCAGGCCGCCGAAGAGCTGATGCCCGGCGGGGCGATCGACGCGATCGCGGCGGGGGCGCTGTCCGGAGTCACCCGGATCTTCGCGTTGCACTGTGATCCGCGACTTGCGGTCGGCCGGGTCGCCGTGAAACCCGGCCCGATCACCTCGGCGGCCGACCGGCTCGAGATCTCGTTGTACTCACCGGGCGGGCACACGTCACGCCCGCATCTGACCGCCGACCTGGTCTACGGGATCGGCACCTTGATCACCGGAGTGCCCGGTGTGCTGTCGCGCCGCATCGACCCGCGCAAAAGCACGGTGCTGGTGTGGGGCGCAGTCAACGCCGGGGTGGCCGCCAACGCGATCCCGCAGACCGGCGTGCTGGCCGGGACTGTCCGCACCGCCAGCCGGGAGACCTGGCAGAGCCTGGAGGGGATCATCCGCGAAGCCGTCTCCGCGCTGCTGGCACCGCTGGGGATCGAGCACACGCTGCAATATCACCGCGGCGTGCCGCCGGTGGTCAACGAGGAGGTCTCGACGCGGATCCTGGCGCATGCCATCGAGGCCGTGGGCCCCGATGTGCTGGCCGATACCCGGCAGTCGGGCGGTGGCGAGGATTTCTCCTGGTATCTGGAGGAAATCCCCGGCGCGATGGCGCGACTCGGCGTGTGGTCGGGCCAGGGGCCGCAGTTGGATCTGCATCAGCCGACCTTCGATCTCGACGAGCGCGCCCTGGCGATCGGCGTGCGGGTGCTGGTGAACATCGTCGAGCAGGCTGCTCTTTAGTCCACCGCGAGCGTGCGTGTTTGTACGCCGACACGCCGCAAATGCTGTACAAGGACGCACCCTCGGCGTCATTGTGCACAGCTGACTACACGGCCCGAGCCGATGCCCTGACGATCACTAGCATGAATGAAGAGCTGAACCGGTTGCTCGACGAGCAAGGCGGGGTTGTCACGTCCGCTCAGGCACTGACGTTCCTAACCCGCCGCGGCCTCGAGTCGGAACTGAAGCATGGTGGGCTGCAAAAGATTTGGTACCGCATCTATGGCCGTGGTCAAGTCAACCGTCGGTTGCAGTTGCGTGGTCTCGACCTCGCAGCTGGCACGACCGTCGCCGTTTGTCTGAGCACCGCGGCCGCGGCGTACGGCTTCGATACCGAGGAGACCCCGGATTTGCATGTGCTCAATCCACTCGGTCAACAACTGCGGTCCGCGGACGGTCTGATCGTGCATCGGCGCGAGGGCGCCCCGCTGACTCTGATCGTTGACCGACCGGCCACCGCTCCGGATTGGACCGCGATCGAGGTAGCCCGTGGACTGCGTCGGCCGCGAGCATTGGCGACGCTGGACGCAGCGCTGCGCAGTGGCGCGTGCACCCGTGCCGGTTTGGAACGGGCTATCAGCCGGCAGGCCGGTCGCCGCGGCATCGTCGCAGTCCGTGAGCTGCTCCCACTGGCCGCACCGGAGGCGGAGTCGCCAATGGAGAGCGAGGCGCGGCTGGTCATGATCGACGGAGGTTTACCGAAGCCGGTGCTGCAACACAAGATCGTCGATGCGAACGGCAAGGAGTGGCGGGTGGACTTCGCCTGGCCGGAGTATCGGGTCGCAGCCGAGTATGACGGCGTCGACTGGCACAGCGGCCCCGACGCCTTCTTCAGGGACCGCCGGCGATCCGCGGCGCTGCAAGAATTGGGTTGGGTAATCATCACTATCGTCGCCGAGGATGTCAGGTATCGACCGTGGGAGCTTGTCCGCCGTATCGACTCGCAATTGGAGCGTCGGAAAGCGGCGTGATGCCGTCACGAAGGTGCACAAAATGCCGTCGGAAACGGCATATCGGCGTACAAACATGCACGCTCGCGGAGAAGGGTGAGAAGCCAGAATAGTTACGTGCCCGGGCCGATGTTGCGTGCCGGGCGGGTGCGCAGATTGTGGACGTATTCCTCTGGAGCACCGGCTATTTCAGCCGCATCGGCCATCACGCCCAGGTAGTGGGCCGACGGCAGGCCGCCTTCCCAGGCATCCACCACGTACAACCAGGCAAGCACCGGATCGGTTGTGGTGTCCGACGACAAGCGCTCCACCCGACAGCGGATCTTCTTGTGGATGCCCAGCTCGGAGCCTTCCCAGCGGTCCAGGTCCATCTCATCCGAGGCCGTCACGTCGTAGAGCACGACGAACACCTTCGAGGCCGCGTCTTCGACGATGGTCGCCAGCGCGCCTTCCCAGCCGATGTCCTCGCCACCGAAGGTCAGCCGCCAACCATGCAGCCAGCCGGTTCCGGCCATCGGCGAGTGCGGTGCCCGCTGCTGCATCTGCTCAGGATGCATATTCGACCCGTAGGCGGCGTAGAGCGGCACGTGGACAAAGCTTAGACGCCGCCCGCTCACTCGGCGGTCATCCGACAACTTGGCTAGGTTAGGGGCTGTGGCGACCCGCATCGTGATCATCGGCGGTGGGCCGGCCGGCTACGAGGCGGCGCTGGTGGCCGCTGCACGCGATGCCGAGGTCATCGTCGTTGACTCCGACGGCATCGGCGGCGCTGCCGTGCTGGCCGACGTGGTGCCGTCCAAGACGTTGATCGCGTCCACCGGCGTGCGCACCGAATTGCGTCGCGCCCCCGACCTCGGCTTCGACATCGACATCGAGGACGCCAAGATCTCGCTCGCCGAAATTCACCAGCGGGTCAAGACGCTGGCCGCTGCCCAGTCCGCCGACATCACCGCGCAGTTGGTCAGCGCGGGCGTCGAGGTGATCCCCGGGCGCGGTGAGCTGGTCGACACCGCGCCCGGCTTGGCCCGGCACTGCGTCAAGGTGACGACTCACGACGGCGGCACCAGCGAACTCGTCGCCGACTTCGTGCTGATCGCCACCGGTGCCAGCCCGCGCATCCTGCCGTCGGCCCAGCCCGACGGCCAGCGCATCCTGACCTGGCGTCAGCTCTATGACCTGGAGTCGCTGCCCGACCACCTCATCGTCGTGGGCTCCGGGGTCACCGGTGCCGAGTTCGTCAACGCCTACACCGAATTGGGCGTCGAGATGACGGTGGTGGCCAGCCGGGATCGGGTGCTGCCCTACGAGGACGCCGATGCCGCGCGAGTGCTCGAGGAATCGTTCGCCGAACGCGGCGTCAAGCTGGTCAAGAACGCGCGCGCTGACTCGGTGACCCGCACCGACGACGGGGTCGTGGTGAAGCTGACCGACGGCCGCACCGTCGAGGGCAGTCACGCCCTGATGACGATCGGGTCGACACCCAACACCGCCGGCCTGGGCCTGGACCGGGTCGGCATCGAGCTGGGCCGCGGCAACTACCTGACCGTCGACCGGGTCTCGCGGACCTCAGTGCCCGGCATCTACGCCGCCGGGGACTGCACCGGTTTACTGCCACTGGCGTCGGTGGCCGCGATGCAGGGCCGGATCGCCATGTGGCACGCGCTGGGGGAGGCGGTCAGCCCGATCCGGTTGCGCACGGTCGCGGCGGCGGTGTTCACCCGGCCCGAGATCGCGGCGGTCGGTGTCCCGCAATCGGCCATCGACGACGGGTCCGTGCTGGCCCGCACCATCATGTTGCCGTTGAAGACCAACGCCCGGGCCAAGATGTCCGGACTGCGCCACGGCTTCGTCAAACTGTTCTGCCGCCAGGCCACCGGCGTGGTGATCGGCGGCGTGGTTGTCGCTCCGATCGCCTCGGAGCTGATCCTGCCGATCGCGGTGGCCGTACAGAACCGCATCACGGTCAACCAGTTGGCCCGGACGCTGGTCGTCTATCCGTCGCTGTCGGGCTCCATCACCGAGGCTGCGCGGCGGCTGATGGCTCACGATGATCTGGATTGACTCCCGGTAGCCTTAGGCCAGCGTCTACCGACGAGTAACCGACAGGAGTTCTGTGTCGTGAGCGACCCGATCCGCGGACCGGGCAACGGGCAGTACTGGCCGGCCTCCGCCTTGGGACCCGAACAACGTGCGGCTGCCTGGGAGCGGCTGGGTGCCGAACAGTTCGACGTGGTGGTGATCGGCGGCGGCGTGGTCGGCGCGGGATGCGCGCTGGATGCCGCCACCCGCGGACTGAAAGTGGCGATGGTCGAGGCGCGTGACTTTGCCTCCGGAACCTCCAGCCGGTCGTCGAAGATGTTCCACGGTGGTTTGCGCTACCTCGAGCAACTGGAATTCGGGCTGGTCCGCGAGGCGCTCTATGAGCGGGAATTGTCGCTGACCACGCTGGCTCCGCATCTGGTCAAGCCGCTGCCATTCCTGTTCCCCCTGACCAAGCGGTGGTGGGAACGCCCGTATGTGGCCGCCGGCATCTTCCTCTACGACCAACTCGGTGGTGCGAAATCGGTTCCGGCGCAGAAGCATTTGACCCGGGCGGGTGCGCTTCGGTTGTGTCCGGGGCTGAAGCGCAGTTCGCTGATCGGCGGCATCCGGTACTACGACACCGTCGTCGACGACGCCCGGCACACCATGACCGTGGCGCGCACCGCCGCGCATTACGGCGCGGTGGTGCGGTCCTCGAGCCAGGTCGTGTCGTTGCTGCGAGAAGGCGACCGGGTGACCGGGGTGCAGGTCCGCGACTCCGAGGATGGCGCGGTCACCGACGTACACGGTCATGTCGTGGTCAACGCGACCGGGGTGTGGACTGACGAGATCCAAGCATTGTCCAAGCAGCGCGGCCGGTTTCAGGTGCGTGCTTCCAAGGGCGTGCACATCGTGGTGCCGCGTGACCGCGTCGTCAGCGACGTCGCGATCATTCTGCGCACCGAGAAGTCGGTGATGTTCGTCATCCCGTGGGGCAGCCACTGGATCATCGGCACCACCGACACCGACTGGAACCTCGACCTGGCCCACCCGGCGGCCACCAAGGCCGATATCGACTACATCCTGGGCACCGTCAACACCGTGCTGGCGACCCCGTTGACCCACACCGACATCGACGGGGTGTACGCGGGATTGCGGCCGCTGCTGGCCGGTGAGAGCGACGACACCTCGAAGCTGTCCCGCGAGCACGCGGTGGCGGTGCCCGCGCCCGGCCTGGTCGCCATCGCCGGCGGCAAGTACACCACCTACCGGGTGATGGCAGCCGATGCGATTGACGCGGCGGCGCAATATATTCCGGCCCGCGTCGCGCCGTCGATCACCGAGAAGGTGCGACTGCTGGGCGCCGACGGCTACTTCGCGCTGATCAACCAGACCGAGCACGTCGGCGCGCTGCGCGGGCTTCACCCGTATCGGGTGCGTCATCTGCTGGACCGCTACGGGTCGCTGATCGGCGAGGTGTTGGCGATGGCCGATGACCGTCCCGACCTGTTGGACCCGATCGCGCAGGCACCGGTCTATCTGAAAGTGGAGGCGGCCTACGCGGCAGCCGCCGAGGGCGCGCTGCATCTGGAGGACATCTTGGCCCGCCGGATGCGGATTTCGATCGAGTATCCACACCGCGGCGTCGATTGCGCACGCGAGGTGGCTGAGGTCGTCGCGCCGGTACTGGGCTGGAGCGCCGCGGACATCGACCGCGAGGTGCAGACCTACACCGCGCGGGTGGAAGCCGAAATACTGTCACAGACCCAGCCCGACGACGAGTCTGCGGATGCGTTGCGCGCCAGCGCTCCCGAGGCCCGCGCCGAAATTTCGAGCCGGTGCCGTTAACGTGAGACCGGCGCCGTTGCCGGTCCGCGACGGATTGGGGCCGGCGCGGGTGCGGTTGCGCGGCGGACCGGTGCTGGCCGAGCTCAACGCCCGGTTCGGCGGGCGGCCCCGCGAAGTCGTCGACGCCGACGGGAATCCGGTTGACGACACGACCGTGCTGCCAACAGGTGCCAGCGTCTACCTCTACCGCGAGCTGCCGGTGGAGGTTGCCGTGCCCTTTGAGATCCCGGTGATCTATCGGGACGACGACATCGTCGTCGTCGACAAGCCGCACTTTCTGGCCACCATGCCGCGCGGTCGCCACGTCGCGCAGACCGCATTAGTACGGTTACGTCGCGAGCTGGGTCTGCCGGAGCTGAGCCCGGCGCACCGCCTGGACCGGTTGACCGCCGGGGTGTTGTTGTTCACCACCCGCCGTGAAGTGCGCGGTGTCTACCAGACGATGTTCGCTCGCGGAGCGGTCCGCAAGACGTATCTGGCGCGCGCGGACGTGGACCCGGATGCCACGTCGCCCCAGGTGATCCGCAGCCGAATCATCAAGCGACGAGGCTGTTTACAAGCCGTCGAGGAGCCCGGCGAACCCAACGCCGAGACGCTGGTCGAGTTGCTTGCCCCCGACGGGTTGTACCGGCTCACGCCGCGGACCGGACGAACCCATCAGCTGCGCGTGCACATGGCGTCGGTCGGCCTGCCTATTCACGGTGATCCGTTGTACCCCGAGGTCATTGACATCGCCCCTGATGATTTCAGTGCGCCGTTGCAGTTGTTGGCTCATACCCTGGAGTTCGACGACCCGATCAGCGGGATCCGGCAAACATTCGTTACCGGACGTCGTGGTCTTTAGGCGGCTTTCCTTGGCTAGCGCTGGCAGGACGGGCACCAGAACGCGACCCGGTCGCCGGTGTCGTCCGAGGCGATCGCGGTGCCGCAGCGACGGCACTGCTGCCCGGCGCGTCCGTATACCCACAGCTGACGGCCGCGACGGGTGTCACCGGTCGTGCAGCGCGACCAACGGGAGCGGTTGACCCACAACATGTCCCGAGCTCGCGCGACCAGACGCCGTGGATCGGCGAGTGCGGTGACCGGTGCCGTCGGCCGAAGGCCGCTAACAAAGCACAGTTCGTTGCAGTAGACGTTGCCGATCCCGGCCATCACCCGCTGGTCGAGCAGCGCCTCGGCCAGGAGCCGCTGCGGATCGGCCGTCAGGTTGGCGGTCGCGAGCTGCGGATCCCAGTCTTCACCCAGCAGATCCGGTCCCAGATGTGCCACCGCGTCTTGGTCGTGCGCCCGGTCGAGGACCTCCAACACGCCGAGGTCGATTCCCGCTACCCGAACATCACCGGCTTCCAGAATGATCCGCACCCGATGGTCGGGCGGACTGTTGGTGACCCGCCAGCTGCCGTCCATCTTCAGGTGCGAATGGATACTGGCGGACCCGGCCCGGATGAATAAATGCTTGCCCCGACTGAGCACCTCGTCGACGGTGTGCCCGGTCAGGTCGACGGTGGCAAACCGCGGGACTCGGATGTCGCAACGCGTCAAGGTCTTTCCGGCCAACGCCTGGCGCAGCGTGGCGGCCGTGTGCCAGACGGTGTCGCCTTCAGGCATGGTGGCTCATGTCCGCAGCCGCAACCCGCGTGGGGTGCGGGTGAACCCGGCATCGGTAAGAGCCGCGTGGACCGGCGAATCGCGCAGCTCCAGCACCGGCACGCCATTGACCCGCTCAACCAGGAGTGAGTCGATACGCCGCATGCCGACCACATCAGCGACGGCGGCGGCTGCCGCGCGGCCGGCCTCGGGGTCCTCGGTGAAACTGAGTAGTGACCGGCCGCCGCGCTCCAAAAACCAGGCCAGCGCGCCGTCCACCAGCACGACGAGCGCGCCTGCTTTGCGGCCGGGCCGTGCCGTGCCGTCGCTCGGCGGCCACGGCAGCGCGGCGCCGTACGGGTTGGCCGGGTCGGCGGCGGCCAGTACCACCGCCCGGTACTCGGGGCGTTCCGGGTCGACGCCATCGAGATAGCTGCGCAGCCGGTCGACCGTGGACGCGACGGCGAACTGGGCGCCGCCCAGCGACTCGACAAAATAGCCGCGCTGGCAGCGGCCGGCATCTTCGAACGCCGTCAGCACCTTGTAGAGCGTGGCGAACCCGCCGGGCACGGCCTCTGCGGCCACTGCGCCGCGGGTCAGCACACCGTGGCGGTTCAACAGCAGTTCGGCCTGATAGTGGGCCCGCAGTGTCGAGTCCGGCTCCGGCGCCGGCAGCGCCGACCAGCGACCGGCCACCGTTGCGTCGGTGGCGCGCGTCTGGGCGTGCGCGACGCTGTAGCGGCTCAGCCGCGGTGGGCGGCGGTTGCGGTGCGCCGGCGCGGAACGTTTGCGGGCGCCCGGGCCGCCGCCGAGCACGGCGCGCACCGGCGCGAAAGTGTCGCCGGTGACCCAGCCGGCCCAAATCAGTTCCCACAGCGCGGCTTTGAGTTCGCCGTCGGCGATCCCGTCACTGAGCTGTCGGAAGAAGAATGCGCCGCCGCCGGCCAGCGTTTCCAGCACCGCGCGGTGGGCGTCGGTGAACTCGATGTCGGTGCCGGCGGGCAGCGTCAACGGCGCGGCGTCGGCGGCGTGGAAGATGATCCAGCCGTCGGAACCAGAGATCGAGCCTGCGCCCGACCAGATGACTTCTCCCGAAGCCAGCAGTTCGTCGAGCATGGCCGGTGAATAGTCGCGCACCCGCGGCGTCAGCACCAGCGGCTCGATTGCCGAGGCGGGCAACGGCACGCCGGCGAGCTGGTCGATCACAGCGGCCAGGCCGTCCGCGCCGCTGTTGGTCGACGACCCCACCTGATGCCAGCCCCGCAGGAAGCGGGCGTAGGCGGTGGTGCTGACCGGTTCGACTTGTGCGCGCAGCGCCGCCAACGAGCGTCGACGCAGAATCCGCAGCACCTCGACGTCGCACCACTGGTCGCTGGAGGTATCGGTCGTGAACTCGCCGCGCACCAACCGGCCGTCGACGGCTAACCGACCCAAAACATCGCCCGCCACCCGCAGACCCAGGCCAAACCGAGCGGCGGCCTCGGCAGTGGTGAACGGGCCGCGCGTGCGGGCATACCGCCCCAGTAGTTCACTCAGCGGGTCGGCGACGGCTTCGGTGAAACTGGCCGGCACTCCGACCGGCACGGCCACCCCGACCCCGTCGCGCAGCCGGCCGATGTCCTCGATGGCTACCCACCAATCGCACCCGGCAAATGACACCGGCAGCGCCCGTTTGGCGGCGCGCAGGCCTTCCAGCCAGCCGCCCACGTCGGCGCCGCCGGCGCGGGCGCTGACTTCGTCTTCGGTCAGTGGGCCCAGCAGCCGCAGCAGGTCGGCGACCGCCTCGGCATCGCGGGCCGCCTGGTCATCCGCCAGGTGCTGCAACTGCCGGCCGGTGGCGGCGACGACGTTCGGATCGAGCAGCTCGCGTAGCTCGACACGGCCGAGTAGCTCGGCCAGCAGGGTGGCATCCAACGACAGCGCGGCGGCGCGGCGTTCCGCCAGCGGGCTGTCACCCTCGTACATGAAGGCTCCGACATAGCCGAACAGCAGCGGCGCCGCGAACGGCGACGGTGTCGCGGTCTCGGCCTCCAAGACCCGCACCCGACGCTGGGCGATCTGGGCCATCAGTGCGGTCAGCGTGGGGACGTCATAGACGTCTTGCAGGCATTCGCGCACCGTCTCCAACACGATCGGGAAGTCGGGGTATTTGCGGGCCACGTCGAGCAGTTGAGCCGCGCGCTGGCGCTGATGCCACAGCGGCGAGCGGCGGCCCGGATGGCGGCGGGGCAGCAGCAGGGCGCGGGCCGCGCACTCCCGGAAGCGCGACGCGAACAACGCCGATCCGCCCACCTCGGCGGTGACGATCGGATCGATCTCGTCGGCGTCGAAGACGAACAACTCGGCTCCCGGTGGGTTGTCCGCGGTATCCGCGTCCGGCAGCCGTACCACGATCCCGTCGTCAGAGGCAGTGGGCTTCTCGTCGATGCCGTAGCGCTCGCGCAGCCGGCGGCTCACCGCCAGCGCCAGCGGACCGTGCACCCGCAGTCCATAGGGCGAGTGCAGGATCACCCGCCAGTCACCGAGTTCGTCGCGGAACCGTTCGACCAACAGCGTGGCATCGGTGGGCACCACCGCCGTAGCGGCACGCTGGTCTTCGAGTAGCCGCCGCAGGTTGTCGGTTGCGTAGTCGTTGAAACCCAAGTCCGCGCAACGCTTCTCGAACGCACTGCCGTCCAGGCCGGCCAGCTCGCCGGTGAACGCACCGAGTGCGGCGCCCAGCTCGGCCGGTCGCCCGACGTCGTCGCCCCGCCAGAACGGTAGCCGGGCCGGCTGCCCCGGCGCCGGAATCACCAGCACCCGGTCGTGGGTGATCTCGGTGATCCGCCAGCTGGTCGCACCAAGGGCGATGACGTCGCCGGGCCGGGACTCATAGACCATCTCTTCGTCGAGTTCGCCGACCCGGGAAGGCGTTTCGGTGGCCAGGTACACCGCGAACAGTCCACGGTCGGGGATGGACCCGCCTGAGGTGACCGCCAGTCGCTGGGCGCCCGGGCGGGAGGTCAACGTACCGTTGTCCCGGTCGTAGACCAGCCGTGGCCGCAGCTCGGCGAATTCGGTGGACGGGTACTTGCCGGACAGCAAATCCAGCGTGGCCTCAAAGGCGCTGCGCGGCAACGTCGCGAACGGCGCGCTGCGCCGGACCGTGTCGAACCAGCGGTCGGCGTCAACCGGCTCCAGCGCGGCGGCGGCCACCGTGTGCTGGGCGAGGATGTCCAGCGGATTGGCGGGCACCCGCATCGTCTCGATCTGCCCGGTGAGCATGCGCTGCACCGTCACCGCGCAGCCGATCAGGTCGGTGCGATGTTTGGGAAACAGCACCCCCCGAGAGGTCTCGCCGACCTGGTGCCCGGCCCGGCCGATGCGTTGCAGACCGCTGGCCACCGACGGCGGCGCCTCGACCTGAATCACCAGATCCACCGCGCCCATGTCGATGCCGAGTTCCAGGCTGGAGGTCGCCACCACCGCCTTGAGCCGTCCGCTTTTGAGGTCTTCTTCGACGACGGCACGCTGCTCCTTGCTCACCGACCCGTGATGGGCGCGGGCCAGCACCAGCTCGGCGCCGTACGTCTGACCGCTGCCCAGCAGCTGAGCGGGAGCACCGCCGGCCACCTGCGGGTTGGCCTCCGCCGGCAAGCCGACGCCGGAGCGCTCGGCGTGAATCTCGTTGAGCCGCGCGGTGAGCCGTTCAGCCAACCGCCGCGAGTTGGCGAACACGATCGTCGAGTTGTGCGCTTCGATCAGGTCCACCAACCGGGCCTCGACATCGGGCCAGATGGTGTTGTTCGCCAAGTCGGCCATGTCGGGCACAGGTACCTGCACCGTCAGGTCAAACGTCTTGGCCGCGGCCGGCGCCACGATTGTCGTCGGGGCTGCGCCCGACAAAAACCGCGCGACCTCCTCGGGCGGGCGAACGGTGGCCGACAGCCCGATGCGCTGCGCCGGCCGGGGCAACAGCTCATCGAGGCGTTCCAGCGACAACGCCAGATGCGCACCGCGTTTTGTGCCGGCGATGGCATGCACCTCGTCGACGATCACGGTCTGCACGCCGGTCAGCGTCTGCCGGGCCGCCGAGGTCAGCATCAAAAACAGCGACTCCGGCGTGGTGATCAGCACCTCGGGCGGTGTGCTGACGAGTTGGCGACGGCGGGCGGGCGGGGTATCACCCGACCGCACCCCCACGCCGATCTCAGGGGTGGGCAGACCACGCCGCTCGGCGACTCTGGCCATGCCGGTGAGCGGCGTGCGCAGGTTGCGCTCGACGTCGACAGCCAGGGCTTTCAGCGGCGACACGTACAGAACCCGGGTGCCGGCCGGCCGCTCGGCCAAAGCGGCCAAGCTGTCGATCGCCCACAGGAATGCCGCCAGCGTCTTGCCGGACCCGGTCGGTGCGATGACCAGGGTGTTATGGCCGTCGGCGATCGCGGCCCAGGCGTCGGCCTGGGCGGGTGTCGGCGCAGCGAAGGTACCGGCGAACCAGTCCCGGGTGACCGGGCTGAACCGCGCGAGTGGATCGGCCGGTGTGGTGCTCACTCAGCCATAGTGCCAAGGGGCTACGACAAGGTCATGAGCGTTTGTCCGGACCCACCGCTTCGACCAGCTCGGGTGGGATGCCGGGAACCCGGGCGACCGCGTCGAGCAGCGTGTGCGCGCACGCGTCGGCGAGTCGACTCGCTTCGATCGAAGGGTTCATGATCCGCTGTCGGCCCAGCTCGAAGGTGAACGCTATCCAGCCGTGCACGATCACGTGCACGTCCTTCTCGACATCGGGCTCGAGTTGGCTTCCGGGCCCCTCGATATCGCAGATGCGCGACATGATGTGCATCATCAGGCGATTCTTGGTCTCGTCGTCGATGCCCAGCAGCACGGGATCGGTGCGGCCCAGGCCGACATACGCCGCCCAGGAGGAATGCGGATGCTGTTCGTGGTAGTACATGTACGCGAGCACGCCCGCCCGAACCTCGTCGAAGAGCGTCAAGCCCAAGTCGGGAAGGTTGTGGGTGGCGTCGAACAGCCGGTCGGCTTCGTCTTTGACCACTGCGGCGAAAAACGCTCGCTTATCCGGGAAATAGTGGTACATCAGCGCTCGCGAAACACCGGCCCGCTCCGCAATCTCGTCGATGCGGACGTCGTCGTAGGGTCGCTGGCCGAAGACCTCCGCTCCGAGGGCTAGCAACTCAGCGCGCCGACTCTCGGGAGATAACCGCCGTCTGGTTGCTGGCATACCGCGATGCTACTTGCACATCCCATTGCGGCGTTTGCTGCCATCATATTCAGCCGAAACGTCCAATAAACCGGATGCGGGCAAATTTTCGACCACCTGTGCCGGTCGGCACCGGCGAATGGTAAAAGTTAGCCAATGGCACGCCGCGATAAGGGATTGCAGAAAGCCGCCGCTCCATTGATCAGCTACCGGGCGCGCGACATTCGGCGGGAGCGGCTGATCATGCGAGTTTTCCAGAGCCCGCTAGTGGGCCGGGTGGTTCAGCGCATCGCCGGCCCGCAGCAGATCGTGGAGACGGGGATGGCGTTCTGGTCCTCCCGCCTCGTCCTGACCGCCGTCGAATGCGGTGTATTCACCGAATTGGCCGAGGGGCCGCGGACGAGAGGGGAGCTGATCGAAGCCTTCGGCTGGCACCCCCGGGCCGCCGGCGACGCACTGGATGCGCTGGTTGCCCTCGGGCTGCTGCGCCGCGACCGGTCGGGGCGGTATTCGAACTCGGCGCGCAGCGCCATTTTTCTGGATAGAGCCAAGCCGAGCTATGCCGCCGGACTGATGGAGTTGTCCAGCAAACGCCTCTACGGGCTGTGGTGCGGCCTTCCGGATCTGCTGCGGACGGGCCGTCCCGCCGCCGAGGAAGGCCAGGGCGAAGACAAGTTCTTTTCCACGCTCTACCGGGATCCTGAGGCGATGCGGGAATTCCTGACCGGGATGACGGGCGTTTCGACCGTCGAGGCCACCCTGCTGGCTGTCCGATTCCCCTGGAAGCGTTTTCGGACGTTCCTCGACGTCGGCTCAGCCCAGGGTGCACTTCCGGTACGGGTCGCGCTCACGCACCGGCACCTACGCGGCGCCGGTTTCGACTTCGCCGCAGTGCAGCCGGTCTTCGAGGAGTATGTCGCGTCGTTCGGGCTCAAGGACCGGGTCCGCTTCATCGCCGGCGATTGCCTCGAGGATCCCCTACCACCCGCCGATGTCGTTTCCTTCGGCCATGTGTTCCACGGCTACAACCAGACCACCCGGCGGGAATTGATCGACAAGGCGTATGCCGCGATTCCGCCGGGCGGTGCCGTGATCGTCTATGACGCCATGGTCGACCCCGGCCACCGTCACAACTACGCCAGTCTGCTGTCGAGCCTCAATGTCATGCTCGAGACTCGCGAGGGCTACGAATCTTCGGTTGCAGAGTGTGTCGAGATGTTTCGGGCCCACGGCTTGGTCGACGTCAAGGCGCGCCATCTGATCGGGCCGACCTCGGCGGTGTTCGGATACAAGCCAGGCCAGTTGCCGCGGGCGAACTGACGCCGAGGCGGCGCGCGCCTGTCGAGCGTTTGTCTAAATCCGGTATGGGTACCCAGCGTGCGAATTCCTATCCCGGAGGGACGCGATGGCAGACAACGAAAATGAAAAGCAACAGCAGCTTGACCAATACCGAGTCGACCGCAGCACCGGGTACTTAACCACTCAGCAAGGAGTCCGGGTCGATCACACCGACGATGCGCTCAGTGCCGGTGCACGCGGTCCCACGCTCCTGGAGGACTTCCACGCCCGGGAGAAGGTGACCCACTTCGACCACGAGCGCATCCCGGAGCGCGTCGTCCATGCCCGGGGCAGCGGCGCCTACGGCTACTTCGAGCCCTATGACGACGCACTTGCCGAATACACCGTCGCGAAGTTCCTGACCACACCTGGCAAGCAAACGCCGGTGTTTGTGCGGTTCTCCACGGTCGCCGGCTTTCGCGGTTCTGCCGACACCGTGCGCGACGTGCGCGGGTTCGCCACCAAGTTCTACACCGACCAAGGCAATTACGACCTGGTCGGCAACAACTTCCCGGTGTTCTTCATCCAGGACGGAATCAAGTTCCCCGATTTTGTGCACGCGGTCAAACCCGAACCGCACAACGAGATTCCGCAGGCCCAATCCGCCCACGACACGCTCTGGGACTTCGTGTCGCTGCAGCCCGAAACGCTGCACACCATCATGTGGTTGATGTCGGATCGGTCGCTGCCGCGCAGTTATCGAATGATGCAGGGCTTCGGCGTGCACACGTTCCGGTTCGTCAACGCCAAGGGCGAGGGCACATTCGTGAAGTTCCACTGGAAGCCGAAGCTCGGCGTGCATTCGCTGGTATGGGACGAATGCCAAAAGGTCGCCGGCAAAGACCCCGACTTCAACCGGCGCGACCTGTGGGACGCCATCGAGGCCGGTCAGTATCCCGAGTACGAGCTCGGTGTGCAGCTGATCGGTGAAAGCGACGAGTTCAACTTCGAGTTCGATCTGCTGGACGCGACGAAAATCATTCCGGAGGAACAAGTTCCGGTTCGGCCGGTGGGCAAGATGGTGCTCAACCGCAACCCGGACAACTTCTTCGCAGAAACCGAGCAGGTCGCGTTCTGCACCGCCAACGTGGTGCCCGGCATCGACTTCACCAACGATCCGCTGCTGCAGTTCCGCAATTTCTCCTACCTGGACACCCAGCTGATCCGGTTGGGCGGACCCAACTTCGCGCAGTTGCCGGTCAACCGGCCGGTGGCTGACGTCCGCAACAACCAACACGACGGCTACGGCCAAACCGCCATCCCGAAAGGCAAATCCAGTTACTACAAGAATTCACTGGGTGGCGGCTGCCCCGCGATGGCCGACGAGGGCGTGTTCCGGCACTACACCGAAAAAGTCGACGGTCACAAGATTCGTCAACGGGCCGAGAGTTTCCAGGACCACTACAGTCAGGCGCGGATGTTCTGGAAGAGCATGTCGGCGCCGGAAGCCAAACACATCGTCGCCGCATACGCTTTCGAACTCGGCCATTGCGAAACCATCGAAATCCGGTCGCGGGTCGTCGATCAGCTGAACCTGGTCGACCACGACCTGGCCGCTGCGGTGGCCGGCCAATTGGGCCTGCCCGTGCCTGACGAGCAACCCGTCGACGACAAGATGCCGGCTTCGCCGGCGCTGTCCCAGCTCAACACCGCCACCGATACCATCGAAAGCCGCAAGATCGCCATCCTGGCCGCCGATGGTGTCGACGTGCAAGGCACCGAAGCGTTCATCGAGGCGATGCGGCAGCGTGGCGCGATCGCCGAGGTGCTGGCACCGATCGGGGGAGGGACGCTGTCCGGTGGCTCCGGCGGCGAGCTCGCGGTGGACCGCGCCATCAACAGCGTGGCTTCGGTGCTGTATGACGCGGTGGTGGTGCCGTGCGGACCCGATGCCATCGAAACGCTGTCCGGCGACGGGTATGCGCTGCACTTCGTGACCGAGGCCTACAAGCACCTCAAGCCGGTGGCGGCGTTCGGGGCGGGCGTGAAGTTGCTGCCGAAAGCCGGCATATCCGAGCAGACCGCTGAGAGTACGGATGTGGTCGACGCCCAAGGCGTGCTGACGACGACAGCCGCCGCAGGCGACCTGGCCGACGATTTCTTCGACGCCTTCGCCGCCGCGCTGGCCAAGCACCGGGTCTGGGATCGAGAGACGGATTCGGTATCCGCTTGAGCTCACCGGCCCTCAGCCGAAGTGCACGCCCTGCGCAAGCGGCAATTGGTCGGAGTAGTTGATGGTGTTGGTGGCCCGGCGCATGTAGGCCTTCCATGCGTCCGACCCGGACTCACGTCCGCCGCCGGTGTGCTTCTCGCCGCCGAATGCGCCGCCGATCTCTGCGCCGGACGTGCCGATGTTGACGTTGGTGATGCCGCAGTCCGACCCGTCGATGAAGCGCTCTGCTTCGCGCATGTCGGTGGTGAAAATTGATGACGAAAGCCCTTGCGGGACAGCATTGTTCAAGGAGATGGCGTCGTCGAGATCATCATAGGTCAGCGTGTAGAGAATCGGCGCGAACGTTTCGGTCGCCACGATCGCCGTCGGCGAGGGCATCCGCACGACGGCGGGCGCAACGTAATACGCACCGGGCGGTCCGACATCGTGGCGCTCACCGCCGATCACCTCGCCGCCGTCGACCCGCGCCTGGTCCAGGGCGCCCACCATGTCGCGGTAGGCGGTTTCGTGGATCAGGGGTCCGACCAGGGTGGCACTGTCGGACGGATCGCCGATCGACAGCTGACGGTAGGCCGAGACGACCCGCTCAAAAACCTCGTCGGCGATCGAGCTGTGGACGATCAGCCGGCGCAGGCTGGTGCAGCGTTGCCCGGCCGTACCGGCGGCGGCGAACACGATGGCGCGCAGCGCCAAATCCAGGTCGGCTGACGGCGTCACGATCGCGGCGTTGTTGCCGCCCAACTCCAGGAGCGCCCGGCCGAACCGCTGCGCGACCCGTGGCCCGACCCGCCGACCCATCCGCACCGAACCGGTCGCCGACAGCAGCGCGACGCGCTCGTCGTCGACCAATTGCTCGCCGACCTCAGGACCACCCAGGGCCAGGCGGCTGGCCTCAGGTGGCGCCCCGACATCGCCGGCTGCGCGTTCAACCAGCGCCTGGCAGGCCAGCGCGGTCAACGGGGTCAGTTCCGACGGTTTCCACACCACGGTGTCGCCGCACACCAACGCCACCGCGGTGTTCCAGGCCCACACTGCAACCGGGAAGTTGAACGCGGTGATCACACCGACCACGCCGAGCGGATGCCAGGTTTCCATCAGCCGATGGCCCGGCCGTTCGGAAGCGATGGTGCGGCCGTACAGCTGACGCGACAACCCGACGGCGAACTGGCAGACGTCGATCATCTCCTGCACCTCGCCCAGCGCCTCGGCGGTGATCTTGCCGGTCTCGACGGTCACCAGGGCGGCGAGTGCTTCCTTGTGCGCGGTGAGCAACTCGCCGAGGCGCCCCACCAACGCGCCCCGCACCGGCGGCGGGGTGGCACGCCACGCCGGAAACGCCCGGGCGGCAGTCGCGACCACACTTTCGACATCGTCGGTCTGGGCGACGGTGAACAGTACCTCGCCGGTGATGGGAGTGCTGGCCGGCAAGCCGGACCCGCCCGGCTCGTCAAGCGTCGGCGAGGCGCCGATAGCGGCCAATGCGCGGTGCACTCGGGTGCGCAATTCATCGGCGGTGGGCAGTGTCATCGGGGCGGTCTCCTGTGCGGTTGCGTCGTAGCGTGCGGCGCCGGTCGGCAGGGACGTTTACCCCTTCCGACCACTGGGTATAACCGCTCCCGCGCGTGAGCGCGACGGAGTCGGGTATGGCTGACTACGACCGGATGTAACTGATGCGACCGATCGGACGATGGATCTAGAGCAGCCGAACGCAGGATCGAGGTTCAGGATGCAGATACCGCGCCAACGGTCACGTGGCGACCATATCGAGCAGCATGACGGCGACATTGGGTCGGCCGTCCGATTCGCGGTGTTGGCGGGGGCCGCTGCGGTGGGTTTTTTCATCGTCGCCGCCTTGTGGGTCAGCACCTGTACCGGTCCGCTGGCTGTCGACACCGCGGCGTGCGGCGCGCCGCAGCGCACGTTGCTGGCGTTCGGCGCACCGGCGATCCTGCTGGCCGGTGGGTTTTGGGCATTTTTGCGCACGTACCGCGTGTGGCGTGATCGTCGAACGTGGTGGGCATGGCAGGGCGCCGGATGGTTCCTGTTGGTGCTGATGGTCCTGACTCTGACGATGGGCGTCCCGCCGATCGTCGGCCCCGCGTTGGCCGGCTGAGGGCTGTTGGCTCAGGTCGCGGGCTGGTGCGGTCGGCCGTCGCGGTGCGCAACGTGCCACTGCTGGTCGATGCGGACCACGCGGCGACGCTCCACGACGAACCACAGCGCCCCGGTCACCGTGCCGAGCACGGCGACGAGCACTGTTGTGCCGAGCCACTCGTAATGCTGGTAAGCGGCGGCTGCCGCAGTGCTGATCATCCCGGCTACCGCAACGGCCAGCAGGATAAATCCGGGCCAGAACAGGTTGTCCTTCATAGACATACCAGCGTGGGGCTGGGTGGTACGGAAGTGATCGCTCGGATCGTGATGCCTGTCTCCCATCATCGCGCCTTCCGTCGTAGGACGAGACAAACACAATGCTAGTCAGTTCGAGCCGGCCTCGTCGCGGGCGAGCAACTCGGGCACCATGATCGCCCCCACCGTGGTCACGAGCCACACCACAACGGTGGTGGCAACCCAGGATGTCGTGTCGGAGATATCGAGCCCGCGTGTCACAGCCGCGGCAATGATCAATGCGACCACAGTCAGTGCCAGGCCGGTGGCCCCCAGCACCAGCGACGCATAGGCGCGGGGCAACCTCAAAATCCACCAGGACAGGACCGCCTGCGCTATCGAGAACACCACGATGGCGACGATGAACCCCGGCACCGACACCGAAACACCCGGCACCACCCACGCCGCCACCAGCAGTCCAATCGCCCACGCGGCCAGCAGCACAACAGCTCGCAGCAGAACTTGGCGGATAGTGACGCTCATGGCAATAAGCCTAAGTCCCGCGGCGCGGCCGGCGAAGGCTTACTACCGGTACTCCTCGCGGTCGTCATCGTCGCCGCCGACGATTTCCTGGTGCTGCTCTTGCCAGTCGGAGGTATTCGCCTCTACCGGCGGGATTTCGCCCTCGAGCACGCTCGGCACGGATGTGGTTTCCTGGTCCTGCTCGACGGCGTCGGCGACGGGAACTTCGTCGGATTTGTCGTCGCGGTCGTCCATCACATTCTCCTGGGTTTTATTCGCCGCAGCGAAGGGGTATCAAGTCTGCACAATGATGACTTCGACGGCATCCAGCAACGATGCGAAAACGCGGCTACGCCAGCATCGGAGACAGGATCACAAACGCGATGACGTAGATTCCCACTGCGACCAGAATCAAGACGACCAGCGTGATAACGGCAATCAGCGCAGTGCGCCGAAGTCGGCGCGTGCGGGGAGTTTCCGTCGTCTCAGCCTCGTCCATGGCGGCTGGAATACCCGGCGGTGGCCATGACTAACCGGCTCCAACGCGGGGGTAGTCTCAGTCGAACCATGCCGGGAGGGCAGATGACCACTACCGATGTGCCGGGCAACACCCAGCAACGGAGTGACCGCGCCATTGAGCTTCGGGTCGCCGCACGCTTGGAGAACCTTGCCGTGCTGCGCACTCTGGTCGGCGCGGTCGGCACTTTTGAGGACCTCGACTTCGATGCAGTCGCCGACCTTCGACTGGCGGTGGATGAGGTGTGCACCCGGTTGATCCGGTCTGCCGCCGACGACGCGTCGTTGGTGCTGGTGGTCGATCCGCGCGACGACGAGTTGGTGGTGCAGGCGTCGGCGGCCTGCCAGACCGCGGAGGTGGTGACCCCCGGGAGCTTCAGCTGGCATGTGCTGACCTCGCTGGCTGATGACGTGCAGACGTTCCACGACGGGCGAGCCCAAGATGGCTCCGGCGGGGTGTTCGGCATCACGCTGACTACGCGACGGGCGGGCTCCGCCAGGTGACACCGCGAGCTGTCGGCGGTTCGAGCTCGAGGCCCAACGAATACGCCGACGTTCCCGACATGTTCCGTGAACTGGTCAGTTTGACGGCCGATTCACCGGAATCCCAGCGTCAGCGGGACAAGATCGTCGAACGGTGCCTGCCGCTGGCCGATCACATCGCCCGGCGGTTCGAGGGCCGGGGCGAACCACGCGACGACCTGGTCCAGGTTGCGCGGGTCGGGCTGGTCAATGCTGTCGTCCGCTTCGATGTCGAAGCGGGGTCGGATTTCGTCTCGTTCGCGGTCCCGACCATCATGGGCGAAGTTCGGCGCCATTTCCGGGACAACAGTTGGTCGGTCAAGGTGCCCCGACGGCTCAAGGAGCTCCATCTACGGCTGGGCACCGCTACCGCCGACCTTTCACAGCGGCTGGGCCGCGCACCCACCGCCACGGAGTTGGCCGAAGAATTGGATATGGACCGCACCGAGGTCATCGAAGGCCTGGTGGCGGGCAGCTCGTACAACACGCTGTCCATCGACAGCGGCGGCGGCAGTGGTGATGAAGACGCCCGCGCCATCGCCGACACGCTCGGCGATGTCGACACCGGCCTGGAGCGAATCGAGAACCGTGAATCGTTGCGTCCGTTGCTGGATGCGCTGCCCGAACGTGAGCGAACGGTGTTGGTGCTCAGGTTCTTCGAGTCGATGACGCAGACGCAGATCGCCGAGCGCGTCGGCATCTCACAGATGCACGTGTCGCGGCTGCTCGCGAAATCCCTAGCGCGCCTGCGGGATCAGCTGGAGTAACCGCTGCGGCTCGTCATCGTCGGTGGCCAGGCCAGCCGCCGACGAATCCGTGGTCGGCAGTGTGTTGTCCGGATCGCAGATCCGCAGCAACCTGGAAACCGCGGGACCGGGCACGACGGCCCACTCCACATCGGCGCCAGCGCACCTGACGTTGATTGTGTGCAGCGCTGAAAAGCCTGCTGTGCCAAAGAATTCCAGGCCAGTCAAGTCCACGATCACTCGCTTGGCATGAGCGGAGCAACGCTGTACATAATTGGCGAGCTGATAGGCGTTGGACGCGTCGAGTTCACCGTAGGCACCGATTACGGCGACCGACGACACCCACTGAGCGGTGAATCGGACGGTGTGGGTTTCCCACGGTTGGGACGGAAATACGGCGTCTGCTGCAGCGGTGCTGCTCTCAACGCGTCTGTTCTTCGCGGAAGACATGGTGACTCCATCAGTCGACGAGTGTTCGTGCTGTGGATCACGTCAGGCGGTTTTGATGCCCCCTCACGGCGGGCGGCCGAGCCTCCCGCACGTCATTGACGCTTTTCCGGGCGGCTGTTAACTCAACCTGGTGATGAACACTACTCCCGCCCTGTCGGGTCGACAACGACCTGAGAGCGATTCTCAGAATCCCTGGTCACTGCGGGTTCGACGGCAGTGTCATCGCGAAGCGCCGCACCGACGCGCTGCCCGCCGCCGCCGGCTGGTCGTGGGTTGCGCGGGTTCGGGTGCGGATCTCACCGGTCGCCGGATCGAGCTTGACTTCGGCCAGCATCTCGCCCGTCGTCGGTTCGCATACCGCCCACGTGTAGCAGCTGTCCGATGCCCACTGGGCGGCACTGCGTTCGATGTAGTCGGGGTCAGTGACCCCGAGCTCGGCCAGCACCGGTCGGTCGTCGATCCGGTCGTCCGCTCGGAGTGCCCGCAGATACCATGTGCCGGCATTGATTTCGATGGGGTCTATGTCCGGCTCCTCGGTATCAGCCCGCGAGCTACTTGATCTCGGCGAGCACCGTGCCCTGGGTGATCGCGGCACCGGCCTCGACGGCCAGCTCGGTGATCGTCCCGTCCTTGTGCGCGGTGACCGGGTTCTCCATCTTCATCGCTTCCAGCACCACCACCAGGTCACCGGCAGTGACTTCCTGGCCCTCTTCGACGGCGACTTTCACCACGGTGCCCTGCATCGGCGCGGTCACCGCGTCACCGGAGGCCGCGGCGCCGGAGAGGGCGCCACGCTTGCGTGGCTTGGGCTTCTTTCGAATGACGCCCGCCGTGTCGCCACCACCGTTAGACAACGCCAGATCGGCCGGCAACGACACCTCGAGTCGGCGGCCGCCGACCTCGACGACCACCTTTTGGCGCGGACGGGCATCCTCGTCGTCGAGCGGCTCGCCGCCGGTGAACGGTTCGACGGTGTTGTTCCATTCGGTCTCGATCCAGCGGGTGTGCACCGAGAAGCCGTCATCGTCGCCGATGAACGCGGGGTCGGAGACCACTGCGCGGTGGAACGGGATCACGGTGGCCAGCCCCTCGACGTGGAATTCGTCCAGCGCGCGGCGAGCCCGGGCCAGCGCCTCCTGACGGCTGGCGCCGTAGACGATCAGCTTGGACAGCATCGAGTCGAACTGACCGCCGATCACCGAACCGGCTTCGACGCCGGAGTCCAGCCGGACGCCGGGCCCGGTCGGGATGTCGTACCGGTTGACCGGGCCGGGCGCCGGCAGGAAGCCGCGGCCGGCGTCCTCGCCGTTGATCCGGAACTCGATGGCATGCCCACGCGGGGTTGGGTCTTCGGTGATGTCCAGCTTTTCGCCGTTGGCGATCTTGAACTGCTGTAACACCAGGTCGATGCCGGCGGTCTCCTCGGTAACCGGGTGCTCGACCTGCAGCCGGGTGTTCACCTCGAGGAACGAGATCAGCCCGTCTTGGCCGACCAGGTATTCGACGGTGCCGGCTCCGTAGTAGTGGGCTTCCTTGCAGATCCGCTTGGCCGACTCGTGGATCTCCTTGCGCTGCGCGTCGGTCAGGAACGGCGCCGGCGCCTCCTCGACCAGCTTCTGGAAGCGGCGCTGCAGCGAGCAGTCCCGGGTTCCGGCGACGACGACGTTGCCGTGCTGGTCAGCGATCACCTGCGCCTCGACGTGGCGGGGCTTGTCCAGGTAGCGCTCGACGAAACATTCGCCGCGCCCGAAGGCCGCGACGGCCTCGCGGGTGGCCGACTCGAACAGTTCGGGAATCTCCTCGATGGTGCGGGCGACCTTCATGCCCTTGCCGCCGCCGCCGAACGCGGCCTTGATCGCGACCGGCACCCCGTACTCCTGGGCGAAGGCCACCACCTCGTCGGCGTCCTTCACCGGATCGGGAGTGCCGGGCACCAGCGGGGCCTGCGCGCGGGCGGCGATGTGGCGGGCGGTCACCTTGTCACCGAGGTCGCGGATCGACTGCGGGCTGGGGCCGATCCAGATCAGGCCGGCGTCGATGACCGCCTGAGCGAAATCAGCGTTCTCCGAAAGGAATCCGTAGCCGGGGTGGATGGCGTTGGCGCCCGACTTCGCGGCGGCCTCCAGGATCTTGTCGAACACCAGGTAGGACTCCGCCGAGGTCTGCCCCCCGAGCGCGAACGCCTCGTCGGCCAGCCGTACGTGCGGCGCGTCGGCGTCGGGTTCGGCGTACACCGCGACGCTGGGCAGGCCGGCGTCTCTGGCCGCCCGGATCACCCGGACCGCGATCTCCCCGCGATTGGCGACGAGAACCTTGGCGATCTTCGAGCTGGCGTGACTGGGCACTGCGCCTCCTGTATGGCTGGACGTCTGTCGATCTTTAAGAGATTTTCTTACAAGTCTGTCGGGGGGAAGTTTAAGCGTCGCGGTGTGGCGCCGAACCAGCCGGTGCCCCATTGGACTCGCGCAGCCGCCGCTTGATCCGGGCCAGGATCGCCGACATGCCGCGCAACCGCAGCGGGCTGATCAACGCCGCCAGCCCCAGATCGGTGTAGAAATCATCGGGCACCGCCAAGATGTCGGCGGCGGGTTGCTCGTCGAGCCCGGCCGCCAGGATCGAGGCGAACCCGCGGGTAGTGGGGGATTCGGCCGGCGCACTGAAATGCAGCCGCACTCGGTCGGGGTCATGAGCGTCGACGTGCAGGAACAGTGGGGTTTGGCACTCGGGCACCGGTTCCATCGCCGCTTCCTGCAGATCAACCGGCAAGGCCGGTAAGTCATTGGCGAATTCCAGTAACAACTGCAGCTTGTCCTGGCCCTGGACTTCAGCGAAGTCGGACACCACCTCGGCCAGCGGCGCGGGCATGCTCATCAGACCGGTACGGCTCCGGGTTGCTCGCCGGCGACGATCGGCACCCGCACGGTGTTGCCCCATTCGGTCCAGGAGCCGTCATAGTTACGCACGCCCGGGATACCGAGCAGATGAGTCAACACGAACCAGGTGTGGCTCGACCGTTCACCGATGCGGCAATACACGATCGTCTTGTCGTCCGGCTCGATGAACCCGTAGAGCTGCTCGAGCTCCTCGCGGCTGCGGAACCGGCCGCTGTCATCGGCGGCTTTGGCCCACGGAATCGACACCGCGCTGGGAATGTGGCCGGCCCGCAGCGCACCCTCCTCGGGATAGTCGGGCATGTGGGTGCGCTCGCCGGTGTACTCCTGTGGCGAGCGGACGTCGATCAGCGGGCCGGAACCCAACGCGTCCAGGACGTCGTCTTTGTAGGCGCGGATGGGTGCGTCGTTGCGTTGCACGACGGGATAACCGGTCGACGTCTTGGACGGGACATCCAGCGTGGTCTCCCGGCCGTCGGACAGCCACAGGTCGCGCCCGCCGTTGAGCAGCCGGACGTCCGGGTGGCCGAACAGCGTGAAGACCCACAGCGCATACGCGGCCCACCAGTTGCTCTTGTCCCCGTAGATCACCACGGTGTCGTCGCGCGCAATGCCCTTGCGGTTCATCAAGTCGGCGAACTGCTCGCCGGTGATGTAGTCCCGCACCCGGGGGTCGTTGAGGTCGGTGTGCCAGTCGATCTTGACTGCGCCGGGGATATGACCGACGTCGTAGAGCAGCACGTCCTCGTCGGATTCGACGATTACCAGGCCGGGTTTGCCCATGTTGCCGGCCAGCCAGTCGGCGGTGACCAACCGTTCCGGGTGGGCATAGGCGCTCAGGGTGGGGCTGGGATCTGCTGGTAGCGGCACGGCATTGAGCCTACCGTCGTGGCGCGTCGCCGGCGTCAGACGCTCAGCGCAACCTCGTAGGCCACCGCGAAGCGGCGGGCATCTGGCCTCGGCCGGAACAGCGCGCCGCCATTGGGGCACCAGCTGACCACCCGCAGAAGTCGCTTGCCCGGCGACAACTGGTCTCGCACAACGTTGGCCAGTGCGGCTCGGAGCTGTTCGGTGTCATAGCGGTCGATATCCCGCGACACGGGCACGTTCCACATCGTCTCTTCCACCGGCATGGGTCCAGTGTCCGCGGCGCTGCCCGCCAAGCGCGCAACCACGTCCGGCGCGCCCGGTCACGGTTGCGTCACGGCCGGGCGGCGCGCCGAAATCGACGGTAGAGCGCAAAAGTGCGAGAATTTCGGCGCTAACGTCGATCTCGACGAGTGGTCAAGCCCACAGGGCGCTGACGGACAACCCGACGCGCTGCAACAACCGGCGGGTCAACGGCAGGCTGATGCCGATGACCGTCGATGGATCGCCCTCGATCCGGTCGACGAACCAGCCACCGAGCCCATCGATCGTGAAGCCGCCGGCGACGCGCAGCGGCTCGCCGCTATCGATGTACGTCTGCAGGTCCGCTTGCTGAGGTCTAGCGAAATGCACTGTGGTGCACGATGGTTCGACTTCGCATGCGGCGATGGCGCCGTCGTGCAGGCGGACCAGGCAGTGGCCGGTGTGTAGCTGGCCGGGCCGGCCGCCCATCGAATGCCATTGGGCTTGTGCGGCATCGGCCGAGCCCGGTTTGCCGACCAGCCGGCCATCGACGTCCAGCATCGAATCACAGCCGATGACAACACAATCCGCGGCGACGGAAGCCTCCAGGCTATTGACCACCTGCTCGGCCTTGGCTCGGGCCAGCGCGCAGACAACTTCAGCGGATGAGGCATCTGATGGCAGCCCGGCCATGACGGCGTCCTCGTCGACGCCGGAGACCACGACCAGCGGCTCGATGCCGGCCTGGCGCAGCACATTGAGCCGGCCGGGCGAGGCGGACCCGAGCACCACCCGGGTCATCGGCGCATGTGCGTCCGTTCCAGCAGCGTCACCCGCTGCCAGCTGTACACCGGGTAGCGCAGCTTGTCGATGGGCAGCCCCCACCGGCTGCGCTGGGGCTGCACCGCCTCGGGTGCGCCGCCGCCGGCGCTGCCCAATACCGCGATCAGCGCGGCCAATTCCTCGTCGGTCGGGTTGCCCTTGAGCACCGCGATATGCGGCTCGTGTGCATGCTCCTGGTCGCTCATCTCGGTCCCGTCGGTCACAGCGGAATGTTTCCGTGCTTCTTGGGCGGCGTCTGGGCGATCTTGCGTTCCAGCAGCCGCAGCGCGGTCGCCACGTAGCCGCGGGTGTGCGACGGCGGAATCACCGCGTCGACGTAGCCGCGCTCGGCGGCAACGTAGGGGTTGACCAGAGTGTCCTCATACTCCTGCTGCAGCTGTAAGCGCAGCGCATCAACATCCCGGCCGTCCTCGCCCGCTTCCTTCAGCTGCTGGCGGTAGACGAACCCGACCGCGCCCGAGGCGCCCATCACTGCGATCTGCGCCGTCGGCCAGGCCACGCAGACGTCGGCGCCCATATCTTTGGAGCCCATAACGCAGTAGGCGCCGCCGTAGGCCTTGCGGGTGATCACGGTGATCTTGGCGACGGTGGCCTCACCGTAGGCGTACAGCAGCTTCGCGCCGCGGCGGATGATGCCGTTGTACTCCTGGCCGGTGCCCGGCAGAAAGCCCGGCACGTCGACCAGCATGACAATCGGGATGTTGAAGCAGTCGCAGGTCCGCACGAAGCGGGCCGCCTTCTCCGAGGCGTTGATGTCCAGGCAACCGGCGAACTGGGTGGGCTGGTTGGCCACGATCCCGACCGGTCGGCCGTCCACGCGGCCGAACCCGACCACGATGTTCTGCGCGTAACCGGCCTGCACCTCGCAGAACTCGTCGTCGTCGAGGATTCGGGTGATCACCTCGTGCATGTCGTAGGGCTGGTTCGGCGAGTCCGGGATCAGCGTGTCCAGCTCGGTGTCCTCGTCGGTGAGGTTGTCTTCGATGGCACCCTCGGGGATCGGCACCGGGTAGCGCGGCGGGTCGGTGAAGTTGTTGGGCGGCAGGTAGCTCAGCAGCTCGCGGACGTAGTCGAAAGCGTCCTGCTCGCCGGAGGCCACATAGTGCGCCAGGCCGGACTTGGACATGTGGGTGTGCGCCCCGCCCAGCTCCTCCATCGTGACGTCCTCACCGGTGACCGTCTTGATCACGTCCGGGCCGGTGATGAACATCTGGCTGGTCTGGTCGACCATCACGACGAAGTCGGTCAGCGCGGGGGAGTAGACGTGCCCACCGGCCGCGGCGCCCATGATCAGCGAGATCTGCGGGATCACACCCGAAGCTTGGATGTTGCGGTGGAAGATCCGGCTGTAGAGCCCCAGCGAGACGACACCCTCTTGGATGCGCGCGCCGGCGCCGTCGTTGATGCCGATCAGCGGGCGGCCGGTCTTGATCGCCAGCTCCTGCACCTTGACGATCTTCTCCCCGTACACCTCGCCGAGGCTGCCGCCGAACACCGTGACGTCCTGGCTGAAGACGCACACGTCCCGGCCGTCGATAGTGCCGTAGCCGGTGACGACACCGTCGCCGACCGGCCGCTTCTCACCGAGCCCGAAGTTGGTGCTGCGGTGCTTGGCCAGTGCGTCGAGTTCGACGAACGAGTCCTCGTCGAGCAGCGCGGTGATGCGCTCGCGGGCGGTCAGCTTGCCCTTGGCGTGCACCTTCTCGACTGCGGCCTCACCGACCGGGTGCAGCGTCTCGTTGGCCCGCTTGCGCAGTTCGGCCAGCTTGCCGGCGGTGGTGTGGATGTCGATCTCGTGCTCAGCAGCCGCTTCGACATGGCTCTCGGAAACGCTCGTCATGGGTGACGAGCTTAGCCGCGCTCGATCGATGGGCCGAATTGCGGGCATGCCGGTCGGCGCGTTGATTCTGCGTTCACCAGGCAGTCCACTCGCACATTTGCCTGGTAGCCGCAGACTCAACGTGAAAAAATCGCCGGATGGACGCTGACCTGCCGCGGCCGCCGCTAGACGCGGCGGTGATCGGCGGTGGGCTGATCGGGCCGGAGCTGGCATGGCGTCGGCTCGACGTGGTCGCCGAGACCGGCTCCACCAACGCCGACCTACTGGCCCGGTCGGCCGCCGGTGAAGACATCAACGGGTCGGTGTTGCTGGCCGAATATCAGAACGCCGGTCGCGGGCGCCATGGCCGGCAGTGGTCGGCACCGCCACGCACTCAGGTCGCCTTATCTGTGGGCGTCGACGGTTCCTCGGTGCCCCGGTCGGGTTGGGGTTGGCTGCCGCTGGCTACCGGTGTTGCCGTCGTCGACGCGCTGGCCGCAGAAGCCGACGTCGCCGCGGGCCTCAAGTGGCCCAACGACGTGCTGGTCGGCGACGGCAAGCTGGCGGGGATTCTCGCCGAAGTTGCCGCGCCGGCGGCGGCGATCGTCGTCGGGCTGGGCCTTAACGTGACACTGACGGCGGCGGAAGCACCCGACCCGGTGGCCACCTCGCTGCTGATGACGGGATCGGCAGTTGATCGAAATGCATTGGCCCACCGCATACTTCGCGAACTGGCCAGTCGAATCGATGCTTGGCGAGCCGCCGGCGGCGCCGACCCGAAGCTGTTGGCTGACTACCAGCGCTACAGCGTGACGTTGGGTTCACGAGTGCGGGCGCTGCTGCCCGGCGATCGGGAGGTCGTCGGCGTGGCCCAGGGCATCGACGAGTTGGGCCGACTGTGCGTGGACACCGGTGCTCAGACCGTGGCGGTCTCGGCCGGAGACATCACGCATCTGCGTTCCGCCGTCTAGAGTGCTGCCGTGGGTTACCCCGATAACGTGCTGGCCGGCGACGAACAGGTGGTGTTGCATCGACACCCGCACTGGAAGCGGCTGATCGGCGCGGTCCTCGTCCTGCTGCTGGCCACGGCGCTGGCGTCATTCGTCGCCGCCGTTGTCAGCACTACCGATTGGGATCGCAACGCCAAGAACATCATCTTCGCGGTCATCTGGGCGATCTGGCTGGTGGTTGTCGGCTGGCTGACGCTGTGGCCGTTCCTGACCTGGTTGACCACCCATTTCGTGATCACCGACCGGCGGGTGATGTTTCGCCACGGAGTGTTGAGCCGCAGCGGAATCGACATTCCGCTGGCCCGCATCAACAGCGTGGAATTCCGGCACGGCATCGTCGATCGGATCTTGCGCACTGGGACGCTGATCATCGAGTCGGCGTCACAGGATCCGTTGGAGTTCTACGACATTCCGCGCGTGGAGCAAGTCCACGCGCTGCTGTATCACGAGGTCTTCGACACCCTCGGGTCCGAGGAATCGCCGAGTTGAGAAAACCGGCTGCGGCGTGATCGCCAGGCGCGCAGCGGCGTAACGGTGCCGCCGCCCTCGATGTTGTTCTCGAGCGCCTCGGCGATCCCGCCGGCGGTGAGAGTGGATTCCAGCGCCTGATCCGCGGTTCGGCCGAACTCGTCGGGGAATACCCAGCGCCGGAACGCCCAGAACCGGAATCCCATCTGCAGCAGATTGCCGATGATGTAAGCCGAGATGAAGTCGGCGATGTTCTCCACCGTCAGCGAGACGTGCGGCACCCGCAGCTCCAGGATGTAGCTGGAGAACCACAGCGGCGCCATGGACAGCAGTACGCCGACACCGCTGAACACGAAGAACAACAGCGCCTCGTGGTGGCGTTCCCGTCCGCCGCGCTGCCGGAAGCTCCATTCCCTGTTCAGGATGTAGGACGCGATGACTGCGACGATGCCGGCGATGACCTTGGCGGTCACCGGCTTGGGCTCCAGAATCGTCAACTTGAGGGTGTAGAAGATCGCGGAGTCGATGATGAATGTGGTGGCCCCGACAATGGCGAACTTGATGAGTTCGTGATGGCGTTCCGCATACGGTCGGATCAGCCGCGGCAACCGCTCGATCGTGGCATCGGCAAAGGACACAGTGTCGCAGTGTACGTTTTGTCGGTTACTGGCGCGTCACGACTGTGTCGCCACCGTCAAATACCGCGGTCAGCCGCCATGACACCATGATGGCCGTGCCAAGTACTCCCTCTACTCCGCCGGTGGTCGCGATGGTCGGCGGCGGCCAGCTGGCCCGGATGACCCATCAGGCCGCGATCGCGCTGGGCCAGACGCTGCGGGTGCTGGCCGCCGACGCCGACGACCCCGCCGCCCAAGTCAGCCCCGACGTGGTGATCGGTTCACATACCGATCTCGACGACCTGCGCCGCGTGGCGGCCGGGGCCAACGCGTTGACCTTCGACCACGAGCATGTCCCGACCGAGCTGCTGGACAAGCTGGTCGGCGAGGGCGTCAACGTGGCGCCGCCGCCGCAGGCGCTGGTGCATGCGCAAGACAAGCTCGTGATGCGGCGCCGGCTGGCGGAATTGGGGGCGCCGGTGCCGCGCTTCGCCGCGGTCGGCGGGCTCGACGACCTGGATGCGTTCGCCGCCCGGGTCGACGGCCCGGTGGTGGTCAAGGCGGCCCGCGGCGGCTACGACGGGCGCGGGGTGCGGATGGCCGCCGATCTGGCGCAGGCTCGGGAGATCACCCGGGACATTCTGGACTCCGGCGTGCCGGTGCTGGTCGAGGAGCGGGTCGCGATGCGGCGCGAACTGTCGGCGCTGGTGGCCCGCTCGCCGTTCGGTCAGGGTGCGGCGTGGCCGGTGGTGGAAACCGTGCAGCGCGACGGTATCTGTGTGGAGGTGATCGCACCGGCGCCGGAGTTGCCGGCCGACGTCGGCATCGGGGCGCAGGAGTTGGCGCTGCGGCTGGCGGCCGAGCTCGGGGTTGTCGGCGTGCTGGCCGTCGAGCTGTTCGAGACGACCGGCGGGGCCCTGCTGGTCAACGAGTTGGCGATGCGGCCGCACAACTCCGGGCACTGGACCATGGATGGCGCCCGGACCAGCCAGTTCGAACAGCATCTGCGCGCGGTGCTGGACTATCCGCTCGGCGACACCGACGCCACGGTCCCGCTGACGGTGATGGCCAACGTGTTGGGAGCGGCACAGACGCCGACGATGACCGTCGACGAACGACTGCACCACTTGTTCGCGCGGATGCCCGAAGCCCGGGTCCACCTGTACGGGAAAGGCGAACGGCCGGGCCGCAAGATCGGCCACGTCAACTTCCTGGGCTCTGACATGGCCGAGCTGGCGACGCTGCGGGAACGCGCCGGGCTGGCGGCACACTGGTTATCACATGCGCAGTGGACGGACGGATGGAACCCACATGGCTAACGAGGCGAATCAGCCCCGGGTCGGCGTGATCATGGGCAGCGACAGCGACTGGTCGGTAATGCGTGACGCCGCCGACGCGCTGGCCGAATTCGACGTGTCCTACGAGGTGGGGGTGGTCTCGGCGCATCGCACGCCCGAGCGGATGTTCGACTACGCCCGGGGTGCGGCCGACCGCGGCATCGAGGTGATCATCGCCGGCGCCGGTGGCGCCGCCCACCTGCCGGGCATGGTCGCGTCGGCCACCCCGTTGCCGGTGATCGGGGTGCCGGTGCCGCTGGCGCGGCTCGACGGCCTGGACTCGCTGCTGTCGATCGTGCAGATGCCGGCAGGGGTGCCGGTGGCCACGGTGTCCATCGGCGGCGCCCGTAATGCCGGCCTGCTGGCCGTGCGCGTTCTCGGGGCGCGCGATCCGGCGCTGCGCAGCCGGATCGTCGCCTTCCAGCAGGAGCTGGCGGAGGCGGTGCGGATCAAGGACGAAAAGCTGCAGGGTAAAGTTACCGACCAGTAGCCCGGCGAGAACGCGGGCCGAGGCGGCCCGCGGTGGAGCCGGGCAATCGAGCACTGTGCAGGAGGTCGGTATGGCTGGATGGGCCGGAAATCCATCATTTGATCTGTTCAAGTTGCCCGAGGAGCACGACGAGCTACGGGCAGCGATTCGTGCTTTGGCGGAAAAAGAAATCGCTCCCTACGCCGCCGAGGTCGACGAGGAGTCGCGGTTCCCAGAAGAAGCACTAGTGGCGCTGAATTCCTCCGGTTTCAACGCCATCCACATTCCCGAGGAATACGGCGGTCAGGGGGCCGACGCGGTGGCCACCTGCATCGTGATCGAGGAGGTGGCGCGGGTCTGCGCATCGTCGTCACTGATTCCGGCGGTCAACAAGCTGGGCACCATGGGGCTGATCCTGCAGGGTTCGGAGGAGTTGAAGAAACAGGTGCTGCCGAGCTTGGCCACCGACGGGGCGATGGCGTCGTACGCACTCAGCGAGCGCGAGGCCGGCAGTGACGCGGCGTCGATGAAAACCCGGGCCAAAGCCGACGGCGACGATTGGATTCTCAACGGCGCCAAGTGCTGGATCACCAACGGCGGCAAGTCGACCTGGTACACCGTGATGGCGGTGACCGATCCGGACAAGGGCGCCAAAGGTATCTCGGCGTTCATGGTGCACAAGGACGACGACGGGTTTGTCATCGGGCCCAAGGAAAAGAAGATGGGCATCAAGGGATCGCCCACCACCGAGCTGTATTTCGAGGACTGCCGCATCCCGGGCGATCGCATCATCGGTGAGCCCGGCACCGGGTTGAAGACCGCGCTGCAGACCCTCGACCACACCCGCCCCACCGTCGGAGCGCAGGCGGTGGGCGTCGCGCAGGGCGCGCTGGACGCAACGGTGGCTTATACCAAGGACCGCAAGCAGTTTGGCAAGTCGATCTCGGAGTTCCAGGGGGTGCAGTTCGAGCTGGCCGACATGGCGATGAAAGTCGAAGCCGCCCGATTGATCGTCTATACCGCCGCTGCTCGCGCCGAACGCGGCGAGCCCAATCTCGGATTCATCTCCGCGGCCGCAAAGTGTTTCGCCTCCGACACCGCGATGGACGTGACGGAGTCGTCGGTGCAACTCTTCGGCGGCGCCGGCTACACCACCGACTTCCCGGTCGAACGGTTCATGCGGGACGCCAAGATCACCCAGATCTACGAGGGCACCAACCAGATTCAGCGGGTGGTGATGTCACGCGCGTTGCTGCGCTGATTTGTCATGCACTCGACCATCGACAGACGAGTCTCCGCCGCGTTGCCGGGTCCGTCAAGAGGGGCTATCGTCCATGATTGTGGACGATAGCGCCAAAGATCCGGCGATCGTTCTGCCCTACCTGGTCGGCAGGTCGCTGGCGGCTACCGAGGTCTACGAAGCATTCGGCTACCGCAAGTCCGCCTACTACAAGGCGGCTCGCGAGGGCCGGCTGGTCACCGCCGACAACCTGATCAAGGCGGCTAAGTATTTCGGGTTGAACCCGGTTGAACTGCAGGTTCGCTACGGGTTGATCGAGCCGGAATCGGTCGCCGAGTTCGTCGAGTCGGAGCGCCGCCTGCCCAGAATGCGTGAACTCTATCCCGACCCCAACAGTCCGCCGGTCTAAGCGGCGCTGCTGGGGACCACCTGATGATAAAAACCACCCTCATCACCGCCACTCTGGCTGCGATCGTGTACAGCCTGTGGATTCGCCGCCACACCTGGCGATCCAGTTGGGAAGCCGGCGCGACCCTCAACGTCGCGCTGCAGGGCTGCGCTGTGCTGCTGATGTCGCAGTGGGCGGCGGCCGTTCTCGGGCCGCCCCTGCACCGCATCTTCGGGCTGTGGAACGTGCAACATCTGCTCGGGCACATTTGCTGGATCTTCGCGGTGGCCGCGATCATCCAGCATGGGCTGGCCCGGCTCGCCAACGAAACCCACGTCCGCGGACTGCTGCGCAAATTCGTGGCACGCCCGTTGTGGTTGGGTGTTCCGCTGCTGGTGGCGGTGTTCGTCATCGCCGACGAGCGCCATCACCCCGACATGTTCGCTGCCCCGGTCACCGACGTCTGGCTAGGGGTCTACTGGCTGGTGCTGGGCGGGCTGCTGATCTACCTGCTCGGCTATGCCGTTCAGGTGCTTCTGATCCTGCGGAGCGACCCCCGCTCCACGTCGACAGTCGACCTCTACCTGATCTCGGCCGGGTTTGGGGTGGTGGCTCACGTGATCCAGATCGGCACGGCCTGGGCACATATCGATGTCGCTTTGCCTGTCTGGTTGTGCGCCTGCCTGGGCGCAATCGGCTTCGCCTATGGATCCGCCCGGTCCTGGCAGGCCAAGGTTGCCTGGTTCAAGCCCGGCACCTAACGCACCTGCGTCCCGGCTGAGGCACAGCGCTGATCGGCCTATCCGGCCGGCAGCGGGCGCGCCATCACGCTGTGGCGGAAGCCGTAGCGTTGGCCGATGTCTCCGCCGGCCTGCCGGCCCGAACCCGGAAGAAACGGTATTCCGCGGAGCAGGCCGTTTGCCTTACCGCCCCCGTCGGCGCTAACGACAGGCGGCGCCGCACTGGTCACGTTTGTCGCAGGAGCTGCCGCCGCCCAAGCCTGCGGCACCGATAACCTGCCGACCGCACCCGCGTTGCCCGACCCCGCCGACACCCCGGCTGACCCCCCTGCCGGCATCAGGCCGCCGCCACCCAGGTATCCGCCCAGACCGGGAAGGCGGCCCACCGCGGCCTCAGCTCCTTTGCTGCTGGCGGCCGCTGGGAGCGTGCCCTCAAAGATCTTCATGAAATGGTCGTAGTCGCCCATCTGGTAATAGGTCGACTTCAATAGAGTGGTGTAGACGTCGTTCCTCAAGAACTTCCACAGTTCTTTCGCGGACATGCCGGATGACTCCGACGATGCAGTCAGGGTGGGCGACGCCATCGTCTGCAGGGCGGAGGACACCGATGGCATGGGCTGCGCGCTCGTGTCGGCGGCGTGGGCGACGGCCGCCGCTTGGCCGGCCTGTGCCGCCGGGTTGGTGGTGGGCGGTGGCTGGTCGAAGGTGGTCAACGCTGACGCGGCCGCCGACGCGCCGGCGTAGCCATACATCGCAGTCGCATCCTGGGCCCACATTTCGGCGTAGTGAGCCTCGGTCGCCGCGATAGCCGGGGAGTTTTGACCGAAGAAGTTCGTCGCGACCAACATCATCAGTTGGGCGCGATTGGCCGCAATCACCGGCGGTGGCACCGTCATCGCAAATGCCGTCTCGTAGGCTATTGCGGCCGAGTTCGCCTGGACAGCCGCCTGCACAGCCTGCCCAGCGGTAGCGTTCAGCCAAGCCACATAGGGTGCCGCACCAGCTGCCATCGACGTCGACGCCGGACCCGACCACAGGCCACTGAGCTCGGCGATCGCCGCGCCGTAGCAGGCTGCTGTGGTGTACAGCTCGGTGGCCAGCCCGTCCCAGGCCGCGGCGGCCGCCAACATCGGTCCCGAGCCGGGGCCGAAGTACATCCGGCCAGAGTTGACCTCCGGCGGTAGTGCGCCGTAATCCACTAGTTGGTCCCCCCGTATGACCGACGCTTGGCGTCACTGCCCAGCACGTTGATGGCCGTTGCCGACATCTCCGGCTTTGTCGTCACGGATGTGATGCCCTTCCTCGCTGCTCGCAACAGCGACGATCTACTACCTGATACATAAGTCCATCTACGAAGATAGAAGTCCTCAGACACCACCAAGAGTGCACTTTCATGAACAATCGGAATCAAGAGATGAACACTCGTTATTGGTAGTGCACTGTCGGCCACCGGCCATCTAACGTCGCTAACGAGCGGCTTCGTGAAGGTCGCTGAAGGCCCTAGAGACCGAATCACTGAGGAGAAAACCAACGTGGCGTTCGTGGAAACCCAGCCGGAAGTGTTATCTGCTGCGGCCCGCAATCTGGCCGCTATCGGTGCGGCGGTGTCCGCGCAGAATGCGGCTGCGGCGGGCCCAACGACGGGAGTGGTTCCGCCGGCAGCCGATGAGATCTCGGCGCTGATGGCGGCGCAGTTCGCCACGCACGCCCGGATGTATCAGGCGGCCAGTGTCCAAGCCGCGGCAGTTCACGAGATGTTTGTGAACATGCTGGGTGTCAGCGGCGGCTCGTACGCGGCCACCGAAGCCGCCAACGCCGTCGCGGCCAGCTGAGGCGAAGCAATGCTTGATTTCGGGGCGCTACCGCCAGAGATCAACTCGGCTCGCATGTATACGGGCTCGGGGTCGGCGGGGATGATGGCCGCCGCGTCCTCTTGGAGGTGGCTGGCCGGCGAATTGGAGTCCGCCGCCATCGACTACGACCGGGTAATCACACAACTCACCAGTGAATGGCGCGGCCCGGCGTCGGCGCAGATGGCCGCCGCGGCCGCACCCTATATCGCATGGATGAGCAGTACCGCCGGGCAAGCCGAGCAGGCCGCCGCTCAGGCCAGGGCCGCCGCGGCCGCTTACGAGACAGCGTTCGCAGCGACGGTGCCCCCGCCGCTGATCGAGGCGAACCGCCTCCAGCTGACACAGGCGGTGTCGACCAACGTTCTCGGTCAAAACATGCCGATCATCGCGCAACTGGAAGCGCAATACGGTGAGATGTGGGCCCAAGATGCTGGCGTGATGTACGGTTACGCCGGTCAAGTCGCGCCCGCCACCAAGGTGACGCCGTTCACCGGTCCGGCGCAAACCACCAATCCCGCCGGACAAGGCATGCAGGCAGCCGCGGTAACCCACGCCGCTGCCACATCGGCCGGCACCGGCGCGCAGTCAGCCGAGTCGCAGCTGCTGTCGTCGGTGCCACCCGCGGTGCAGACCCTCGCGAGCCCAGCGGCATCGAGCGCCGCCGCCACTCCATCCGCGGCGTCGATCGGCGACGTGCTGGCAGCGAACCCGATAATCGGCTTGTGGAAGGACTATGCAAGTCCTGTCCAGAACACCCTGGCGATGATGTATCGCGCTACCGGCATGTCGACCCACTTTCTCTCACTGCAAAAGGCTCTGGCGCCGGCCGCCAAGGCCGCCAGCGACGGCGCCAAAGCCGCGGCGGGCCTACCCGGTTTAGGGGGAATGCTGGGCGGCCTGGGGGGCGGTGCGCCCGTCGCGGCGGGCCTGGGTGCTGCCAGCCCGGTCGGCGGCCTTTCCGTGCCGCCCGCCTGGGGCGCGGCGGCGGGCGCGGCGGCGGCCCCCGGAGCGCCGCCGCTACCGGTCAGCGCCATCACCGCCACGCCGGAGACGGCAGCGGGAGGCAATCTGATGGGTGGGATGCCACTGGCGGGCGCGGGTGCCGGCGCGAGTGGCGCCGGCCCGCGATACGGGTTCCGGCCCACCGTCATGCTGCGCCCCCCGTTCGCCGGATAACCGCCGATTCAGTAAGGCGGTTCCCGCTGGGCGGCCAGAAACTCGTCGTTGTGCGCGCCCAACGCCGGCGGCGGCGCTGTCACCGCCGCGCCGAAGGAGGCGTAGCGCGCCGGTGTGCGCAGCACCACGACAGCCTCGTCGCCGCCGCCGACCGGCAATGCGAGATCATTCTCGGTGAACAGCGGAGTGTCGACAACCTGCTTCCAGGTGTAGGGCAGGCAGGCCATGATGCCGTTGGCGCACAACAATTCGACCCACTCGGCCGCCGGTTTGGTGCTCAACGCGGCTTCCAATTCATCGGTGAGCTCGCCGTAGTTGATCGACCGCGAGCGCTGGTCGGCGAACCGCTCGTCGTCGAGAAGATCGGGTCGGCCGATCGTATGACACAGCAGCTCCCAGTGTTTGGGCACGTAGGCGCTGATGACGATATACCCGTCGGCGGTGCGGAACGCGTCGGACGGCTGGGTGGCGAAGCCAACACCCTTGCGCCGCTTGGTTTTCGACGCCGGCAGATCACTGGGCCGGTTGAGATGCACCATCAGCTGATTAGCCTGCAGCCCCACCGCGACGTCGTACATCGCGACGCGGACGATGTCGGCGACGCCGTGCCGCTCGCGGTTGAGTAGTGCGGCAAGTATGGCTTGCGCCAGGACGTGGCCGCTGGCGTTGTCGACAAGCTGAAACGGGATGATCTGCGGCTTGCCGTCCGCCGTGCGCATTCCCGACGTCATCCCGGCTTCGGCGGCGACCATCAGGTCGACACCCGGCCGGTTGCCGTGCGGCCCGTTGCCGCCGTATGCCGACAGTCGGGCATAGATCAGTTTCGGGTTGCGCGACTGCAGTTCGTCTGGCCCCAGGCCGAGTTTCTCCATGACGCCGGGCCGAAATCCTTCCAGGACAACATCGGCCGTGTCGGCCAGGCGCAGGACCTGCTGCTTGGCTTCGGCGGTGCTCAAATCCACGCACACCGACTTCTTGCCCCGGTTGTTGGGCAGGAAATACGTTGCCAGCGGCGGACGCCCGGGCAGAACCGAGGTGATGTGCCGGCCCGCCTCGCCGGCGGGCGCCTCGATTTTGATGACCTCGGCACCCAGGTCGGCCATTATCTGGCCGGCCAGCGGGCCCGCTACATTCTGGGTGAAATCGAGTACCCGATACCCGTCGAGAGGTTTGGGGCTACCGCTGCTCACGAGCCCGGCCCAACACGGCGGCGCAGTAGTAGTTCTGGCTGTCGGCGCTGAGCATCGGTAATCCGCTGTCGGCCAGTAGCTGATTGGAGGGTGTGCGATCCGTGCGCCAGCCCCGGCCGTCCAAATAGGTCGCCACGTCATTGCGCTCGGCGGGGTAGCCCAAGTTGTCGATGTGCACATCCAGGCCGTGCTCGTACCACTTGTGGGTTGCGGCTTGCTGTGCTTGCACGGATTCGGGGGAGTTCAGGAAAATCTCGACGACCGCTCGGCTGCCTTCGGCGCTGAGCCCAGTGATGTTGTCCAGCAAGCGGTCCTGGGCTTCCGGCGGCAGGAACGCGACCAGCCCCTCGGCGATCCAGGCGGTGGGCCTCGCGGGATCGAAGCCCGCCTGCTGCAGCGCCGCCGGCCAATCGTGGCGCAGATCGATGGGTACCGTCCGCAGGTCGACCGTCGGCTGGTCGCCGAGCGCGGCCAGGGTGGCGGCCTTGAATTCGAGGACCTGCGGTTGGTCGATCTCGAACACCAACATTCCCGACGGCCAGGACAGTCGATAGCCGCGCGCGTCGAGGCCGGAAGCCAAAATGACCGCCTGGCGGATACCGGCTGCGCCCGCGTCGGCGAAGAACCTGTCGATGAAGCGGGTGCGCACCGCCAGTAGGTGGGTCATCGGCTGCATGCCCCAGGGCAGGTCGGGAATGTCGACCTCAGCGGAGTCGAGTTCGCCGGTGGCCCACCGGGTGAAAAAGTCGATGCCGACCGCGCGCACCAACGGTTCGGCGAACCGGTCGTCGATGAACCCGTTCGTGGTGGCGCGCGCCCGACCGGCGGCCACCATCGTGGCGGTGGCCCCCACGCTGCTGGCCAGGTCCCAGGTGTCGTTGTCAGTGCGCGCCATGCTGAGCAGCGTAACGAGCCCTTAAGATCGTCTGGTGACCGTCTCCCACCCGCACCATCCCCCCGCCCTGGCCGGCGACACCTGCGGCGAACGGGACGCCGGATGGCATCGGGGCGCCCGGTGGGCGCGACGGCTGGCCTGGGTCAGCATGCTGGCGATGCTCGCCGAGGGTGCGCTGGGGTTGTGGCAGGGCCTGGCGGTCGGCTCGATCGCGCTGACCGGCTGGGCATTGGGCAGTGCCCCCGAAGGCCTGGCCAGTGCGATGGTGGTGTGGCGGTTCAGCGGCTCCCGCACGCTCTCGGCAACCGCCGAGCGGCGCGCCCAAATCGGCGTCGCAGTGTCCTTTTGGCTCGCTGCCCCGTACATCGCCGCGGAATCGGTACGCCACCTGCTCGAGGAGCACCACGCCGAGACGTCGGTGATCGGTATCGCGGTGACGGCGGTCGCCTTGGTGCTGATGCCGACCCTGGGCCGCGTCAAACATCGACTGGCGGTGCGGTTGCACTCAGCGGCCACCGCAGGCGAAGGCACCCAGAACTACCTGTGCGGGGCCCAGGCGGCCGCGGTGCTGGTCGGACTTGCGATCACAGCGGCCTGGCCGGGCGGTTGGTGGCTCGACCCCGCGATCGGCCTGGGTATCGCCGTCGCGGCGGTGTGGCAGGGTATTCGATCTTGGCGCGGGGAGAATTGCAGCTGCTGAATCGGCGTCAGCCGTGCCGAAAGCCTTTGTCGGCGCGGTCCAGCGGGTCGGGCCCGAGTCCCAGGTATTCGGCCCGCAGCCGGTCCCACCGATGAGCCTCGAGGGGGCCGGTGGCTTTAGCGGCCGGGGGATCGGGGGGTAGGCGAACAGCGTGGTCACGCGGGTTTTGTCGGTATCGTTGCGTAGCGTTCGGGTCGTGTCCGGTGGGCGGTTTCGTTGCACGTCGGGAGGCGTGTGTTTGCTGGGCCTACATCTGGTGTGGTGCCCGAAGTATCGGCGCGGGGTGTTGGGCGGGCGGGTCGCCCGCCGCCTGGACGAACTGATCGAGCAGATCGCCGACGAGCGCGGTTGGCAGATCGTGGCTCACGACGTGATGCCCGATCACGTGCGCCTGTTGGTGCGGGTCGGTCCTACCGACGCCCCGGCGTCGGTGGTGCGCGCGTTCAAGGGGCGCACCGCACGAGTGCTCCGCGAAGAGTTCTTGCACCTGCGGAATTTCGCAAAGGTGTTGTGGTCACCGGCGTACTTGGCCGCCTCGGTCGGCTGTGTCTGGGAGACGACGGTCCGCCGCTACATCGAACACCAGTGGGATGCGGTGCTGGCGTCGTGAGTCAACAGGTCAAGTTCACCCGCGTCCGCGTGCACGGCAGCGCCGTGTACCTGGGTGATGTCAGAGGGCCGGATGGCGCCCAGATGCCGGTGTGGTCGGCCAACCCGGATGAGGTTGTGAGCTGGCTGTGTGATGGGTTCCGGTTTCGGTTCAATCAGCGCCGCTCGACCCGCTGCCGGTATGTGACCTGCCAGGACCGTGATGGCCAGAACGTCGTGGTGATCGATACTGTGGGTGAGCCGGTGTTGATGCCGATCGGGCGCACGGTCACCGACATCACCGACGCCCGGGCCCGCAAGGAGCATAGTTTTCTGGCGGCGATGCCGTCACTGGTGTTGGAGGCGACGCTGAAAACCGAAGCGACGGACTGGTTCTCGGCGACCAAACGCCGCAAAACCAACAACGCTAACGGGCGCAAGCCCGGGGCGATGCCCGGTTTCCGCCGTAAGAATTCCGATCAGCGGTTTGTGTGCTGGTTCAACGGTGGCCGTAACGCGGTGTTCACGAAGACGGGCCGCCGCTCTGGCATGGTGACGATCACCGGCGCCAACCCGAGAACGCACCGCGCACCGGGGCTGGGACGTGATGGTGAGCCGCACAAACTGGGCTGGAAGGTCACGCTGCATGTCCGGTTGTCGCAGCCGATCCGGCCCTACACCTCGGTGCGGGTGAACTGGACGCGCCGCGAGTTGGTGTTCGTCAACGAGCCGCTACCGGTGGCTGGCAAGGCCGGTACGGGTGGGGTGATCGGGCTTGATCGGGGGGTGGTTCACACCGCCGCCGATGACCGCGGCCGGTTCTATGACGCGCCTAACACCGCCGAGCTGGACAAGCAGCGGAAGTTTCATCAGCAGCGGATGGCCAAGTCGAAATTGATCGCCGCGCGGCAAGGCCGGCGTTTCTGGGAGTCGAGCCGCTACCAGGCGCACAAGGCCGCCGCCGCCAACCTGGCCGCGCGGCAGGCGCGGATCCGGGACGATTTCGCGCACAAACTCAGCACACAACTCGTGCGTGAGCATGACTTCATCGGGATCGAGAAACTGTCCTTAGAGCCCATGACCCGGCGCCGCCGGGGCAGCGGTGCGGCGGCCAAGCGTGGACTGAACCGGGTTTTGCAGAACGCCGCGTTGGCGCGGTTGGCCAAACACATCGAATACAAAGCCGAACTGGCCGGTGCTGCTCTGGTTGAGGTGCCGGCGGCCTACACCAGTCAGCGTTGCCATCAGTGCGGGCACACGTGCAAAGGAAACCGTGAAAGCCAAGCGGCGTTCCGTTGTCTGTCGTGTGCATGGACCGGCAACGCTGACACCAATGCCGCGGTGAACGTGCGTGAGGAAGCCATCGCGCGCTGGGCGGCGCACACCGGACAACTGGCTGGGACATCCGCGCAAGCGGGCGGCGTAGCCGTCAGCCAGGCGGGGAGCAAGAGTAAGACCGACCCCCATACGGGTCCGGCCCCTGGGCTGGCGGCATCTGCGATGAACCGCGAACCACCCAACGCCGCCTAACGGCCAAGGGAATCCACCGCTTTCAAGCGGTGGAGGATGTCAAAGTTCCAGCTGCCCCCAGGCGGGCTCGTCGCGGAGCTGCTGATCGTTGGTGAGAAACGGATTGGGCAGCATCCGCGTCATCAGCTGTTCGTCGCGTCCGTTGTAGAGGCGCACACCCCACGAAGTGGGGTAGCCGTCGTCGGCGATCCGGCGATACATTTCGGCGCGTGCGCACCTTCGGATCCGGCCGAGGTCGGGACCGCTTGCCGTCTGTTCCCCGATGCACAGTGGAAGTGCCAGCGGCCGAAGTCGACTGTGGCGTACCCGTCGTACATCGTGATGCGCTTGGGCGGGTTGGGCGCCGCCACTTCCCAGGCTGCGCCTTCGACGATGATGCCGAACCAAATATCGTCCCAGTACTCTTCGAAGCACAGGTGGATCAGATCGAGCAGCCGCTCTTCGTCGGCCGGTAACGGCCAGCGCTGCTCTCGGCCGCCGTCCTCGGTCTCGACGATGGCGGGATCGGTTTCGGTCATGCCTTCTCCTTTCCCCGCTTGGCCGCCAGCACGCACTCGCTGCAGAACCCGCCCACAGGCGTGCGGTAGTAAAGACAGCAGCTGGTTCGACGATAGCTGCCGTTGTTGAAACGAATTGCGCCGGTGAGTCTTTCGTCGTCGCAGAGTCTGCGGGCCAACTGCCATCCCGCCTCGGATGCGCACTTGTCGTCGAAGACCCGGGCCGCGCTGAGCAGCGCAGAGGCGGCATTGCCCCGCAACACCTTTGCCGAGATCGGCCCGAGCCGGCGCACCGCCGCAGTAAGCGGAGCCAGGTGCGACTCGAGGACCATGTCGGCCAGCATCGGCTCCAGGTCGTCACCTCGCCACGCGACGGGGTGCTCGATGTGCAGATGCAGCCGGCCGCCGGTCTCGCGAAACAGCAGATGTTCGGCACACAGGTCGGGCAGCAGTCGATGACCGGCCACCGCGCCGAGCCCGATCGACCACAGCCGCGCGGCGAAGCCGAGCTGAAACGTGGATACCGCAACCCGGCGCTCCCCGGCGCCGATGCGGGTCTGCACCCGCCCGACGATGCCGTCGAGCACATCGGTATCCGTGTAGAGCAGATGCACGGGCCGCCAATCACTTTCAACTGCCGGTCCGGTGCCCGCCGCGAAATACGGGCTGACTTTCGACAAGTCGGCGTGCATCGCCGCCGTCATCTCCGCCGACGCGCAGTCGCGGCCCTCGGGTGGATATTCGCGCAACAGCGCCGGCAGCCCGCCCAGCGTCGTCGACACGGCCGGGTGGCCGCCGGCCCGCAGCGTGATCGTCTCCGGATCGGCGGCGGTGACCACGATCTCGGCGGGTTCGCAGGTGCGCCAACCCTCCCTGGCGAGCACCCGCTCGAGCGCGCCGGCCAGCGGGTCGGATGCGTCGACGCGCGCGTTTCTCCCGTTCGTGTCGCGGACCACGAACACCCCGTCCGCCGAGTCGAAACGTAATGTGCCGCAGTCGAACAGCGTGCCGATGTGTCCGGCGAGGATGAGTTCCTCGGGGATGGCGTCGAGCAGCGCGCCGTCCGGGCCGAGCAGCCACACCCGGTCAGCGACCCGCAACGCGAGTTCCAGGTCATGCGTTGACATCACGATCGCCAAGCCGTGACCGCGGGCCAGGCCGCGCAACATCTCGACCAGTCCGGCGCGCGACGGCACGTCCAGGAAGGCTGTCGGCTCGTCGAGCACCAGCGCCGAAGGCTGCTGGGCGAGCGCCCGCGCCGTGAGCACCCGCTGCCGTTCGCCGTCGGAGAGTTCGGCGGCCGGCCGCGCGGCCAGGTTGCTTGCGTCGACCGCGGCCAGTGCCCAGTCGATGACGGCATTGTCGTCAGCTGTGAGCCGGGCGCCGCGGCTCAGGTACGGGATGCGGCCCAGCCCAACGAGTTCACGTGCTGAGAGCAGGCCCGGGTCGACTCGGTCGGTGAGCACCACAGCCACCCGTCGGGCCAGCTGATCGGGCGGCAGTGCAGCCAGGTCGCTGCCCTCCAGCAGCACCTGCCCGCCAAGGGCGGGCTGCAGTCCGCACAGGGTGCGGATCAGCGTGGACTTTCCGCATCCGTTGGGCCCCAGCAAAACTGTCAGCTCGCCGCGGCGGGCCACCGCCTGCAGCCCGGCGGCGACGGTGCTGGTGCGACGACGGCTGCGGTAGCCGATGGCCAGCTCACGCAACTCGATCATCGCTCGATGCCCACCCCGCGACGGCTGCGCAGCAGCACGACGACGACGATCGGTGCCCCGATCAGCGCGGTGACCGCGTTGACCGGAAGCACGGCGTCGCTGCCGGGTACCTGGCTGACGATCGCGCATCCCAGCGCGACGGCCGCACCCATCAGCACCACGCCGGGAACCAGCACCCGGTGATCGGAGGTACCCAGCGCAAGACGGGACAGGTGCGGTACCGCCAGCCCGAGAAAGGCGATCGGGCCGCAGAACGCGGTCGTCACACCAGCCAACAGCGACGCCGAGGCCACCGCGACCGTCCGGGCCCGCCCCACGTCGATACCCATCGTGCGGGCATATCCCTCGCCGAGCAGCAGCGCGTTGAGAGCGCGGACCGTCATCGCCGCGGCCGCCACGCCCACCGCGACGCACGGCAACAGCAGGCGCAAGTCGGCCCAGGTGGTGCCGGCGAAGCTGCCCAGCCCCCACAGCAGATACTGCTGGACGCGCTGCGGATCCGCATACACCAGCAGCACACTCACCACCGCGGTGCTGGCCGCGCCCACCATCACGCCGATCAACAGCAGCGTCGCGGCCGAACGCACCCAGCGGGCCAGCGCCAGCACCAGCGCCAGCACGATCGCGGCTCCGAACGCCGCAGCGAGCACCACGCCGGCGCGCCCGCCGCCGGCCAGGCCCGCGGTGAATCCGGCGCCCGATCCGGCGCCGGCGATCACCACGACGGCAACCCCCAGGCTTGCTCCCGAGCTGACGCCCAACACGTAGGGGTCGGCGAGCGCGTTGCGGAACAGGGTCTGCATCTGGAGTCCGGCCACGCCCAGGCCGGCGCCGGCTGCGATCGCGGTCAGCACCCGCGGTACGCGCATGCTCGCCACGATGACCTGCCAGCGGGGGTCCGACGGGTCGGCACCGGCCAGGATGCGGACGGTGTCCAACAGCGGCACCCGCACCGGCCCCAGGGCAATTCCCAGCACAGTCAGCACCGCCACCGCCGCGGCAAGCGCCGTCAGCGCGGCGGCCGCACGGCTCACGCGGCGGCGACCTGTCGATAGAACTCGAAGCGGTGGTTGGGCGCGAGCTCGGGATGCAGGATTGCCACCAGATCTGCCAACACCAGGTCGGGTCGGGCCACGCCGCGCTCCCAGTAGTCGTTGCCGCCGCCCGGGCCGATTGCCTCGGTTGACGACCAGACCTGCCCGTCGCGGACGGCGGTCAGTTCGCCGTAGCGGTTGTCGGCGGCCAGTGCGTCGTCGAGGGTTTTCCAGTCAGCGCTCACCAGCCACACCGGAGCATGTCCGGCCTTGGCGTAGACGGATTCGAAGCTCAGCTGCAGGCTTCCGGTTTGCGGGTCGCGCGACCACGGATAGTCACCGCCGGCGTCGACGATCAACCGGCCGGCGTAGTCGCCGCCGGCGGGCACCGACCAGGTGCCCTGGTACATGGTTCCGGGCAGCACATCGACGGGCCGCGCGCCGGCGGTCTTGGCCGCGACCGTGCGATAGTCGTCGCGCAGCCGGTCGTAGATTCCACCGGCCTTCTTTTCGGTGCCGGTCAGCGCGGCGAACACCTTGACCCACTCCGCCCGGCCCAACGGCGTGGCCTCGAGCCATTCGGCGTCGGCGACCACGTTGATCCCGGCGTCGCGCAGCTTGGCATAACTCGGGTCGTCGGTGCCCTGGGTCACCAGCACATCGGGATGGCCCGCGATCACCGACTCGACGTTGACCTGCTGGCCCGGCGCGTAGTCGGCCACCTTGCCGGCATCGACGCGTTCGCGGATCTGCGGGTTGACGGCGTTGGCGCTATTGGCCAGACCGGTGACCACCTCGGTCTGGTCGAGTTCGGCGATCATCCCCAGATGGGTGGTCGACGCCGAATACAGGCTGGCGACGGGCACCGTGATCTGCGGTGCGTGCGCCAGGTCGCCGGTCAACGCCGGCGCCGGGGACCCGCAACGCACCAGCACATAGGACTGTGGCGACCCGTTGGGGTAGGGCTGGTGGACGGTCAGCACCTGATAGCTGTTGTGATAGCTGATCGTGAAATTGGTGGCGTCTCGGACCGCCGACTTGTCCGGGAAGTAGTCGGCATTCGGGTCGAATTCGCTGATGCAGCTTGGCTTATCGGAGGCGCTGGTGTCGGACGGCTTCTTCGACGAGGGGGCGCATGCGCCCACGCCGAGCGCCAGGATGGTGACCCCGAGCAGGGCCACCCACGGCGGACGTGACATCGGTCAGCTCTCTCGGGGTACACCGCCCCGGTTCGCAGGACGCGATGACGGCAGTGTCCTGGCTTTCGGATCGCTGCTCGCCTCGCCTTCCAGCCGGCTGGCCGTGGCCGATGAGGGTCGCTCCCCGATGACAGTGGCGGGACCGCGCCGGACTTGCACCGGCTTCCTGCATCGTGATCGCCTTATCGGCGACATTGTCGCACGACGGGTGCGGCATCGGCCGCGGCCGCCAGCTTTGCCACCTTATTTTGGGGCACCGGCGAATACGCCGGCCAGTGCGTCTAGGGTTGCGGGTACTAGCCGGTAGTAAGCCCATTTGCCGCGCTTTGCGCGTTCGAGCAAGCCAGCCTCGACCAGGATCTTGAGGTGGTGCGACACCGTCGGCTGGGACAGGCCGACCGGGTCGGTCAGGTCGCACACGCATGCCTCGCCGCCCTCATGGCCTGCGATCAGCGATACCAGCCGCAGCCGGGTCGGCTCGGCCAGCGCCTTGAGCACCCCAGCCAGCCGCTCGGCGGCCGCCGCGTCGAGCACGCCGCCGGTGATCGGGCTGCAGCACGCCGCCAGATCGGCCACAAGCAGCGAGCGATTGGGGTCGGTTCTGGATGCGATCGTGGCGGGCATGACCCCAGTATGACACACGCATTGACAGCCATCGATGTTTTGTGCACTATGTTCGCATAGACAACCGTCAATGGAAGGAGTGGTCCGATGACCGCCGAACACAACGAGCTGCGCGATCAGGTCCAGGCAAGCTACGGCGCCGCCGCCGCCGCGGTGCGTAGCGGTGACACCAACAGCGATGTGCTGACCGCAGCGAGTTGCTGCGGGTCAAGCGATTCGGCCGATTTTGGGACCATCTTCGGCGCCGGCCTCTACGGCGCCGACGAGCACTCCGCGATTCCCGCCGAAGCACTCGCGGCGAGCCTGGGCTGCGGCAACCCGACCGCGGTCGCCGACCTACATCCCGGCGAGCGGGTGCTTGACCTGGGTTCTGGCGGCGGCATCGACGTGTTGTTGTCGGCGCGCCGGGTGGGTCCGCAGGGGTTTGCTTACGGCGTCGACATGACCGACGAAATGCTCGCTCTGGCCGAGGAGAACAAAGCCAAGGCCGGCGCTACCAACGTCGAGTTCCGCAAGGGCACCATCGAAGACATCCCGCTGCCCGAGGCCGCCGTCGACGTCGTCATCTCCAACTGCGTGATCAACCTGTCCGCCGACAAACCCGCCGTGATTGCCGAAATGTTCCGCGTGCTGGTCCCCGGCGGGCGGATCGGGATCTCCGATGTCGTCGCCGAAGATCAGCTCAGCGCCGCTGAGCGTGCCGAACGAGGCTCCTACGTTGGCTGCATTGCCGGAGCGCTGTCCAAGCAGGAGTACCTCGACGGGCTGGCCGCAGCCGGATTCACCGATGCCACAGTCACATTCACCCATGAAGTCGCCGAGGGAATGCACGGCGCGATCATCCGCGCGACCAAACCCACCACCTCGTCCGACTGAGGCAGCCGCAGAGAACACGATCGCACCACACGCCAGAACCGCGTCACGTTGACACTTGCCAGCGAAGCGGGCCGCCGCTTCGCGCCACTGGGAGAGAACCTATGAGCGACACCGCCGTATCGACTGCCGCGCCGTCAGCGGCCGCCAAGCTGTCCACATTGGACCGGTTCTTGCCGGTGTGGATTGGGGTGGCGATGGCCGCCGGCCTGCTGCTGGGCCGGCTGGTGCCGGGCCTGGGCGAGGGCTTGAGTGCCGTTGAGGTTGACGGTGTTTCGCTGCCGATCGCCCTTGGATTGTTGGTGATGATGTATCCGGTGCTGGCCAAAGTCCGCTACGACCGGCTCGGCGAGGTCACCGGCGACCGCAAACTGCTGGTGTCCTCGTTGGTGTTGAACTGGCTGATCGGGCCGGCGGTGATGTTCACTCTGGCGTGGCTGCTGCTGCCCGATCTGCCCGAGTACCGCACCGGGCTGATCATCGTCGGGTTGGCTCGCTGCATCGCCATGGTCATCATCTGGAATGACCTGGCCTGCGGGGATCGCGAAGCCGCCGCGGTGCTGGTTGCGTTGAACTCGATCTTCCAGGTGCTGATGTTCGCCGCGTTGGGCTGGTTCTACCTGTCGGTGCTGCCCGGCTGGCTGGGCTTGCCCCAGACCGGGATCGAGGTCTCGCCGTGGCAGATCGCTAAATCCGTGCTGATCTTTCTCGGCATCCCACTGTTGGCCGGGTACCTGTCCCGTCGCCTCGGTGAACGGCTCAAGGGCCGGCCCTGGTATGAGTCGCGGTTTATGCCCCTTATCGGCCCCTGGGCGTTGTATGGGCTGCTGTTCACCATTGTCATTCTGTTCGCCCTGCAAGGCCACCAAATCACCTCCCGGCCTTTCGATGTCGCGCGGATCGCGGTGCCGCTGCTGGCCTACTTCGCCATCATGTGGGCCAGCGGCTATCTGCTCGGCGCCGTCCTGAAAGTGGGTTACGAGCGCACTACCACGTTGGCGTTCACCGCCGCCGGCAACAACTTCGAACTCGCGATTGCCGTGGCGATCGCCACCTACGGCGCCACCTCCGGCCAAGCTCTGGCCGGGGTCGTCGGACCGCTCATCGAAGTACCCGTCCTCGTCGGCCTGGTCTACGTCTCCCTAGCACTGCGCACCCGTCTCTTCAGTCGCGACACCACCCAAAGAGTGGCTGCCGATGGCCCATAAACCCAGTGTCTTGTTCGTCTGCGTGCATAACGCCGGACGCTCCCAAATGGCGGCCGCACTGCTAACCCACCTGGCCGGTGACCGCATCGAGGTGCGCTCCGCCGGAACCGAACCCGCCGACCAAATCAACCCGATCGCGGTGGCCGCGATGGCCGAACTCGGCATCGACATCACCGCCGCAAACCCCAAAGCACTCACCGGTGACACGGTGCAAACCAGCGACGTGGTGATCACCATGGGTTGCGGCGACACCTGCCCCTACTTCCCGGGGGTGGCCTACCGCGACTGGAAGCTGCCCGACCCCGCGGGCCAACCCCTCCAGACCGTACGTTCCATCCGCGACGATATCGCCGACCACGTCCAGGCACTGATCAGCGAACTGCTGCCCACCAACAGGAAACCGTCGGCCGACTAAGTAACGGACACGACCAACCCGAGCCGCCAGCGCGAATCACGATGTGCCTCAGATCAACTGACAAACCCAGCCAACGGGATTGCCACTTCATTTGAGGCACCACCGGCGCGCCTGCCCGCGACTGCCCCAGATAGAACGACAACGGACATTGATCGTCATCGCCGGAACCTAGACCCAACACGACAAGCCAGCGATATCAGTCGCAGCCGGGTTCGGCTCAGTGCCTTGAGCATGGTGGCCAGCCGCTCGGCGGGTGCGCTGTTACGTCGTCCTAACGAGGATTGCCGCCATCACACGCGTAAGCCAATCGCCGAAAGAAGCTGATTTCTCCAGCCAGATCACAACCGAGAGCGCCACCCCATGCCAATTGCATTGTGCCCAAGGCGATCAGCAGCACAGCTTTCGCGGGTCTCCGATACGCCGCGGCGGACACAGCCTAGTCGCGGGGGTGGCTGAGCTCGGCGGTGGCGTCCGAATCCAGGTCGCTTTCCAAGACCCAGCACACCGTGGAACGGTCGTGTTCGGTGGGTGCGGCGTGCGGCGCGTGGTCGAGAAGGGTCTGCAAGTGGCCTTCAAGGGCGACGAGTTAGGCGATCTGTGCGCGGACTCCGTCGAGACGGGTGTTCAGGACCTGTCGGACGTGCCCGCACGGCACCTCGGCGCGGACGTGGATTGCCAAGATTTAGCGCACCTTCTGCAAGTCAGCCCGGCGGCTTGACCCCGCGGTGAAAGCCGCCAATTTCGTGATTCGTCGCATGGGCTTGACCTGTCCCCAGGGGCCAGCTTTAGCGTCATCTATACCTACGACACCGCAAGGATGAAAGATGCCATTTCGTGAAGGCGACGTGTACCGCTGCCCGCGGCCGGACTGCGGATGTGAACTGACGGTGACCAGGAGCGCACCCCCGGATTGTCAGGGCCGGCAGGATCCGACTTGCTGCTGCGGGCAAACGATGGAAAAGGTCAGCTGAACCGGCGCTCCTGGCTGGGCGGTGCGATCGGCTTCGGGCCATGCAGCCGCGCTTGGCGACCCGTCGATTCGGCCAGCGCCAGTGCGGGCCCCTGAGTGTCGCTACCCACCTCAGCTCCGGTTGTGCCAGGAGCGAAGGTCGCTGCGAACTCTGTCCGCCTTCCCGGAAGGATTTCCGGTATGCCACGAACTCGGCGATCGTTTACTTCTGAGTAGCCGGTTTCGAGGTCACACATCGTGTCATCGACGGTAACGGGCGTGTTACTGATCTTGCCCGCGAGCTAGGTCTGAATAAGAGCCTCTTGCATATGTGGGTGAGCGGTGGCGGATAACCTTGGCCGGCGCTGGCGGTCCGCCGAAGCTTATTGGAGGCCAATCGCTTTCAGTCGATGAGCATGCTGAGCTGGTACGACTGCGCGCTCCGGTAGCCGAGTAGGCGGGGGTTCTCGCGCTCCTGGAAAAGGGCCTCGACGACTCTGTGGCGCAGCTGAACCGTCGCCAGTTGCATGCGCTCAGTCTTTCCTCAAATAAATGAGCAGTGACGCGATGATCGGCTATGCCGTTGGCGATTCGATGATGCGGCAGACGGTGGCAGCCTGTCCGCGGCGTTGGTCGCTGCGGGCGCTCTGTAGCGCAGCGGCCAGGGTGGTGCGTAGGGCGCGCAGGTCGGCGATGGCGCGGTCGATGTCGCGAATGTGCTTGTCGAGCAGCGCGGTGACCTGCTCGCAGGGCGCCATACCGTGGCGATGCAGGTCAAGGATGTCTTTGATCTCCGACAAGGTTAGGCCAAGGGTCCGGGCCCGCAGAATGAACCGCAGGATCGCGATGTCGTCGTCGCTGAACAGCCGGTAGCCGGCTTGGGTGCGCTCAGCGGGCGGCAGCAGCCCCTTGGCTTCCCAGATCCGGATGGCCTTGGCCGAGACGCCGATGGCTTTGGCGGCGTCACCGACGGTGTGCGTTACCGGATTTCGTTCACGGACGGTGGCCGCCATTGATGACGGTTCCCAGCTGCTGGGTTCAAACGTATCCGGGCGAGTGCCGGATGCAGATGTCGCGCTCATTGGTCGTTGGGGGCGCGGTGTCGGCGTAGCGGGTCCGCTTCCCCTTCCTCCTTTTCGTCTGAATTGCAGACGTCGTCGAGTGACGCCTCGCCCCCTGGCGGCGAGCATCGGCGACGGTGACTCCAACGGTAGGGGTTGCCTCAAGGGCAAAGTCAAGGGTACGGCGCGATGGCCTGCCAGAACTTAATACAACGCCCTAGTGGGGGCCACTAGTTGCTGAAGAACATTTGCCCATCGAGGGCGGCTGTTAACCAAAGGTTACTGGCTTGAACTACGCGCGGCAGTTCACGACCGTGCGGCCTGCACCGAGGTCATCATCGCGAAGCGATCAGCGGCGGGCATTGGCGGCAGCCGACGACTCGGTTCCTGTCTCAGGGTGCGAGCCTGATAAAGCCCGGCGGCCTGGGTCGCGCCGGCGACGGCTCCACCGGACCGCCACCGCCGTTGCCGCCACCCCCGTTGCCACCATTGCCGCCGCTGCCGGCAGCACCCCCGGGCTGAGGAGCATCAGCAGGAGGTTCCACCTCTTGCGGTGGCGGCGGCTGTTGCGGTGGCGGCGGCGATTGTTTTGGTGGCGGCGGTGCGGCGGTCGGCAGGGGTGGTGTCAGGGTACGCGCCGTCGGCGGCGGTGGTGGCGGAATCTGCGGCGGGTCCGGTAAGCGGGGATCCCCCGTGGGAACCGCTCCGATCAGTGAGGTGAGCATTTTGCCATGCACGTCTGACTGGTCGTCCCGGTAGCGGCCCGCCGCAAAAACGCCGCCGTCCATCGAGTGTGGCAGCCGCACCGTACCGGTGCCCGTCGGTTCCTGGCATGCCGCCGGCATGTTGGTCATATGCAACCCCGGCGGCGGCTCCGGTAAATCGCTTCCTGGGTTGACTGTGTTGTGCGTGTACGTGGCGACCCGGTGCGTCGGTTCATTCGATACCGGGTCGGGATTAGCCTTGATGGAAGCTATCTTGCTTTGATCGTATGGGCAGTAGATCTCCACTGCGGCAGTGATGAATCGGGTCATGGTGGTCGTGAGGCGGGCAGGGTACAGATGCACGGTCGGGTCTATGTTGTACGCATCGTTCCTTAGCCCGTCCAGTATGTCGTTCGCCGGCATACCACCATCGAGTTTGCGACAAACTTTGTGGGCTGCGGCGATGACGCTTGGCACGTTCTTGATGGCAGGGATTTCATCTTTATCGAGCAGTGCCAGAAACTGGTCGTCCTGGCTTGGGTCGGCGGATACCGCGCCGCTGCTCAGAATTGCGGCGCCGGTTAGCACCATGATGGCGGTAACCAGGGCACCGGCGTGGCTAGTGATGCCGGTGGACATGGTAGGGGTTTCCGTTCTGCTAGGGTGCCCCACGGCGTCGCGAGCCATTGGCCGTCGGCGATACCGTGGTCGGGTCTTGTGACGTGAGCCGTTGCATTGCAGAATGTTTCGCGACGGCGCTGGTGCTCAAAGGATCGGTGTGTAAGTGATGCACAATGTCGCCAATCGATAAATCTGCTTGCGGCGTTGGCGGTGCGCCGCAGAGTGGCCTACAGGGACCACGAGGCCCAATTACGGTGTGGCTCAACTCGTGTTCGCCTCCTTTGCGTGAATACGGTGGAGGCATTACCGCCGTAACTCCAACGCTAGCGATTGCCGCGGGGACAAAGTCAAGGGCCAACGTCGTAATGTTTCGCCGCCTACGGTTTCCCGAGCCATCGGGTTTCGGTGATACGCGCTGTAATCGCGTAGGCCAGGGCGTTCCGAAATGTTTCGGTACTGCGCCCGGTCGAATATCAGGTGCAATTAGGACCCGGTGAACTCGATGAATCATCACCGGCGCGGGTGTTGCCTAACCCTTGACCTTGCCCTAGGGGCAACCCTTACCTTGGGGGTTGCCGGTGGGCTAACGCGACGCGCGACGCGCGCGCCGCCGCGAGGGTAAGCCAATAACGGCAACGATTGTGAAGGGAGCGGTCGAGATGGCCCTGCATGGATTTTTGGTGAAGGCGGCGCCCCACGTGTTGACTTTTGCGGCGTATGAGGCGGTGCACCGGGTGGTGGCGAAGACTCCGTGGCGGGAGGCAACGGTTTCGGCGATGGCCTGTGGTGTGCGCGGTGTGCGCAAGGCTGAGGCGAAGACGGAGCGGGCGCGGCTGACGGCCGCTGACATGTTCGCCGAGGCGATAGAGCGCAGTGGGGAGAAAGCGCCGCTGTCAGCGGTGGCCGACGAGGACGTTCCATCCCAGCCGCGGCGGACTGGAAAGACCAAGACCAGGACTGCTGATGCTGACGATTGATGCTGAGCGGGAGGTGGGCGTGACCGTTGCTTCCGATGCGGCGGGGCGGATGCGTGTGCACACCAACGGCTTTCGTATCGATGAGGGCCGGGTCGCCGCGATCGAAGAGATGGTGGGCAAGCTGGCCGGGGTGCGCACTGTGCGTGTCTACCCACGGACGGCGTCGGTGGTGATCCGGTATGTGCCCGGGCGCTGCGATTCCTCTGCTGTCTTGTCGGCGATCACCCAGGCCGAGCGCAGCCCCGTCGCCCCGGAGCCTTGGGGTGCCCCGCGCTCAGTTGATAACGGCGGCATTGTGGGGAAAGTCGTTGGCGGGATCGGCCGGATGCTGTTGGGTCTGCGCGGCGACGCGCCGGAGAATCCGCCGGAGATCGAGCGGCTGCGGAAGGCGCTAGCAGGCATCGGTCATCAGCTGGAGCCGGTGACCGCGGGTCAGCTGTCGCCGCGCGAGGAGGCCGAGCGCGGGATTCGGGCTTGGTTGCGGCGAGTGTGGTTGGCCTGGCCGTTGGGGCTGGTGGCATCTGGCTTGACGATGTTTTTCGGCGCTTACCCGTGGGCGGGGTGGTTAGCCTTCGGCGCGACGGTGCCGGTGCAATTCATCGCCGGGTGGCCGTTCCTGTTGGGGGCGGCGCAGCGGGCGCGGGAGAAAACCGCGAACATGGACACGCTGATCACACTCGGCACCCTGACCGCGTTCCTCTACTCCACCGTTCAGCTGTTCGTTGGTGGGCCGTTGTTCTTCGACACCGCGGCATTGATCATTGCGTTCGTCGTGCTGGGCCGCTATTTCGAGGCCAGAGCCCACGGCAAGACGCGAGAGGCGATCAGCAAGCTGCTGGAGATGGGCGCCAAGGAAGCCTGCCTGCTGGTTGACGGCCAGGAGCTCCTTGTGCCGATTGATCGCGTACAAGTCGGCGACGTGGTGCTGGTGCGGCCGGGGGAGAAGATCCCGGTCGACGGCAAGATCATCGACGGGCGCGCCGCCGTCGATGAGTCGATGCTGACCGGCGAGTCCGTCCCGGTCGAGAAAACGGTGGGTGACCATGTCGCCGGGGCCACCGTCAACACCGATGGGCTACTGACCGTGCGCGCCACCGCCGTCGGGACCGACACCGCGCTGGCCCAGATTGTGCGCCTGGTCGAGCAGGCACAGGGCGGCAAGGCGCCGGTACAGCGGTTGGCCGATCGGGTCTCGGCGGTGTTCGTGCCGGCTGTTCTCGGCGTTGCCGTGGCGACGTTTGCCGGCTGGACGCTGTTCGCCGCCAATCCGGTCGCTGGCATGACTGCGGCGGTCGCGGTGCTGATCATCGCGTGCCCATGTGCGCTGGGCCTGGCCACCCCCACGGCGATCATGGTCGGCACCGGCCGCGGCGCAGACATGGGGATCCTGGTCAAGGGCGGGGAGGTGCTGGAAGCCTCGAAGAAGATCGATACCGTGGTGTTCGACAAGACCGGCACCCTCACCCGCGCCCAGATGCAACTCACCGATGTTATTGCCGACAAGCGGCGTCAGCCCAACCTGGTGTTGCGGATGGCCGCCAGCGTCGAGTCGGGCTCTGAGCATCCCATCGGCGCGGCGATCGTCGCCGGTGCGCGCGAGCGAGGGTTGGAGATTCCGGCCGCCACGGCGTTCGCCAACCTGGCCGGGCATGGGGTGCGGGCCGAGGTCGACGGCTGGCCGGTGTTCGTTGGGCGGCGCAAGCTCGTCGACGACCACGATTTGGTGCTGCCTGATCACCTTGCCGCCGCGGCCGAGGAGCTGGAAGAACAGGGCCACACCGCCGTGTTCGTCGGCCGCGGCGGTCAGGTTGTCGGTGTGCTCGCTGTGGCTGACAGGGTGAAAGACGACGCCGCCGATGTGGTTCGGCAACTGCACGCCATGGGGCTGCAGGTCGCATTGATCACCGGTGACAACGCCCGGACGGCAGCCGCGATCGCCAAGCAGGTCGGCATCGACCGGGTGCTGGCCGAGGTGTTACCGGAGGACAAGGTAACCGAGGTTCGCCGACTCCAAGACGAGGGCCGAGTGGTGGCGATGGTCGGCGATGGCGTCAACGACGCCCCCGCTTTGGTGCAGGCCGATCTGGGCATTGCGATGGGCACCGGTACCGACGTGGCCATCGAGGCATCCGATATCACGCTGATGTCCGGGCGGCTCGACGGCGTCGTGCATTCGATCGAGCTATCGAGGCTGACGCTGCGCACGATTTATCAAAACCTTGGCTGGGCCTTCGGTTACAACACTGCCGCGATCCCTCTTGCCGCGCTCGGCGTGCTCAACCCGATCATCGCGGGCGCCGCGATGGGATTCTCCTCGGTCAGCGTGGTGACCAACTCGCTGCGGCTACGCCGATTCGGGCGCGACACCGCGCAGAGGATTCCCGAGTATGTGGTGTAGCGGGTCTTGATCGCCGACCTCGCCCTGCGGTGGGCCGTCACCGTCCTCTTCGGCGCAAGCTTCGCGGGACACGTGTATGGCCTTGTCGCGCAACGTGAACGCTGGATATGCACGGTCGAGCGCCTGTTGCACATAGTGATGTGTGCGGCGATGGTTGTGATGGCCTGGCCCGTCGGAATGAAACTTCCGATCCTCGGGCCGATGGTTTTCTTCCTAGCTGCGGCGGTCTGGTTCGTGCTTGTGGCTACCCACCTGTTCTCCGGCGACGCCGGCCGACTGACCAATGGCTACCACGCAATAATGATGGCGGCGGTAGCTTGGCTGTACGCCGTGATGAGCGGCGGCCCGCTGGACGGGCGCGGTCACTCGCCCGACCACACAATGTCGAGCTCGCAGGGCATGAAGATGCCCGGTATGGACATATCGGTACCCGAGACAGCCCAATCCGGGTGGATTACCACGCTCGACTGGATCGCGGCTGTCGGATTCGCAAGTGCGGCAGCGTATTGGCTTTACCGGTACGCCGCGCAGCGGAAGACGAACCCTGCGCGTCTCGGGAACTGGGGAACACTCTGTAACGCGTTCATGGCCTCCGGTATGGCCATCATGTTCGGTGTGTTGCTGTAGGGAACGGAGGAATGACCCGCCGGATTCACCCAGTCGAAAGCGGTGCGCACGAATAGCCCGAGCCAGGTGTAGATGCCGGATCGCACCACGGCGTTGATCAGCACGCGGCCGGTCGCATCGGATGCGACTGGGCAGTCTCGTCCAGAAGTCGAAACATGATGACATGTACATGTCTTCGGAGTATGGTCGAGAGCGTCGGCCTAGGTGTCGACGAGTCAACAAGCGAAGGAGAGGATCCTCAATGTCGCATCACACCCACGCCACCGATGAACCGCAGTCGCAGTCGCAGGAACCCGGGCCCGCCGACCGCGATCAGAACCGCGCGGATGAGACTGAACAGCAAAAACCTGCCCAATCGCAAGCGGTGAAGACGGGTAGCTAGGCACACCTCTGGCCGCCGCCCAGCTACCTGCGTTGCGGCTGGGCGGCAGCAGCTTTGCCGGTAGGTCACGCCCGCGGTGATACCTCTCGGGGAAAGGCACGAGCCAGCCGTTTGATGGCAAAGCACCGATGCGTGGCACGACTCGATGTCACAACCCGTAAAGCCATTGGCATCGTTGTAGATCATGGTTTTTAGGCGACCTTCTCAACGGTCGCGTCGTTGGGTCGTTCGACGGGCTTTCGCTTCTTGAAGCGGGCGCCGGCACGGATGAGGGCGACCAGCTGGGATGCGTTCACCGCGCGCCGTCGTGCCTACGTGACCTCAATCAGCCTGTAGGCCAAGGCGATCGCTTGCGCTCGCGAACCTGTCGTCGGCAGCCATGGGTTTTCTTCCAGAAGGAACGCGACATGGTCGGTGACGTGGTCGGCAGGCAACCATCCGCATGGTCTCGGCTGCGGGCGGCTTTAACGCTCGACGAGTGGCTGCGGCTCGGGTCGATGCTGGCGGTGATCGTCGCGCTGCACGTAATCGGTTGGGCCATCCTGGTGTTCGTCGTCGAGCCGGCGCACTTTAGCGTCGGAGACAAGGCATTCGGCATCGACATCGGGCTGACGGCCTACACGCTGGGGCTGCGCCATGCATTCGACGCCGACCACATCGCCGCCATCGACAACACCACCCGCAAGCTGATGACCGACGGGCAACGGCCCCTTGGCGTCGGGTTCTTTTTCTCGCTCGGCCACTCCTCCGTTGTGTTCGGGCTGGCACTGCTCATCGCAGTCGGGCTCAAGGCGATCATCGGACCAGTCAAGGACGATTCTTCGGCCCTGCATCACGGCGCAAGCGTGATCGGCACCGGCGTCTCGGGCGCATTCTTGTGCCTGATCGCCATCATCAATGTGGTCATCCTGGTGAGCATCCTGGGCGTGTTTGCGCGGATGCGCCGCGGCTTCTATGACGAAGACGAGCTCGAAGCACAGCTAAACAACCGCGGGTTGCTCAACCGGGTGCTGGGCCGCTTCACCAAATCGATCACCGCGTCCTGGCACATGTATCCAGTGGGCTTATTGTTCGGGCTCGGTTTCGACACCGCCACTGAGGTCGCACTGCTGGTGCTGGCGGGCACCAGCGCAGCAGCCGGCCTGCCCTGGTATGCCATCTTGTGTCTGCCGGTGCTGTTCACCGCCGGGATGTGCCTGTTGGACACCGTCGACGGCTCGTTCATGAATTTCGCCTACGGCTGGGCGTTTTCCAATCCGGTACGCAAGGTCTACTACAACATCACCATCACCGGACTGTCGGTCGTCGTCGCGCTGCTGATCGGCAGCGTGGAAGTGCTCGGACTGCTCGCCGACCAGCTCGGCTGGAGGGGTGGATTCTGGAACTGGCTTGGCGGCATCGACCTCAACGCCATCGGGCTTCTCATCGTCGGGCTATTTGTGCTGACATGGACTGTCGCAATGCTGATCTGGCGTTACGCACGCATCGAGGAGAAGTGGACGGTGCAGACCGAACGCGTCGGCTAAACGTGTCGGGCGCGAATCAGCAGTGCACCGTGCCGCACCCGCCACCGACCTGGATTGGATTTGACGCGCAAAATGTTTTAACCGAGCAGAGCCCTCCGCTCGTGGTCACGTCAAATAGGCAGTTTGCTGTACCGGATCGGTAGCGTCGTTTTCGACGGTGACCGCCTGCAAATGACGGGTTCTGGAAGGGTCTTTGCGCGCCCGCATCCGTTGTGACGGTCATTCAACGCTGATGGCCGATCACACCTCGGAGTTGATCTGTCCGCTAACCGGCCGTCTTGGGCCGGTCGGGCACTCCCATGCGTAGGTGCTCGCTGTGGTAGATGGCCTCATCGAGGAGTTGTGCGACGTGGTTGTCGTAGAGACTGTAGACGATGCTGCGGCCGGTGCGGGCACCCACGACCAGGCCGAGGTTACGCAGTAGCCGCAGCTGATGCGAAACCGCCGACTGCTCCAGGCCGATCTTTTCGGCCAGCTCGGTCACCGCTAGCGATCCTTGCCGCAGCTCGGTCAAGATCAGCAACCGACTCGGCGTCGCTAATGCCTGCAAGGTCGTAGCGACATGGGATGCGGCGGCGGCATCGAGCCGCGCCGCTGGACGGTCTCGGCCTTCGATCCCGTGTCCCACAGTGCAGCAGCATACCCTACTCAGCCCACGTGAAGACGTGTTCATGTGGCAATGCTATTGTCAGCGCGTTTGTCGCCCTTGATTTGGAGGTGCCGGTGGCCGTTCCGACACTCACGTCGGCGTCTGCGATGGCGCCGGTGCGCCGCACGCAGCTGTTCGCCTTGCCGGAGATGCGTTGGGCCGCATTGGCCTTGGTGTTTTTTCTGGTCGGCCTGATCATGCAGCTGACCAGTGCGCCGCAGGCGATGTGGTGGACGCTATATCTGGGCTGCTACGCCGCCGGCGGCTGGGAGCCCGGCTTGGCAGGCCTGCGGGCGCTACGGGACAAGACACTCGATGTTGACCTGCTGATGGTCGCCGCCGCGATCGGTGCTGCGGCGATCGGGCAGATCACCGACGGCGCCCTGCTGATTGTCATCTTCGCCACCTCCGGCGCCCTGGAAGCCCTGGCCACCGCCCGTACTCAGGATTCGGTACATGGGCTGCTAGACCTAACCCCCGACACCGCAATCCGGGTGAGTGCTAGTGGCGGGGAAGAAACCATCAACGCCGCCGGCGTCGAGATCGGCGACGTGCTCGTGGTGCGTCCCGGTGAACGGATCGCCGCCGATGCAACGGTGATCTCGGGCGGAAGCGAGGTCGACGAGGCCACCATCACCGGCGAGCCGCTACCCGTTGGCAAAGGCCCCGACGACGAGGTGTTCGCCGGAACCCTCAACGGCACCGGCGCGCTGCGGATCCGCGTCGACCGACGCGCCGAAGACTTCGTCGTTGCCCGCATCGCCGCGTTGGTGGAGCAGGCCAGCCAGATCAAGGCCCGCACGCAATTGTTCATCGAAAAGGTCGAGCAGCGGTATTCGGTCGGCATGGTCGCAGTCACCCTCGCGGTGTTCGTGATCCCGCTGCTGTTGGGTGATCCGCTGCAGTCCGCGTTATTGCGGGCAATGACGTTCATGATCGTCGCCTCCCCGTGCGCGGTCGTGCTGGCCACGATGCCGCCACTGCTGGCCGCGATCGCCAACGCCGGCCGCCACGGCGTACTCGTCAAATCCGCGGTCGTGATGGAACAGCTGGGCACCACCACCCAGATCGCATTTGACAAGACCGGCACGCTGACTCGCGCCACACCTGAGCTAGCTGAAATCCACGCTCTGGACCACAGTTTCAGCGAGGACGAGTTGCTATGGCTGGCCGCGGCCGCCGAACACCCCAGCGAACACCCCCTTGCCGCGGCGATTGTGCACGCCGCCAACACCCGCGGTCTCAAGCTGCCGACCGTCGACAAGTTCGCTGCCCAACCCGGTCGGGGCGTAACCGCAATGGTCGGTGACCGTCTCATCGGTGTGGGCTCCCCGGCCGCGCGGCTAGGCGGGCTCGACGAAACAACCGCCGCTGCAACGGTGGACGCGGTACAGCACCGTGGCTACACCGCGGTGATTGTTGTCTGCGACAGCCGCCCGGTCGGGGT
>NZ_JCALCK010000013.1:0-104637 GCF_059812285.1 Mycobacterium sp. NGS62 | reverse complement strand
GCGAAAATTTGCGCTGTGTATGCAGTCTCGGCGCGGTAGGCGCAGGCTCGGCAGGTGAGGCACACATCTGTTAGAGCCGCGACTGCACCGCGATCCCGGTATCGGTCTGGCGCAGCGGCCGGATCAACGCTTCCTGGGTGAACGACGCCAGCAGTTCGCCGTCCTCGGTGTGCACCGCGCCGCGGACATACGACATGCCGGCGCCGACCTGGGTGCTTTCGTGCGTGTAGAGCAGCCAGCCGGCCCAGCGCGCGGGTTCGTGGAAGCTGACCGTCACGGTCATCGGCGCGGTGGACACCGTCAGATGCGACTGGCTGGTGCCGATTCCGGCATGTGCGCGCATCGTGGTCGAGATGCCCAGGTGGCCGGTGAAGTAGGCGATCAATGCCTTGGCCAGGTCGTCGCGCGTGGGGATCGGGTCGTAGTGCAGCCAGGCATACAACTCCGGCGGTCCCACCTCGTCGGGACTGTTGACATCGACCACGTCGACCAGCCGCACCTGTCGTCCGATCATCGGCATCTCCGACACGTTGGCGTCGGCGGGCGCGGTCACCTCCGGCCGTGGCAGGTGGTGGCTGATGACATCGGCCGAGGGTACGTCAGCCAGCACGGTCACCGTCACACAGCGCCGACCGTTCTGCACGGCAGCCACGACTGCGGTGGCAGTCGACCGCCCTTCGTGTACGACATCGATCTCGAGCTCGACCGGCGGGCCCACCGTCACGGCGCGGGCGAACACCGCATGCGCAGAACGCACCGATTTCTCCGGGAACCGTTTGGCCGCAGCGACAATCACCTGTGCGAGCACCTGCGTACCCTCGACCACCTGACGCTCGTCCGCGCCGGCAAGTCCGGTGTCACCGGTGAACCGGTCGGTACCGTCGGTCTGCACGTCGAACAGGTCGAGCAGTCCGGACACTGACCATTGGGTCTGATCGGCTTCGGTCGTCATGGCCTACAGCGTGACACTTTGGAACATATATGTAAAGCTATCGGCCAAGTCGGTCGGCCGAGCAGAAAGGCACGAGATTGGGCATCGTCACCACGAGCTCCCAGACGGCATTCACCCACTGCGCCGAGACCGTCTACGACTTCGTCACCAATCCGGCCAACTGGACGAAGACCTACCCCGGCAGCGCGCACATCGGCGATCTGCCGCAGGTTCCGCTGCAGGTCGGTGACACCTGGGTGGAAGCAGGTCCCGCCGGCGACAAGCTGTTCACCTGGCATCTGGCCATCGCCATGCGGCCCAAGCTGTTTGTGTTCAACTCGGTCGGGCGGCTGGGGCACGATCACGACGGCAACGGCGGCCTGGCGGGCCGCATGACCATCGAATATCACTTCACCAACCCGGGACAGGGCGTCACGCTGTTCACCCGCACGATGACGATCGAAGCCGACAAAGAGACCCCGCTCCCGGATGCGTTCTTCCGGATCGTCAACCCCGCCTACATCGATGCGTACCACGCTGCCGTAGGTCGAGAACTCGGATGACGCCCACGCCGCTGGCCAACGGGTTCTGCTTCGGGGAAGGCCCGCGCTGGTTCGAAGGCCTGCTGTGGTTCTCCGACATGCTGGGCGAGGCGGTACACACCGTCACGCTGGGCGGGTCGATGACGACGCTGCCGCTGCCCGGTCACACGCCGTCCGGGCTGGGTTTCCGGCCCGATGGATCCTTACTGATCGCTTCCGCCGAAGACCGACTCGTGCTGTGCTACGACGGCGAAACCATCACCACCGCAGCCGATCTCACCGATGCCGTGCCAGCCGGGCTCGGGGACATGGTCGTCGACGATGCCGCGCGTGCTTACATCGGCTCGCAAGCGTTCAACGGCGGCGTCATCGTGCGGCTCGACCCCGACGACTCGGTGACTGTGGTGGCCGACGATCTCGACTTTCCCAACGGCATGGTGATCACCCCGGACCGGCGGCGGCTGATCGTCGCAGAGTCGATCGGCCGCCGGCTCACCGGATTCCGTATCGACGACGACGGCGGGCTCTCCGACCGGCACGTATTCGCCGACAACCTCGACGGCCCGCCCGACGGTATTGCGCTCGATGCCGCAGGCGGGGTATGGACGTCAATGACGTTGGCATGCCAGTTTGAACGAATTACCCATGGCGGCAACGTTACTGACCGCATCGAAATGGAGGGGCGCGCCGCGATCGCCTGCACGCTCGGCGGGCCCGAGCGCCGCACGCTGTTTCTCCTGTCGAGCACCGACGCCTACCCCAAACGGCTGGTCGGCACTCGGCTCTCCCGCCTCGACACGGTCACCGTCGACATCCCCGGCGCCGGACTGCCCTGAAAGGTGAACGATGACCGACTCCTATTACGAACTGATCGACGCCGCCGACCCGCTGGGCGAGAAGTTCGTCGCGACCGATCTGGTACGCAGTACGTGGTCAGCGGTAATCCAGCATGCCGCACCGGTGTCGGCGCTGTTGGTGCGCGGCCTCGAGCGGTGCGACCAACGCGACGACACCCGATTGAGCAGGGTCGTGGTCGACCTGCTCGGACCCGTTCCCGCCGAGGGCGACTTGTGGGTTCGTTCGCAACTGGAGCGCTCCGGTAAACAGATCGAGCTGGTCAGCACCGAAATGCTGGCCCCGGGCCCCGACGGCCGGCCCCGGCCGGTCGCCCGCGCCAGCGGCTGGCGGCTGGCGCAGCAGGACACCCACGATGTGGCGCACGCCGCCGCACCACCGCTGCGGCCGCTCGGTGAGGCGCGCAGCCGCAACCTCGAAAAGGACTGGGACCGCAACTATGTGCACAGCCTCGACTGGCGTTGGCTGACCCCGCCGCTCAACGACGGACCCGGCGAGTCGTGGATAAGCCCGACGGTCGATCTGGTCAAGGGCGAGACGATGACACAGCTGGAGCGGCTCTTCGCGGTAGCTGACGACGCCAACGGCATCGGAGCCAAACTCGACATCAGGAAGTGGACGTTCCTCAACACCGACCTCGTCGTTCATGTGCACCGAATCCCCGAGGGCAACTGGATCGGGATCCGGGCGGAAACCAACTACGGGCCCGACGGAATCGGCACGACGATCGGCACGCTGTTCGACGAACGCGGCGCGATCGGCGGCATCCAGCAGTCGGTGCTGGTGCGCCGCCGCGGTTAGCTAGCGGACGAACGCCGAGACCCGCTTGATGCCGTGCACGAAATTGCTGTAGAGGAAATCCGGTTCGCCGAATTCGATCCGTTCCAGGCGGGTCAGTAGTTCGTGGAACAGGTGGCGCAACTCGGTTTTGGCCAGCCGGTTGCCCAGGCAGAAATGTGGACCGCCGCCACCGAAGCCCAGGTGCGGGTTGGGTGAGCGCTGCAGGTCGAAGGTGTGTGGTTGGCTGAACACGTTTTCGTCCCGGTTGGCCGAGCAGTAGAACAGCCCCAGCTTGTCCCCGGCTTTGATCGGCTGGCCCGCGATCTCGGTGTCGGTCGTGGCGAAGCGCGCGAACTGCATCACCGGCGTCGCCCAACGCACGAATTCCTCAGCGGCCAAACCGATTCGCGCGTCGAAGTCGGCCACCAGCCAGTCGCGCTGGGCGGGGTTGGCCGCCAGTGCCATCATCGCGTGCGTGGTGGTCTGTTTGGTGGTGTCGTTGCCGGCGGACGCTAGCAGCACCAAAAAGGCGCCCACTTCCTCGTCGGTCAACCGGTGGCCGTCGACTTCGGCGTTGACGATGCTGGTCATCAAGTCATCGGCGGGATGGCGCCGCCGGAATTTGGCCAGTTCGATGCCGCAGTTACTCAAGAAGATCATCTCGTTGACGGTGTCGGCGGCCCGCTCCTCCAGCGTGCTGTACTCGTCGTCGCTCATACTGAACAGCTTCTCGGCGGCCTTCGCGACGGTTTCGCGATCCGCGGGTGCCACACCGAGCATGTCGGCGATCGTCATCATCGGCAGCCGCGCCGCACATGCCGCGACGAAGTCGATGTCGCCCGCACCGACGAGGTCGTCGACGATGCTGACCGCGTTCTTGTGGATCTGGTCGTCGATCAGCCGGATGTTGCGCGGTGTGAATGCCGAGCTGATCAGCTGCCGATACACGGTGTGCTGCGGTGGGTCCATCGTCAAGAAAAAGGTTGCGATGCGCTGGACTTCGGCGGGCATCGGATCCAGCGCCACGCCTTGGGCGGAGCTGAACAGTTCAGGATGCTGGCTGGCGTAGACGATGTCCTCGCGCCGGGTCAGCGCCCAAAACCCCGGCTCTTCCACCGGAAACAACGACGGTAGTGGCGGATGCCAGGTCAACCCGTCACCCGCGCGCAACCGGGCGAAAGTCTCGTCCCGGACGGTGAAGGGCTGGCTCCAGAATTGGTGCGAGGTGATGTCGAAAGCGCTGTAGCCGGTCATCGAGTCCTCACGATCTGTCCCGCTTTACGCCGAGATCCCCGGTGCTCACGGCTAGAATCACAGACGCCGTTGAGGGTGGCACCACGACAGCGTGACACTTCAACAATATTTTGTAAAGGTTCGGATGTGGACACGATGTCCGGGGGCGATACCTCGACCCAGCAGCGGATCCTTGCGGCCACCGCCGAGGTACTCGGTCGCAACGGCAAGCGCAAGCTCAGCCTCTCCGACGTTGCCAGCCAAGCCGGTGTTTCCCGCCCGACGCTGTACCGCTGGTTTCCGTCGAAAGACGAATTACTGTCCGCGTTCTCGCGTTATGAGCGGCAAACCTTCGACAGCGGTCTAAGCCGGGCGACGGCCGGCCTCAAAGGCGTCGACAAGCTCGATGCCGCACTGCGATTCATCGTCGACTATCAGCACTCCTACACCGGAGTGCGCATGGTCGACATCGAACCCGAGCACGTGATCACCGAATTCTCGCGTGTCATACCGGTCATGCGGGCCGGCCTGCAGCGGCTCATGCCAGGGCCGGGTGGCGCGGTGAAGGCCGCGACCGCGATCCGGGTGGCGATCTCGCATTACATCGTGCGAAGCGACGACGCCGATCAATTCCTCGCCCAGTTGCGGCACGCGGTGGGTATCAGTCGAACAGCACCGCCGCGTTGAGGTAGCCCGTCGGGTCGAAGGCCGACTTGACGATCCGCATCGCTGCGATGTCGCTCGGCTCGCGGGACATACCGACGTAGCGGCGTTTGCGACTCCCGACGCCGTGCTCGGAGCTGACGTTGCCGCCGCAGTCGGCGATCAACTGCATCATCGCCGGGTAGATCTCGCGTTCCTGATCGACCCCACAGCGCAATACGTTGAGGTGCAGGTTGCCCTCGCCGATGTGCCCGAACAGGACCGGGATGGCATCGGCAGCGCGGCGGCGAATCAGCATCTCCGCGTCGGCGGCGAACCGAGCAACCACCGAAAGCGGCAGCGACACATCGAATTTCAGCGGCGGCCCGTACGTACCGAGGATCTCAGCCGTCGATTCACGGACCCGCCACAACCGTTGCTGCGCAGCCAGGTCGACGCCCACTGCAGGCTCGCCGCACATCGTGACGCCCGCCAATGTGTCGGCAAGCCGCTCGGTCTGGTCGTGGTCGGCCGCCAGTTCCACCAACAGCAACCAGGCGCCGGCCACCGGTGTCGCGATGCCCAGCCGTTCACCGGCCAGCCCGGCGGCTCGGCCATCGACAAGTTCCAAAGCGGCGATGCTGTCAAGGTCGCGAAATCGCTGTTCGGCATCGACGAGCGCCGACAATTCGGCAAATCCGCACACTGCGGTCACCCGATGCGACGGGGTGGGGCGCAGTCGCAGTTCCAGCCCGGTGATGACACCCAATGTGCCTTCGGCGCCGACGAACAGGCTCGCGAGGTCGTAGCCAGTGTTGTCGGCGCGCACCCGGCTGTGTCGGCGCACGACCGTCCCGTCGGGCAGCGCGACATCCAGTCCGGCCACCTGCTCGGCCATATCTCCGTAACGCACGGTGCGCAGCCCGCCGGCGTTGGTGGAGGCCATGCCACCGACGGTGGCGGTGTCACGTGCGGCCAAGTCGACACCGAACAGCAGTCCGGCAGCATCGGCGGCCCGCTGCACCGCCGCCAACGTGGCACCTGCCCCGGCCCGGAGGCGACGCTCGGCGGTGTCGACCTGGCCGACCTGACACAGCCGCTCGGTGGCGAGCAGCACATCGTCGTACTCGGGCACGGTGCCGGCTACCAGCGAGGTGCGCCCGCCCTGGATGGTGACGTGCGCCCCGGCATCGCGGCACAGCCGCAAAACCTCGGCGACTTCATCGGCCGAGCCCGGCCGTACCAGCGCAGTGGCGCGGCCCTGGTATCGGCCGGTGTGGTCTACGCTGCGACTCGCCAGCACATCGGGCTCGGTGCTGACGTGACTGGCGCCGACCACCGCCGCCAGCGCCTGCGCAACACTCATCGGTCAGAACCAGTCCGGGCGCATTTCCAACGTGGTGCGGTCCAGGCTCTCCAACAGATCGAGTTGTGGTGCGGTCTTAGGTAACTCGTAACGGAAGAAGTAACAGCCGGCCTGGCGCTTGCCGTCGTAGAAGTCGCCGGTCTTGTCGCGGGCGGCCAACATCTGCTCGAGCCACATCCAGGCGACCGCGATGTGCCCGAAGGCCTCGAGGTAAATCGCGCTGTTGGCCAACGCCGCGTCGATGTCGCCGGATCCGAACATCGTCGCCGTGACGGCACTCAAGCGCTGGCTCACGGCGCCTAGCTGTGCGGCGAACTCGGCCAGTTCGCCGCCGGCCGCATCGGCGGCACGGACGCTTTCAGAGATCGCGTTGTTGAGCGCAGCGAGGCTGGCGCCGTTGCGCTGGACGACCTTGCGGCCCAACAGGTCCAGGCTCTGGATGCCATGCGTCCCCTCGTGGATCGGATTGAGGCGATTGTCACGGTAGTGCTGTTCGACGTCGTACTCGCGGGTGTAGCCGTAGCCACCGTGGACTTGGATCGCGAGGTTGTTGGCTTCCAGACACCACTGCGACGGCCAGCTTTTGGCGACCGGCGTCAAGATGTCCAACAGCAATGTGGCGTCGTCGAGTTCGTCGGCCGATTCTGCGCTGTGCTGGATGTCGACGAGCCTGCCACAGTACAGCGCCAACGCCATGGCGCCTTCCACGTAAGATTTCTGGGCCAGCAACATGCGTTTGACGTCCGCATGGTCGATAATCGGAACCTGCGGTGCCGCTAGGTCTTTCGCTGTCGGCGGCCGCCCTTGAGGCCGCTCACGGGCGTACTGTAGCGACTTCAGATATCCGGTGTAGCCCAACGCGATCGCGCCCATGCCGACACCGAGCCGGGCTTCGTTCATCATGTGGAACATCTGGGCAATGCCGCGATGCGGTTCGCCGACCAGGTAGCCGACGGCGCCCGGTTGCCCGCCGGGCCGGAAGGCGCCCTCGCCGAAGTTCAGCACGGTGTTGGTGATTCCGCGAAAACCCATCTTGTGGTTGAGACCGGCCAACACGACGTCGTTGCGCTCACCTACCGCACCGTCGTCGCCGACGAGGTACTTGGGAACGATGAACAGCGAGATGCCCTTGGTGCCGGCGGGGCCGCCGGGGATCTTGGCCAACACCAGGTGCACGATGTTGTCGGTCAGTTCGTGGTCCCCGCCGGAGATCCACATCTTCGACCCGAACAGCCGGTAGCCGCCGTCGTCGCAGGGTTCAGCGCGGGTGGTGATATCGGCCAGCGAGGAGCCCGCCTGCGTCTCGGACAGGCACATAGTCCCGGAGAACCGGCCGGCCAGCATCGGCTGGACGAAGCGCGCCACCTGGTCGGCGGTGCCGAACTTGGCGATCAGATTCGCGTTGGCAATCGTGAGCATCAGGTAGCCCGCGGTGCTGACGTTGGCCGCCGAGAGCCAGGCGAGGCCCGCTTGCGCCACGGTCGCCGGCAGTTGGGCCCCGCCCAGCTCGTGGTCCATGCCCACGCCGAGCAGGTCGGCGCCGGCCACCGCGTCCAGCGCTTCTTTCACTTCCGGAATCATCGTGACCGTCGAGCCGTCGAAACTGGGCTCTTGGGCGTCGCTTTTCTTGTTGTGCGGTGCGAAATAACGCGTCGCCAACTGCTCGCACAACTCGAGCACGTCGGCGAACGTTTCACGAGAGTGCTCGGCAAAACGTTCGCGCTTGGTCAGCTCGTCGATTCGCAACCACTCGAAGAGCAAGAAGTCCAGGTCTCGCCGCGAGAGCAAAGTCGATTTCACCGCATCCTCCGCAGTCTTTCGTATCACGCCACGGTACGGAATGATGCGGCACATGGTGCAACGTGATGATGTCTGGTTCAACTCCGGGCATGACCGGGTCAGCGCCTGGCTCTACCGGCCGGACACCGCCGGCAACGCTCCGTTGCTGGTGATGGCGCACGGGCTGGGCGCGGTGCGCACGATGCGGCTCGACGCCTACGCCGAGCGCTTCAGTGCGGCTGGTTACGCGTGTCTGGTGTTCGACTACCGCAACTTCGGCGACAGCGAGGGTCAACCGCGCCAACTCCTCGACATCGGAATGCAACTACAAGACTGGGTCGCCGCGGTAGCTTATGCCCGCACCCTCGCTGACATTGACGGCGATCGAATCGGCTTGTGGGGCACGTCGTTTAGCGGCGGGCACGTGATCGCAACGGCCGCCCGGCTGCCGCGCATCGCCGCCGTCGTCGCGCAATGTCCGTTTACCGACGGTCTCGCGTCGGCGCGCACGCTCAACCCGTTGACCACCGCGCGCATCACCGCACTGGGAGTTCGGGATTTGGTTGCCGCCGGACTGGGAAAGCCGCCGGTAATGGTCGCCGCAGCAGGCAATCCCGGCGAGGTCGCATTGATGAACACGCCCGATGCATATCCCGGGTATATGCGGCTGGTGCCCGAGGGGGCACAGTTGCCCAACCAGGTCGCCGCCCGAATCGGCTTGAAGATCTTGACTTACCGGCCGGGCCGGCTGGCCGCACGGGTGCGGTGCCCAATCCTGTTCTGTGTCTGCGAAACCGACTCGGTGGCGCCCGCGCGCCCCACCCTGCGCTACGCCTCCGAAGCGCCCCGCGGTGAGGTCAAGACCTATCCCGAGGGCCATTTCGCGATCTACGTCGACGCCGCCTTCGAGCGCGTTGTGGCCGACCAGATCGTGTTCCTCGACAAGCACCTGGCCGCCTGAGGGTGGGCCGATCAGTCAAGGCCCCAGCGGCCTAGCGAATGACGCTGGCGGCGCCGTCGACGGGAATCACCGCACCGGTGATGTAGGAGCTGGCGCGGCTGGCGAGAAATACCGCGATGCCGGCCATGTCGTCGGGCTGGCCGATCCGCCCCAGCGGCAACAGCGAGCCCACCGCGGCCGGTCCGGCACGCAACAACTCCTTGGTCATCCGGGATTGGAAGAGGCCGGGCGCGATTGCGTTGACCAGAATCCGCGGCGCCAATTCACCGGCCAGATGCGTGGTCAGCATGTGCACGGCAGCCTTGCTGGCGCTGTAGGAGAAGTTGTCCCTGCCGCGTTCGGGGGCCACGATCCCATCGATGCTGCCGGTGTTGATCACCCGCGCCGGATCGTCATCGGTTGCCCCCGCGGTCAGCATCGGCACCAGTGCGCGGGTCAACAAAAACAGTCCCTTGACGTTGACGTTGAAGACCTTGTCGAAGCCGGATTCCGGGAACTCGGCGAACGGCGCTCCCCACGCCGCGCCGGCATTGTTGAACAACGCGTGGATCGCGTCCTCCCGGCCCGCCAGCGCCGCAGTGAGCGCCTGCACCCCCTCGGAGGTGCCGAGATCGGCGGGGACGGCATGGACCGCGCCGTGAGCGGACAACTCCGCGACGGCCGCCTCCAGCTCGGCTTCCTTGCGGCTGGACAGATACACCGTTGCGCCGGCCTGCAGCAGGCCGCGCGCCATCATCACACCGATACCGCGGCCGCCGCCGGTCACCACGGCGACCTTTCCGTCCAACCCGAAGATTTCAGCCATGGCAATCAGTCTGCGGGTCGGCCATCGACGATGCGCGCCGACCCCTCAAGATGGAGGGGTATGTCGGACAAGATCGACTTCACTGCAGTGCCATGGGGATCGGTGGAGTGGACCAACCTGTGCACGCTGTATCTGCGCGCCTACGAAAGCCGGTTGGCGCAGCCGGTTCTGGGTGACCGGGCGGCAGCTGAGGCCGTCGACCGGATCGACTACGACTTCGCCCGGATGCACCGGTCACTTCACCCGTGGGGCAACCAGTTCCTCGTCGCGCTGCGCGCCAAGAAGCTCGACACCTGGACGGCCGATTTCCTGGCCCGTCATCCGGATGCGGTGGTACTGCACCTGGGCTGCGGCCTGGACACCAGAGTGTTCCGGCTGCGGCCGCCGGCTGCCGTGCAGTGGTTCGACGTCGACGTCCCGCAGGTCATCGACCTGCGGCGCAGGTTGTACGACGACAGCGACGGCTACCGGATGATCGGGTCGTCGGTGACCGACCCGGACTGGCTCGACGAGGTACCCGCCAATCGTCCCGGGCTGATCATCGCCGAAGGGCTGCTGATGTATTTGACCGAAGCCGAAGTGCGAGCGTTGACCCAGCGAGTCATCGATCGGTTCTCCTGCGGAGAACTGCTGGCCGACCTGGGGTCGCCATGGGGGCCGCGGATGTCCAAGATCTTCACCTCGGGGATCGTCAAGTCAGGAACCAGGGACGGCCGCGAATTCAGCCAATGGAATCCGCGGTTGAGCCTCGTCGAGACCTATCCGATCGTCGACTATGCGCCGATCCCGCTGAAGCCGCAGCGGGTGCTGTATCAACTGCTGGGCGTGATCCCGGCGGTCAAAAACTTCAACCGGCTGTTTCGATTTCGGTTTTGACACCCAGCGGTGATTCGGCGCGGATGGTCTCGTCGCGGATCAGGCCACGCAGCAGCGCGGTGCTGAATTCGGCGGCGATTTCCTTGGCCGTGCGGCGTCCGCTGGGCCGCAGCCATCGGTAGGCGCCCAGCGTCATCCCGATGTAGCCCAACGCCAGCACGTGGGAGTCGCACGGGTAAAACTCGCCGCTGGCGATCCCGCGGTCGATGAGGTCGTGCACATGCTCGTAGACCAGGGTTTCCTTCTCGCGGACCGCGGCGACCTGCTCTTCAGTGAACCACTCGGTGATATAGGGCTGTTCCTGGAAATACACCGCCGCCCCTTCCGGGTTGGCGGCGATCTGGTTGAGCAAGCGCACCGTGTACTGATACAGCGCCTCGCGCGCGGACATCGACGGGTCGTCGTGCACAGCGGCCAACGTGCGCTCGGCAGCCTGCTGGTAGATGTCGTAGAGAATCAATGACTTACTGGCGTAGTAGTGGTACACGGTTGCCTTGTTCAGGCCGACCACATCGGCGACGTCGTCCATCCTGGTGCCGTGGTAGCCGCGCGCAGCGAACAGCTTGGTGGCCACGGTCAGCAGCTCCTCGCGGCGGGATTGCCCGTTCTCGGATGGCATGTCTACTCACTATCAGCAGGTCCGGAGGGTCTCCGGGTGTCAATCAACTAGTTGGACAGTTTAAGTGTTGGCTGTCGCGACGTTGACCGATGGGACTAGACTGCTCCACGAAGCAAGAGGCAACTCGAAGAGGTGGTCAGATGGACCCGAATCCCGACTACGACTTTTCCGACGAGGTCGAGTTCTTCTTCCGGTATGTGCCTTGGGGTCTGCGCGGCGTCGTCGACGGTAACGGCTACCCGCCGCCGGCCTATCCCCCGGTCTAAGCACCGCCAACCGACACAAAAGCCCCTGTTTCGATGCGACACAGGGATTCTTTGCGGCTGTTCGTCAGAGCGCTTTGAGCTCTTCGGTCACTTCTGACACGGACTTCTTGGCGTCCCCGAACAGCAGCGTGGTGCCCTCGGCGTAAAACAGCGGGTTGTCGATGCCCGCGAATCCTGAATTCATCGACCGCTTGAGCACGATCACCGACTTGGACTTGTCCACGTTGAGGATCGGCATGCCATAGATCGGACTGGACGCCTCGTTGCGGGCCGCCGGGTTGGTGACGTCGTTGGCGCCGATGACCAGCGTGACGTCGGTGCGGGCGAACTCGTCGTTGATGTCGTCCATGTCTTTCATCGCGTCATAGTCGACCTCGGCCTCGGCCAGCAGCACGTTCATGTGCCCCGGCATCCGGCCGGCCACCGGGTGGATCGCATATTTGACCTCCACTCCGCGGTTTTCCAGCATGCTGGCCATGTCCTTGACCGCGTGTTGGGCCTGGGCGACCGCCAACCCGTAGCCGGGCACCACGATCACCTGGTTGGCATAGGCCATCTGGATCGCGGCGTCGGCTGCTGAGGTGGACCTGACGTGCTTGTCGCCGCCGTCGCCGCCACCCGGGGCCGCTCCGCCACCGCCAAACCCGCCCGCGACGATCGCCGGGATGGAGCGGTTCATCGCCTTGGCCATCAGGTTGGTCAGGATCGACCCGGAGGCGCCGACGATCATGCCGGCGACGATCATCGCGGTGTTGTTCAGCGCCAGCCCGGCGGCGGCCGCCGACAGCCCGGTCATCGCGTTGAGCATCGAGATCACCACGGGCATGTCGGCGCCGCCGATCGGCAGCACCACCATCAGACCCAGCACACCGGCGGCGGCCAGCAGGCCGATCATCCACCACAGCGGCACGCCGCCACTGCCGGGATGGGCGTGCAACCCGATCACCACCGCGGCGGCGACCGCCGCCGCCAGCAGCAGCAAGTTCAGCGGTTGCTGCGCCCGGCCGATCCCGATCGGCCGCCCGGAGATGATCTCCTGCAGCTTGCCGAACGCGATGATCGAACCCCAGAACGAGATCGACCCGATGATCGCCGCAAACAGCGACGCCACCACGATGTGCACGGTCGGTTCCTCACCGTGCTGGAAATCGGAAAACCCGGTGGTGTCGATGAATTCCGAGAGCGCGATCAACGCCACGGTGCCGCCACCGACGCCGTTGAAGAACGCCACCAGTTGCGGCATCGCGGTCATCTTGGTCAGCCGCGCCGGCGGAACACCGAGCACGACACCAAGCACCAGACCGGCGATGATCAGCGGCCAATGATCGGTGTGGCGGATCAGGACCAGGGTGGCGGCCACCGCGATAGCCATACCGATCCCGGCGATCCAGTTGCCGCGCACCGCGGTCTTGGGGCCGGTCAAGCCCATCAGACCGTAAATGAACATCGAGAACGCGATGATGTAGAGGACGATGATCAGGTAGTTCATTTCGCCGCCGACTCCTCAGACTTGGCCGGCACCGGCTTTTTGCCCTTGAACATGCCCAGCATCCGGTCGGTGACGATGAAACCGCCGATCACGTTCAGCGTTCCGAACACCAGCGCGACGAACAGGATGATCTGCTGGGCGAGCGTCGGGTGCTCGATACGCCCGAGCACCAGCAGCGCACCGAGCACCACGATGCCGTGAATGGCGTTGGTGCCCGACATCAGTGGGGTGTGCAGGGTATTGGGCACTTTGGAGATCACGGCGAACCCGACGAATCCGGACAGCACCAGGATCGCCAGGTTGGCCAACAGTTCGTCGTACATCTAGCTGTCCTCTCCAGAAGGCGTCACGCAGGCCGCCGCGACGACCTCGTCGTCGAAGTCCGGGGCCAGCTGACCGTCCTTGACGAGCAGTTCCAGCAGCGCGGTGATGTTCTTGCTGTAGAGCTCGCTGGCGTGCTCGGGCATCGTCGCCGGCAAGTTCAACGGAGCCGCGATCGTGACGTCCTCTTTGACGACGGTTTCGCCCGGTTCGGTGAGCTCGCAGTTGCCGCCGGTCTCACCGGCCAAATCGACGACGACACTGCCGGGCTTCATCCCTTCCACCGCGGCGGCGGTCACCAGCCGCGGCGCGGGCTTGCCCGGCACCAGCGCAGTGGTGATCACCACGTCGAACCCGCTGATCGCCTCCTCCAACGCCTTCTGCTGCTGGGCGCGCTCTTCGTCGGTGAGCTCACGGGCGTAGCCGCCCTCGCCGGACGCGTCGATCCCGACGTCGAGCCACTGGGCGCCCACCGACCGGACCTGGTCGGCCACTTCGGGCCGCACGTCGTAGCCCGACGTGCGGGCCCCCAGCCGTTTGGCCGTCGCCAGTGCTTGCAGGCCGGCCACGCCCACCCCGAGCACCAGCACGGTGGCCGGTTTCACCGTGCCTGCCGCGGTGGTCAGCATCGGAAAAAACCGGGTCGACTCCGAGGCTGCCAGCAGCACCGCCTTGTAGCCGGCGACATTGGCTTGCGACGACAGTGCGTCCATCACCTGCGCCCGGGAGATCCTGGGGATCGATTCCAGCGCGAACGCCTGGACGCCGGCCTTCGTCAGCGCCTCGACCTGGTTGTCGGGGTTGCGCGGGGCGAGGAAGCCGATCAGGGTCTGCCCGCTCTTGAGCCGGCTTACCTCGTCGGCGCTGGGCGGTGCGACCTTGACGACGACGTCGGCGGCCCAGGCGTCGCCGATGGTGGCGCCGGCTTCGGTGTACAGATCATCGGGAAGCAGCGCCCGCTCACCCGCGCCCGACTCCACGACCACGGCGACGCCGCTTTTCACCAGCGGTGCGACCGCCTTGGGCACCAGCGCTACCCGCCGCTCGTCGGCCCCGGATTCGGCGACCACCCCGACCGTCGTCTGCGTTTCTGCCATCGGCTTCCTTGTACTTGCCCTACCCCAGTGGATCGGCCCTCACCCTAACTGGCCGTCGCGGACCCCCTGCGAGCAGACGGCGGCGGCATCACCAGAGCGGGATGTCCTGGCCGCGCTCCGTTTCTGGGCGGGGACCGAAGTAGCGGCGTTGCGACGCCTCGATCGCGACGTCGTTGATGCTGGCTTCCCGCCGCGCCATCAGACCGGTGTCGGTGAACTCCCAGAGTTCGTTGCCGTAGCTGCGATACCACTGGCCGGCGTTGTCGCGGCACTCGTACTGGAACCGGACGGCGATGCGATTGCCCTGGAAAGCCCACAGGCTCTTGCGCAGCACGTAGTCCAGCTCGCGCTGCCACTTACGGGTCAAAAACGCGACGATCTCGTCGCGGCCGACGACATGCTCGTCGCGGTTACGCCACTGCGAGTCGACCGTGTAGGCGCTGGCGACCTTCTCCGGGTCGCGGGTGTTCCAGGCGTCCTCGGCGGACTGGACCTTCTGGATCGCCGTTTCGAGAGTGAACGGCGGAAACGGGGGACGTGTCTCGGTCATGACGTCCATCCTGCTTCGACCGCGAGCAGACGCAAACGCCCCTTTTTCTCAGCGTGTCCGGGGACCTATGCGTCTGCTCGCGCCAGGTCACCGTGGCTTATCGTGACGGCATGGACTTCGCGATGTCAGCCAAAGCGAGCGACTATCACAAGCGGCTGTCCGACTTCATGACCGAGCACGTCTTTGAAGCCGAGGCCGAGTACGACCGCTACCGCCACGAAGCCGGTCCGAACGATCACACCGTTCCACCGATCATCGAGGAACTGAAAACCAAGGCCAAAGCCGCGGGCCTGTGGAACCTGTTCCTGCCGGCCGAGTCGGGCCTGGCCAACCTGGAGTATGCCCCGCTGGCCGAGTTGTCCGGCTGGAGCCTCGAGATCGCGCCCGAGGCGCTCAACTGCGCGGCCCCCGATACCGGCAACATGGAGACCCTGCATCTGTTCGCCACCGAGGAACAGCGCAAGCAGTGGCTGGAGCCGTTGCTGGCCGGCGAGATCCGCAGCGCGTTCTCGATGACCGAGCCGGCGGTCGCCAGCAGCGACGCCCGCAATATCGAGACCTCGATCATGCGCGACGGCGGCGACTACGTGATCAATGGCCGTAAGTGGTGGACGTCCGGGGCAGCCGATCCGCGCTGCAAGATTCTGATCGTGATGGGCCGCACCAACCCTGAGGCGGCCAGCCACCAGCAACAGTCGATGGTCCTGGTTCCCACCGATACACCGGGTGTGACGGTGCTCCGCTCGACATCGGTTTTCGGTTACCAGGACCAGCCCGGGCACTGCGAGATCATCTACGACAACGTCCGGGTTCCCGTCACGAACCTGCTCGGCGAAGAAGGCGGCGGCTTCGCGATCGCTCAAGCGCGGCTGGGGCCGGGCCGCATCCACCACTGCATGCGTGCGCTCGGCGGAGCCGAACGTGCGCTGGCGCTCATGGTGCACCGCGCGAACAGCCGGATCGCGTTCGGCCGTCCACTGGCCGACCAAGGTCTCGTCCAGCAGGCAATTGCCGCGTCCCGCAACGAAATAGACCAAGCCAGGCTCTTATGCGAGAAGGCGGCGTGGACCATCGACCAGCACGGCAATAAGGCGGCCCACTTGCTCGTGTCGCAGATCAAGGCGGTGGCACCGCAAGTGGCCTGCAATGTCATCGACCGCGCCATCCAAGTGCACGGAGCAGCCGGGGTCAGCGAGGACACCGCACTAGCCCGACTCTACGCGTGGCATCGGGCGATGCGCATTTTCGACGGACCCGACGAGGTGCACATGCGATCGATCGCGCGGGCCGAAATCGGTCGCGAGAAGAGCGCTTTCGCTGCGGCGGTTACGTAGTGACCACCGAGATTCGTGAGCTGTCCGGCGCGGTCAACTTTCGTGACGTCGCGGTGTCGGCCGGAGTGCGTCCCGGCCGGTTGTTCCGCTCCGGTGAGCTGAGCCGGCTCGACGATGCCGGGCGTGACGCGTTGCGCCGGCTGGGCGTCACCGATGTCGCCGATTTGCGTTCGCCGCGCGAAGTCGAACGCCGCGGTCCGGGCCGGGTGCCCGGCGACGTCGACATTCACCTGCTGCCAATCCCCGACCTCGGCGCCGAGGAGACGGACGGCGCTGCGCCACACGAGCATGCGTGGCAGCGGATGATGACCGAGAAGCCGGGCGAAGAGTCCGTCGCCGACGCGGCTGCCCGCTACATGGTCGACGAGTACCGGCGGTTCCCCACCTACAACGGCGCGCAGCCGGCGCTGCGCCGGGTCGTCATGCTGCTGGCCGCCGGGCGCCCGGTGCTGGCGCATTGTTTCGCCGGCAAGGACCGCACCGGCTTCATGGTCGCGGTGGTGTTGGAAGCGATCGGTATCGACCGAGACGCGGTGCTGGCCGACTACCTGCGCAGCAACGACGCCGCGCCGCAGCTTCGAGGACGGATCCTGGAAATGATCCAGCAGCGCTCGGAGGGCGAGTTGACGCCCGAGGTCATGACATTCACCGAAGCGCGACTTTCCGATGAGGTGCTCGGTGTGCGCGAGGAGTATCTGGATGCGGCGCGCCGCACGATTGACGAGACCTACGGCTCGTTGGATGGCTATCTGCGTGATGCGGGCATCACCGAGTCTGACGTCGATCGGCTTCGCGAAACACTGCTGGGCTGATTGCGGGATCTAACTGTCGGCAAGGATGCGGTACTGGGCGGCGGCTTGCTGGTGGGCGGTGTCCAGTTGGCGTGCAACGGTTTTGATCAAGTAATTCTCGACGGTGGCTAGACACCAGTGGTGCGGAATGAGTCCGCCGGCTCCTGGTATAAGCGTGCAGCGGCTCTGCGGGAGGCCGGGCACACCGTCGGCGGGTTTGGCGGCTTTGGTTGCGGACAGCGTGTCGCTGTAAACCTGGAGCAGCGTCTGAGCCGCTTCGGGGGTGGCGGCCTGATAGATCGTCGCGCGGTTGATGGACACCTCGTCGACCTTGGCGGCGTTGAGAGCCGGCCCGACGGTGGCCGGGTCGTTTTCGAAGTGCAGCGCACCCGCTGGCTCGTAGGCGGCTCCTGTCGTGGGTGTGGCCTCGTCAGGTGGCAGGGGAAGGGTGCGCGCTACGAGGCCGGTGGGATCGAGCGGCAACGTGGCGAACTGGGTGGGGTCGGTGGGCGTGAAGGAGTCGATCAGCGGAAGTTGCAAGTCGAGGGTGTGTGCGGCTAGTTGTGCTGGGCAGTCTGGCGTCGCTGCGCAGTGGATGACTTGGACGAGGACGTAGGGGCCATGTGCGGTGGCTACGATCAGCTCCTGGAGTCGTTCGGCGCCTTGCTGGTAGGTGATCAGTGCGCCGTGCGCGTCGGGATGGGCGGGTATGGGGGTGGCCTGCTCGGGTTCGGTCACGACGGGCATGGAGTCTTCGAGGCGGGGAAAAGACATGGCTTTGTCGTGAAAGCTTTGCGCAACAGCCGATGCCGCGCGGTCGTCAGCGAAGCGCAGCACGGCGTTGCGCAGTGACTTTTGCGGGCCTGCAGCGCTGTGGCGCTCGGAGGTGAATCCCACGAGCAAGGGTTGCCCCCAGGCGCCGCCGGCAACCCACGGCCACAGCACCTGGCCCACCTGGTCGTAGCTGTCGATGACGGCGACGTCTCCGCTTAGGTGCGAGTTCAGGGCGGGATCCACTTGCCAGGGCCCGACTGTGTAGTTAGCCATGCGGCGACCCTCTGCGAGGCGCCCAGCCTGTTCAGAGCCGGCGGCGCCGGCTGGCGGTTGCGGCTTCGTCGGAAATCGGCCCGGGTCCAGCAGCGACGCGTTGACCGAACTGACCGGTGGAGCGGGCGGTGTGGTAGCCACACCGGCGGTCGTGCTGCTGCAGCCGACCACCGCGACAAAGAACGCACTCGACAGCACCGAAAGACCAAGGCGTACAGGTAGTGTCGCTGCTACTTTAACTTGCACGCCTTCCACCCGTCTTCTGGCTTGAGTGGGCGTTCTATGGCGGTCATCAGTAGGTTTGGCAGATTTTCCACCCGTCCTCCTCGCGCTTCACCTGCATGTTGACCGATGCCGATCCTAGGGCTTCGTTGTGCGAATCCATGCCGACTGTGGCGTTATCGCCGTCGACGGAGACCGACGTGATGGACACCGTCGTAACGCCGGTGTTGGTCCGATCTTTTTTGAGGTAATCCATCACCGTACCGGTGAATCGGGCACGCATCGGCGCACACATCAATTCGGTGTAGACGTCCCAATTCTCGGTGTTGTACGCATCTCCGAAAGCCAAGACGGTTCGGCGAATCTGCTCTTCGTCAGAGGTGGCAGCTGCCGGCACTGGCGACGTCGTCGGGTTGGGTGCACCGGCATGCGCCGATGTGCGGACATGTGGCAGGACTGGGGCACCGTCGGTGGTGTGCGCGCACGCGGCCGAGATCGCAGCGGCGCACAGCACAACTCCGGTAAGTCCGAGGGCGTTCGTGGACATGGGGCGCCTCCTCACTGGTGTGGCACCTTGGCGGCGGTCGCGAGAACCAAGGCGGCGACGTCGGTTCCGCCGCTGGCCCGGCATTGCCGGATGTCGATCATTACGTTGCCGCGCGGCATTATCCCGTGTTGGCAGGTGCCATTCTCGCCCTGCAAAGCGGCGGTGATGGTGTAAACGCCGGTGGTGGTCACTGGGTGGGTGAACTCCCAGGTTTGCGGCGCCTCGCCGGACGGGAGGACGGTGATTGTCTTGCCGCCGCACAGCTCCACTGCGCCGCGTTGGCGGACGTAAAAGGCGTTGGCCGAATCTGCGGTGGCGAACGACACCACGGCTTGGACCACGCCATCTTGCCAGGGTTTCTGGTTGATACCGCGCAGGGTTTGGATCGCGGCCCCGGTGACGACAACATTCGGGGCGGATCGCGTTGCGTGGTACACCGACTGTTGGGCGGGCACCCACGCGTTGAGGCACTGCTGGTCATCCGGGGAGACGGTGCCGGCGTCGTCTGCCAGGCCGGTGTTGTCTTGCTCGAGCGCCATCGGTGCGCCGCCGGATTGGGGAAGCTCGGCGGCAGTCAGCAGGATGGGGCGTAATTGGTCGGGGTCGATGTCGGTGGCGGCGGGCTGGAGGCCTGGCGCCGATACGGATGTCGGCGCTGGTGTCGTAGGGGGCTGCGCGGCGGAGCCACGCGGGGTGCTGTCGTGGGCATCCGGCCACACCGCCACGGCGACCGCTGTTGCCGCAGCCAGCGCCACCGCGCCGATGCCGGCGCCGATGGCGGTGCGCCGTCGCCGTTGGGGTGGCGGTGCGACGGGGCTGTGCGTGGTGCGCGGTGCCGCGTTCTGCCACCACGGTGCGCTGCCGTCGCCCTGCATGTGCGGGTAGGAGACGACGTCGGCGGTCGGCACCGCCGGTAGCGGCACTCGTACCGTCAGCGTGGGGTCGCGCAGCGCGGCTGCGGCTGCGTGGGCCAAGTCGGACGCGGAGGCGAATCGGGCACCGGGATCCTTCGCCATCGCGGTGGCGACCACGTGGTCTAGGGCCGGCGGCAACCCGGGCACAAAGTCGGTGACGCGTGGCGGCGGCCGTTGCAGGTGAGCCAGCATCACCGCGGCCGGCCCATTGCTGCCGGAGAACGGGGTTTTGCCGGTCAGAAGCCGAAATAGTGTGCATCCCAACGAGTAGATGTCGGCACGGCCGTCAAACCGCCAGCTGGACAACACTTCCGGCGCCGCGTAGGCGATAGTGGCCATCACTGACCCGGTTGCGGTCAGACCGACGTCGTCGAGGGCGCGCGCGATTCCGAAATCGCCTAAGAGCACTTGCTCGTGGGCGCCTACTGGCCCGGAGAGCAGAAAATTCGCCGGCTTGACGTCGCGGTGCACGACGTGACGTTCGTGGGCGAAGTCCAAAGCTTTGGCTACCTCGGTGATGATGTGCACGGCGCGCTGCGGTGTCATCGTTCCAGCGCGCAGCGCGTCGTCGGCGTCGGTGCCGTCGACGAATTGCATGGCAATCCACAGTTGGCCGTCATCGGTCTGCCCGCGGTTGTACACCGACACGATCTGGGGATGCTGCAGCGCGGCGGCCACATCGGCCTCACGGGTGAAGCGGGCCCGGAAATCACGATCACGTGACAGCTCGGGCGAGAGCACCTTGAGTGCGTCCAAGCGCGGCAGGGTCGGATTGGCGGCCAGATACACCGCGCCCATCCCGCCGACACCCAAGATGCGTTCGATACGGTATCCGGCCACCATCGACCCGGACGACAGCATCTACAGCACCTCCGATGCGAGATTGAGCTCGGTCGACCCAGGCCATACGCTACTTCCAATTAGTCTCGGCACCCGCCCATACCCTGCTGATACTCACGAACTGCGCCCGCTGCGGCTCACCAGAAAGCGGCCGCGACAATCCACACCACAGTGGCGAGCAGCGCGGCGGTCAGTTCCACACCCACGGACAGCGCCACGCCTTTCAATGCATGCACGGTGGCTACCCATGCGGTTCGCCGGTCGCGGCCGTGCGTCAGCTCAGCCAGATAGATGCCGCCCACGAAGCCGATCGGCAACCCCAGTACCGGGATCACGAAAAAACCCACGATGCCGAGCAAGCCACCGACGACAAGACTCGACGTCGCCACCTCGGCACGGCGCATCCGACGCACCGGCCACAGATACTTGACCACCATGCCAACACCCAGCAGCGCGGCAACGACGCCAAGTGTCACCCACGACGTGGCCGTCCGCTCGACCGCAGCCCACACCGCGATAGCCGCGAATACCAGCGCCGACCCTGGCAGCAGCGGCACGATGACGCCGATGAGGCCGATGGCGATCGCTAGCGCGACCAAGGCCACCCCGGCGGTGCTCACTACGGCTCCAAAACCACCTTGCCGAGCACGCCGCCGTCCGCTAGGCGCTGCAGCGCGGCAGGCCCATCCGACAGCGGATAGCGTTGCGGCGGGGGCGGTTTGAGCCCCAGCGATACCAACTCATTAAGGCCCCAGGCGAACAGCTTGGCAGAGCCTGGGACCTTGTTGAGGTATTCGCCCCAGGCCACGCCCACCACGCTGACGTTGCGCAGCAGTAGCCGATTGACCTTGACGGTGGGAATGCCGCCCGCAGCAAAGCCGATCACCAATAGCTTGCCGTCGACGGCCAAGACTCGGATGGCGTCATCGAAAGCCGCGCCGCCGACTGGATCGACGACGATGTCCACGCCACGACCATCCGTGGCGTCGCGCACCGCCTGCGCCCAACCATCGGTCAATGGCAAGACCACATCGGCACCCAGTGATTCGACGAATTCCATTGCACCAGTTCGATGAACGACGGCGATCACCTCGCCAGCGCCCATCGCCCTGGCCACCTGAATCGCTGCGGTGCCCACCCCACCGGCCGCACCGAGCACCACAACCGTGTCTCCCGGCAGCATCGCCGCTCGACGAGTCAGCGCGAAATACATCGTGTTGTAGTTCACCAGCAGCGACACCGCTTCGGCGTCATCGAGTTGCGCGGGGCTGGGTATCACGTTGTCGACTGGCACGACCACCTGCTCGGCGAAACCGCCGAGCACCCCGAACGCCGACACCCGATCGCCCACCCGGACACCGGACTCCTCCGGCGCCCACCGCACGACACCCGCCGCCTCCATGCCGGGGATGAACGGCGGCGGCAGCTTCAACTGGTACTCGCCTCTGCTCAACAGCAAATCGGGAAAGCACACCCCGGCGGCGTGAACGTCGACGACCACCGTGTCCGCGTTACCGCTGACTTCATCGACGTCGGTATACACCATGCCCGATGGGCCTGAGAGTTCGCGTACTACACAGGCTTTCACGGCCAGCTGCTTATAACGAGAACTTGGCCTGCTGCGCTCCCGACAGGTCGGTGATCGTCGACCACTGCCCGGCGATGTCGTCGACCGACGGCGGGTTCTCGAAGGTCACGCCGTCGTTCTGGAACAGCGCCGTGCGCTGCACCTTGCCGCCGCCGACGATGAACACCGACCCGGTGTCATCCGACTCCTCGGTGCAAAGGTAGGCAATCACCGGCGCCACGAATTCCGGTGTGAGTTTTTCGAAGACCTCGGGCGGCAGGATGTCCTGGGTCATCCGCGTCGCGGCGATCGGCGCCAGCGCATTGGCGTGAATGTTGTACTTGGCGCCCTCTTGCGCCAGCGTGTTGATCAAACCCACCAGGCCCAGCTTGGCCGCCCCGTAGTTGGCCTGGCCGAAGTTGCCGAACAAGCCACTGGTCGAGGTCGCCACGACCACCCGGCCGAAGCTCTGCTCACGGAAGTGCGGCCACGCCGCCCGGATCACGTTGTACCCGCCGTAGAGATGCACCTTGAGCACGGCGTCCCAGTTCTCGAACGACATCTTGTGGAAGGTGCCGTCCCGCAGAATCCCGGCATTGCTCACCACGCCGTGGATAGCGCCAAATTCGTCCAGCGCTGTCTTGACGATGTTGGCCGCGCCGCTCTCCTCGGCAACGCTGTCGTAGTTGGCGACCGCGCACCCGCCTGCGTCTTTGATCTCGGTGACCACCTGGTCGGCCATCGCAGAACCTGCGCCGGTACCGTCGCGGGCTCCGCCGAGGTCGTTGACGACGACGCTGGCGCCTTCGCGCGCAAGAGTCAGGGCGTACTCCCGCCCTAGTCCCCCGCCGGCTCCGGTGACGACGATGACACGATCTTGCACTCCAGGCATGGACTTCCTTTCGGATCGATTTCCCGGCTACTTCTCAGGCCGCAGCACGGCCCGCCTCGTCGCCAGGCGCTCTAATTCGGATGTTGGTTATCTCAGAACAGTCGGCGCGCCAACTTCCACGCCTTCTCTGTATACGGCGGGTAGATCATGCTCGACACATCGGGTCGGGTCGGTTTGGTCAGCACCGTTTTACGGTGGCTGAATTCCTCGAAACCCCAACGTCCGTGGTAGGCACCCATGCCCGAGGCGCCGACTCCGCCGAACGGCAGCTTGGCGGTGGTCACCTGGAATGCCAGATGGTTGACCAGCATGCCGCCCGCCGGCACTTCGGAGATCACCCGCTCACGGACGGCCCGGGTCTTGGTGAACAGGTACGCCGACAACGGCTTGGGCCGTGAGTTGATGAAACGTATTGCGTCGTCCAGGGATTGAACCGAGATTATCGGCAGGATCGGACCGAAGATCTCGCCGGTCATCAGCGGTTCGTCCGGGTCCGGATCGACGACCACCGTGGGCGCAAGGCGCAAAGCCGCCGCGTCGAACACGCCGCCCAAAGCGACCGTTCCCTTGGTGTCGGCCAGATAGCCGGTCAGCCGGTCGAATTGACGCTGGTTGACAATGCGCATTCCGGCCGGTTCGGTAGCTCGGAACTTCGTGATCGCGTCACCGATCTTGTCGACGAGCTCGTCGCGGATCTTCGCGTCGGCCAACACGTAATCGGGTGCCACGCAGGTCTGGCCGGCATTCATCAATTTGATCCAGGCGATCCGCTTGGCCGCGACGTCGACGTCAGCGTCGGCTGCGACGATCACCGGGCTCTTGCCGCCCAGCTCGAGTGTGACCGGCGTCAGATGCGGTGCCGCGCCTTCGTAGACTTTGCGGCCGATCTCAGTGCCGCCGGTGAACAATACCCGGTCGAAGCCCTGGGCGATCAACTCCTGGCTGACCGCGCCGTCGCCCTCAACCACCGCGATCGCGTCGCTATCCAGATATTTCGGCACCAGGTCGGACATCAGCGCCGACGAAGCCGGCGCGATTTCAGACGGCTTGAGTACCACGGCGTTTCCGGCCGCGATCGCTCCGACAGCCGGTCCGAGCGTCAAGTAGAAGGGGTAGTTCCAGGCGCCGATGATCAACACCGTGCCGTAGGGCTCGTACTCCACCCAGCCGCGGCCGGGCAGCTGCGCGAGCTCGAGGAGCCGATACTTGCGCCGCATCCATTTTTTGACGTGTTTGGCGGCGTACCGCGCCTCGCCGGCGGTGGATGCGCTGTCGGCCAGCCACGCCTCGAATGGTTTGCGGTCGAGGTCCTTTTCGAGCGCCGTGGCGATCGTCGACTCGTTTTCGGTCATCATCTGCTCAAGGCCACGCAGCTGGCTGCGCCGCCATTCCAGACTTCGGGTTCGTCCAGTCGAGAACGTTTCCCGCAGGCGAGCGACCGTCTGCGCGACATCACTGCCTGGCGTCGTGGTGGTATTTGCGGCGGCTTCGGTGGTCACAGGCGTCCCCTTCCTGACCGGCGGAAGCCCAATCCTAATCAACCGGACGGTTGGGCAACAGGTGCCCGCCAGCCGCGGCCTATCCGCGCTCGGCGGTGACGAAATACGAGAACGCGTCCTTGTCGTCAGCCATCGGTACGCCCGGCACCGTTCGGTCCAGTCGGGACATCTCGTCGAGCGAGTGCTGCGACGTAGCTTGCCAGCCGTGGCCGCCCAGCCATTCGGCGACATCGGCACGATTCGGGTCGTGGTAGATCAGCTCCCCGACGTCGACGCTCTGTTGGAAGCCAAGCTCGTCGGCCACCCGCTCGAACCGCTCCCGCATTTCCTGGCGCCGCTCGTCGCCATGGCGGGCCGCGGTTTCGGCAGCGATGCGGCTTGCCGGTGCGCTCAGCTCGGTGATCTGCGCGAACAGCCGGTCTTGGGCGTCGGCGGGCAGATACATCAACAGTCCTTCGGCCAACCAGGCTGTGGGCGCCGCCGGGTCGAAGCCTTCGCCGCGTAGCGCGGCAGGCCAGTCCTGGCGCAGGTCGATCGGCACTTCCCGACGGTCCACCGAGGGCGCGACGTCGTGCGCATCCAGCGTCGCGGACTTGTAGGCCAGCACCTTGGGCTGGTCGATCTCGTACACCGTGGTACCGGCCGGCCAGTCCAACCGGTAGGCGCGGGAGTCCAGCCCGGAGGCCAGGATCACGACTTGCCGGATTCCGGCGGCCACTGCGCCGGCAAAGTGGGCGTCGAAAAAGTGGGTGCGTACCGCCTGGTAGCTGCGCATGTGGTGGAAGATCGCTGCCGTTTCCGGGTCGGCGGCCTCAAGCTTGGCGACCATCGAATCATCGAGCATGGCTTCCCAGACCCCGGTGGCCGCGCCGGCGACAAGGAGTTTCGCGTAGGGGTCACGAATAAGTGGTTCAGGGCTGTCCGTCTCGACGGCTCGGGCGGCGGCCACCATCACGGCGGTGCTGCCGACGCTGGTGGTGATGTCCCAGGTGTCGTCGTGGCTGCGCAAGGTGCTCATCGTGGTTCCGTTTCTGCGAATGCGTTGGTCGGTCAGCTGGTGGGCGTGAGTCGCGCGCGCACCAGGGTGCTGACGATGCTCTCTTCGAGCAGGTCTTGGGGTACCGGTCGGCCTAGCCGGGTCATTTCGTCGCGATTGTTCACCGCGCGGACCTGCCAGCCGTGGTCACTCAGCCACTGCGCGGCGTCGGCACGGTCGCCTTCGCGGTAGGTCAGGCTTTCAACGTTGACGTCCAAACCGAGCCGCTGCATGCGCGCCCAGCGCGCGCGTCGGGCTGCCCGACGCCGCTCGTTGGTGGCGTCAAAGCTGAATACTTCGACGGCGATTTGGCTGCTGGGTGCGCTCAACGCAGTGACCATCTCGAAAAGCCGGTCCTGGGCATCGGGGGGCAGGTAGGGCAGCAAACCCTCGGCCAGCCATGCGGTGGGTTGGGTGCGGTCGAAGCCGGCTGCATCCAGCGCAGCCGGCCAGTCGTCCCGCAGGTCCACTGCGACCGGCTGGCGCACAGCGCGGGAAACCGCACCCGCCGATTCCAGGATGCTGGTCTTGTACTGCAGGACTTTGGGCTGATCGATCTCATAGACGGTGGTGCCCGCCGGCCAATCCAGCCGGTAGGCGCGCGAATCGAGCCCGGCGGCCAAGATCACCGCCTGCCGGATGCCGTCCCGGGCAGCGCCGGCGAAGTACTCGTCAAAGAAATGGGTGCGAACAGCCTGGTAATCGACAGCTACTCGGTGCGCTCGTCGGCCGGGCTCGTCGTCGCCGATCCAATCCAGATCCGGGCTGGCCAACTGCATCCAGCCGGCCCCCGCCGCTGAGACCAGCACGCGGGCGAATTCGTCGCGAATCAGCGGATCGGCCGATCCGGTCTCGACAGCACGGGCGGCGGCGACCATTACCGCGGTGGCGCCGACACTTTCGATGATGTCCCAGCTATCCCCTGCGGTTCGTGCACAGTGCGCTTCGCCCAGATCAGTCATGCCGCGGCCCATGCTACCTAATAAGTTAGGCAACCTATATGCCGCTGTGCGTTATATCACTGCCCGCACGCCTACTGCTGGCGCCACTGCGCGCCGGACAACAGCCGCGCCAACCCGGTGATGACCGCGTGCATCTCGTGGGCGGTTTCCACGAAGCCGGAGTAGAACCCCACGCCGCACAGCACCGCCAGCAGCACCTCGGTCAGCGCCTCGGGATCGGTATCGGCGGTGAGTTCGCCGGCCTCGATCGCGTCGGTGCTTATCCGGGCGAGAAACTCGCGGATGCTTCGCATCGAATCCTCGTCAGTGCTTTTCAGATCCGGGTGGCGCTGCGATTCCAGCGCGGACGTCACCAAAAAACGCGCTGCCGAACGGTTTTCGGAGTCTGCTTCGAGCGCGGCAGCGAGGAATGCCGAAATCCGCCCGGTCAACGTCGTCTCGCCCTGCGCCCGCGCGAAGCCCGCCTCGATCAGCAGCTGGTTGGTCTGCTCCACGACCTCGCGATACAGGGCTCGTTTACTCGAGAAATAGTGATTGATCGCCGGCCGGGTGAGATCGGCGCGCAGCGCGATGGCCTGGAAGGTGGCGGCCTCATATCCGCGTTCGCTGAACACGTCACGAGCCGCAAGCACGATGCGCTTACGGGTGTCGGCCGCTTTCGCTGCAGGGGGACGACCGGGCCCCCGGCTCGCGGGATGCGGCACATCCTCGATTGTGCCACCAGTTCACACTGCCGGCTTCCCGCGGCGACGGGCGGTCCGCACACCCAAACCGCTTCTAAGCGCGTCGAACGACGTCTGCCGATGAGCACCCTAGCTCGCGACGGTGGCATCGGCGCTTGCCGAACGACGGTACGGCCGGGCAGTTGAGGATCGACGTTCGCCGGTGTCGATCAGTTTGCCAGCTGCAGGTCGCGGCACCGCATGGTCGAGGTCGGCCGGAGTTAGCCGAGCGAGGGGCGCCGGGGCACGTGTGGCATCAAGGCGTCGGGTGGAACGGTGCCGAACTTGCCGGCACGGAAGTCCTCGAGCGCCTCGATCACTTCTGTCTTGGTGTTCATCACGAACGGTCCGTAGTGAAACACCGGCTCTCGAATCGGACGGCCGCCCAGGATCAGCACCTCCAACGCCGGCGCGGGCGCGTCTTGGGACGTCGCGGCGGTAACGGTCAGCCGATCGCCGGGGCCCAGGACTGCCAATTGACCATGCTGGATGGGGTGTCCCTGCGGTCCAACCGATCCCCGCCCGGACAGCACATAGACCAATGCGTTGAAGTCGCGGTTCCACGGGATGTTCAGCTGGGCACCAGGCTCGATTGTGGCGTGTGCCAAGGTAATCGGCGTATGAGTGCGGCCAGGACCGCGGTGGCCGTCGACGTCGCCGGCGATGATGCGGATCAGCGCTCCGCCATCGTCGGACGCCAACAGTTTGACGTCGCCGCCCTCGATGGCTTGATAGCGGGGCGCGGCGAATTTGTCCGCTTTCGGCAGGTTCACCCACAGTTGAACGCCGTGGAAGGCGCCGCCGCTTTCGACCAGTTCAGCTGGCGGTGTCTCGATATGCAGGATGCCCGACCCCGCCGTCATCCACTGGGTAGCGCCGTCACTGATCAGACCGCCGCCGCCATGCGAATCTTGGTGGGCGAACCGGCCGTCGATCATGTAGGTGACCGTTTCGAATCCACGGTGCGGATGCCAGTCGGTGCCTCTCGGTTCGCCGGGCAGGTACTCGACGGCGCCCAGCTGGTCCATGTGCACGAACGGATCCAGTGCCGTCATGCTGACCCCGGCGAACGCCCTGACGACGGGAAACCCCTCGCCTTCATAACCTCGTGGGCCGGAGGTGATCGACCGCACCGGGCGTTCGGTGTCAGTGGGCGCCGCGGCGGAGACGCGCGGCAGGGTCAGGGTGTCGGTGGTTACGGCGGGCAACGGTACCTCCTTGACGCAGAGCTACCCGCTATAACCGGACTGCGGTCCGATTATTCCATCGGTCAGGTCTTCTTGCGCGCCGCGCTGGCGGCACCCTTTTCGGTGGGAGAACCCTCGTGCGCCAGCTTGCCGCCGGAATTCTCCAGGTGCGCCCGCACAAACCACTGGAACTTCTCCAGCTCGGCGGCGTGGTCGATCAAGATGTCCTGCGTGACCTTGTCGAGCTCCTCGGTCTCGTCGATGGCTCGGCGAACGTCCTCGATCACGCCGGTGTAGACCACGTCGAGCGCGGCCAGATGTGCTTGCACGGTGTCACGCCCCACCGAATAGTCGTCCCAGCTGCGGTCGCGGATGATCGCACCCGGCGTGCCCTGCGGGGAGCCACCAAGGGCCGCGACACGCTCAGCCACCTCGTCGGCATAGCCGCGCACCAATTCCACTTGCGGATCGATCATTTCGTGCACGCCGATGAAGTTGGGGCCGACAACGTTCCAGTGAACGTGCTTCAGGGTCAGATGGAGATCGTTGTAAGTGCTCAGCTGCCGCTGCAGCAACTCGGCGACCTGTGCGCCCTGCTTGTCGGTCAGGCCGGGCACAGTGAACTGCGTCATCGATTGCTCCCTTAGGTCGTTCGGACACGGTCACTTCCGGCCCCGGATACCCGATGACCGTCGCGGGTAACCACCGGCGTCCTTGTGCGATAACGCGCAAGCGCCCGTTTCGACTGCTCGGGGCGGCTAAAGAGAGCGGATGTCCTGCACCGGAAGCCGCGCCCCGCGCCGCGGCTCGTAAGCCAATCCGCTGGCTTGGAGTATGCGGACCACCCGGTGCCGATGCGGGCGCATTGGCTCCATCAACTCGACCATGACGTCGTCGACGATGGGGTGCCCGAGCAGCGTCCAGCCGATCATCTTGGGAATGTGATAGTCGCCCACCGATAACGCATCGGAGTCGCCGAACGCTCGCTGAGCGGTCTCGGCCGCAGTCCAGACACCGACGCCCGGCAGCGAGGTCAGTGCTTCGCGGGCCTGCGCCACCGGTCGTGACACCAGCCGTTCCAGCGACGCCGCCCGCCGTGCACAGCCGACGACGGTACGGGCCCGGCCGGGGTCGACGTTGGCGCGGTGAAACTCCCACGAGGGGATGCGCCGCCACGCTTCGGCGGACGGCGGCACCCGCATCCGGCCCGGTGCCGGTCCCGGTGGTGGCGTGCCGAACTTGGTCACCAATACCCGCCAGGACCGGAACGCGTCGGCCCCGGGCACGCGCTGCTCGAGGACCGCCGGGATGAGCGCTTCGAGCACCTGCCCGGTGCGCCCCAGCCGCAGGTGCGGAACACGCCGGTGGGCTGCGGCGACCGTGGGGTCGCGCGGTTGGAAATCCGACGCGTCGTCGTCAGCGCCCAGCAGGGCCGGCAGCGCGTCGAGGAACTCCGCGGCACCGCTTCCCCATGCCGTGCAATCGACGGCATCCGAAGCTGCCCGACTGATCCGCGCCGTGACAGGCCCGCTGGACAGCAGGCTGGTCCGCCAGATCGCACCGTCCTCGGAAATCTGAAAACACGGATCGCCCGGCCCTCTACGCAGCGGTGCCAGCGTGATTCCCGGGCTGACCACACCCGGGAATGTGATTGTGCGAGCGCTTTTCACTTCGCATGAATCATAGGTTCCGCCGTGGACAATTGACCCCTTGCTGTCTTCCGAGTCAGGATGGCCTGATGACCACCCCGTTCGACGATCCGCAAGCCGAGCTGGCGTGGATGTTTCTGCAATGCCTCTCCGAGGGCGGCGACGTGGACGAGTGCTTCACGCTGCTGAGCGACGACTTCACTTACTGGAGCATCATCACCCGAAAAACGGTGGACCAGGCGGCGCTCCGGCGGGAGGTCGAACGACGCAAACACAACCTCCAGCTCACCTTCGATCTCATCCGGTGCTTCAACGACGGTGAGAACGTGGTGATCGAGGCGCAGGGCGACGGCATCACCTCCGACGGGGTGCGCTACGACAGCCCGTTCGTTTTCATCGTCGAAACGCGGGACGGGCTGATCACGTCGTTGCGCGAATACAGCGACACCCGGTTGGCGGCGCAGGTGTTCGCCGCCGCCGGCCCATAACGCGCCTCAGTCGGCTTCGATGCTGATGTCGGCCTTGTCGGCGTAGAACGCGACATGACCGGCGATCTCCGCGACCGCGGGATGGGGCTGCTCGTAGGTCCAGATCACGTCGTCGACTGTGTCGCCGGCCGCGGTCGTGACGCTGTAGTAGTTGGCGTCACCTTTGAACGGGCAGTAGGTGGTGGTGTCGGTGCGGGTCAGCAGCTCCTGCACCACGTCGTCAAATGGAATGTATTGCACCACAGGGATAGTGGCTTCTCGCAATCCAAGCGCTGCGCCTGTGTCCGCGATGATCTCCCCGTTGACCCGGACGCGGACCCGGCCCGCGGTCGGCGTAATCGTGATCGGGTGCCCGGCGGTGGGTTCCAAGACAGGCCGGTGGCTCATGGTGACATCTCCTCAGGTGTGGATAGGAGTTGCAACATCTGATGGCGGAGAAGATTCCCCCGGTGTCAGGCCGTTCCGAATGCGTATCGGTGATACTGCGCCATGTTCGCCACCGCCGGAACCAGCGACATGACCTTGCCCATCAACCGGGATGAGCGTGGGAGCTGTGCGAACGTGGAGGACTCAAACCAGCGTTGGCAAGCCAACAGCCGCACTCCGGGGACAGCGTCAACGATGTCGTCGGGCCCGTTGATTGCCCACGACAATGTCGATCCCGACCGGCGTACGACGGTGTTGAGCACCTGTGACTTGATGCCGAGCCAGTTGAACCCGTCGAACTGCAGCTCGCCGCGGCCGAACCGCTCGACCACCCGACGCAGCAGCGCGGTGCCATCGTGCTCGGTCAGATACATGGTCAGGCCTTCGCCGATCATCAGGGTGGGCCGGTCGCTGGGAATGCCGGCCAACCAGGCCGGATCGGTGACCGAGGCGGCGACGACGTGGTAGTGGTCGCCCGCGGGATAGAGCTGACTGCGTAGCGCGGCCACATCGGGATAGTCGATGTCATACCAGTCGACCTCGGGGCCGGGCCGCACCCGCCAGAACCGACTGTCCAAACCGCAGCCCACGTGCAGCACCACCGCTCGCCGATGTGCGTCCAGAAATTGCCGCGTCCAGTTGTCGAAATGCGCGGAGCGGGTCGTCACCGACGGGGCCCGGCGCGCGGTGATGGTGGTCTTTGTCCAGTCGTAGTCGATGCGTTCGACGATCGCCTTGGCATAGCGATCCCCCAGAATCGGATTGTCGAAGTCGGCGTCCAACGCCTTGGCATACAAGGTCGCCAGCATCGTCTGTGGGGCGCCGCTCAGATCAGCACGGACTTTTCCGGTGGTCACTCATCCGACGCTAGCCGCATACCGGGGCTGCGAGTGCTTTGAACAGCGGTCGGCGTGGTGTTCAGCCCGCAGTCGTGCTCTTGCCCTTGGCATTCCGCAACTCAGCCCAGAACCGTGCCGCCTCGCGGATGGATTGCTCGACTGGCCTTGGCTCCCAACCCAGTTCGCGGACCGCCTTGCTGTGGTCAACTTCGGCTTCGGCGCGCATCATCCGCACCGACGCCAGGCTGAGTTCGGCGTCTTTACCAGTGAGGCGGGCCCTGAGGCTGCCCATCGCGCCCAGCGCATAGAGCACCGGCACCGAGATCGAGCGCTGCGGCGGCGGCACACCGGCTTCGTCCGCAGCGATGCGCACGACATCCGACAACGCAATCATCCGTTCGGAGACCAGGTACCGCTCACCGTCGCGTCCGCGATCGGCGGCCAGAATCAAAGCCCTGGCGGCGTCGTCCACACCCACGACTTCCAGTTGGATGCCGTTCATCAGGAACGGCAGCTTGCCGAACACCGCTCCGGCGATGAAGGCGCCATGTGGGGTCCGGCCCCAGTCACCGCTGCCATAGGTCGTCGAGACACACATCGCCACAGCGGGCAGACCGGCTTCCGACGCATACTGCAGCACCAAATCTTCGGCCTGGACCCGCGATTGGACGTAGGGGGTGACGCGTCGCCGACCGATCTGGTCGTTTTCGGTGGCTACGTGCCCGTGTCGCCGTCCTACCGTCGCGTAGGTACTGGTGAAGACGAACCGCCGCAGGTTGGCGTCCCTTGCGACTTCCAGTACGTTGCGCAGCCCCTCGACATTGGTGTGAAACAGCGGCGACGGGTCGCGCAACCATGCCCGGGTGTCGACGACGCAGTAGTAGACGACGTCACAGCCGTCCATCGCCTCGCGCAGCGTGGCGGTGTCGAAGACGTCGCCGTGGAAGCGGCTGACGGTCAGGTCGTCGATGGCGCGGGTGTTGGCAGTCGGCCGCACCATGGCCCGCACGTCGGCACCGTCGGCCACGAGCCGGCGGGTGACATGCGAGCCCAGAAAGCCGTTGGCGCCGATCACCAATTTCGGCTGTGCGTTCATGCTTGTCCTCCGTATTGATCCATCCACTTGGCGGCGTCAGCGTCGAGCGTGCCGAGCGCCTGCGCTTTTCGGCACCACTTCAGCGCCGCCTGGACAAAGCGCAGCGGGTTGTAGATGTCTTCTTGACGGCACCACTGCCCGTCGCCGGCGTAGGTGATGATCGAGATGTTCGTGGCGCTGATAATCGTGCCGTCACCGGGGTCGGCCATCGGGTTGTCCAGCTCGCAGATGATCCGGCCGCCTGCCTCGTCGATGACCGACCACAACGACGGGAAAGCGGTCATGTGGCTGCCCGGGAACGTCGTCATCGTCTTACGGATCCAGCCGCGCACTTCGTCACGGCCTTTCATCGTTCCGGCGGCGTGCTCGATGTAGTCGACGTCGGGCGTGTAGTGCTCCACCCAGGCGTCCCAGTCCTTCGTCTCGGCGGCACGCTCGACCGTCTGCTCGAAGGTCTGGAAGGCGGCGGAGAGTTCGTCGCGAGTGAAGATGCGGGTTGTCACGCCAAAACTAGAACACGTTCTATTGATGTTTGTCGAGCGGTTCCTATGCTCGAATCAGGAGGGCAACCATGACGAGTAATAACAGAGCGATCCTGGCCGGTGGCTGTTTCTGGGGCATGCAGGATTTGATCCGCAAGCAGCCCGGCGTGATCTCGACGCGGGTGGGCTACACCGGCGGCGAAAACGCCAACGCCACCTACCGCAACCACCCAGGCCACGCCGAGGCCATCGAAATCAGCTACGACCCCGACCGCACGGACTACCGCACGCTGCTGGAGTTTTTCTTCCAGATCCACGACCCGACCACTAAAAACCGGCAGGGCAACGACGTCGGGACCAGCTACCGGTCGGCGATCTTCTACCTCGACGAGGAGCAGAAGCGGATCGCATTGGAAACCATCGCCGACGTCGACGCGTCCGGGTTGTGGCCGGGCAAGGTGGTCACCGAAGTCACCGCGGCCGGCGACTTCTGGGAGGCTGAGCCGGAGCATCAGGACTACTTGGAGCGCTATCCCGGCGGATACACCTGCCACTTCGCGCGCCCCGGCTGGAAGCTGCCACGAACGGCAGGCGTCGAGCGGTAGCTTGCCGAGCAGAACTATCTGCTGTGCGCGCGTAATTGGTAGAGCCCGCGGGTGGTGGCGACGGTCTGGCCGTCGGAGTCGGTCACCACAGCCTCGAGCGTGAAGTCGCATTTGCCTCGTTCGGCTGCTTCGGCATCGATATGTGCGATTGTCTCGTCATCGAGGCCGGCCTCGGCGCGCACATCTGAGCGCGCCATACCGACGAACTGGATGTCGACGTTTTTGACCAGTGGAAAGTACTTGGCACTGTCGAAGGTGGTCAGGGCGACGATTCCGCCGAGGACTTCGGCGACGGTGAACAATACTCCGGCGTACATGACGCCGAAATGGTTGCCGTTGCCCTCGACGGGCACGGTGGTGGCCGCGTAGCCTCGTCGGGCCTCGACGACCTTCACACCCATCTTGTGCGCGATCGGGATGGTGTTGGCCATCGCGCCGTTCATCATGTCTAGGAGCTCGTTGGCCTCGGCAGTCATGACCGCCAATTTTAACGCCGCCGCACCACGACCTGTCCGCCGCGCTTCGGCGTAAAGGCAACGCCGCGGGAATGCCATGGTTCGCCCGGAGCATCGGTAGTATCAATCGTGAAGTGCCGCAACACGGTTCGCAAAACAACATCCATCTCCATGTTGGCGAACACGGCGCCCACGCAGCGCCGAGCACCGCCGCCGAATGGAATCCAGGCGAAGCTGGACGGCTTGGCGTCGATGAAGCGGCGCGGGTCGAAGCGCTCCTGGTTGGGGAAGACGTCAGGGTTGGTGTGCAGCTGCACGATGCTGACCAGAATCGACGAACCGCGCGGAATGACCCACTCGCCAAGCTCGTAAGCCGGCGCGTAGACGTGTCGGCCGGCCAGGTCGATGACCGTCCGGTTGCGCTGCACTTCGAGGATCGTCGCCTGACGCAGTTCGTTGTCGTCGCTCTCGGCCTCTGCCATCAGCGCCGCCAGCACGTCGGGATGCCGGCTCAGTCGTTCGAATGCCCAGCCCAGCGTCGCGGCGGTGGTTTCGTGTCCGGCAGACAGCAGTGTCAGCAGTTCGTCGCCGATATCACTGCGCGACATGGCTGTCCCGTCCTCGTAGGTGCTGCGCAGCATCAGCGCCAGCACGTCGTTCCGTTTCTCGAAGTTCGGGTCGGCACGCTCGTCGGCGATCAGCTTGTCGATGACCGCCTCGTATTGGCGCCGATATTCCGCCAGCCGCCCCCACGGCGTGTAACGCCCGTAGGTCCGAGATGGCTGGGGCAGCGTTGCCAATCGCGAGCCCAGGGTGATCCATGGCGGGAAGATGCGTCGTAACGTGTCGAGCTCGGCGCCCTCGGCGCCGAAAACCGCGCGCAGGATGGCGTTGAGCGTGATGCGCATCATCGATGGCAGCGTGGGAAACGCCTGGCCTTCGGGCCAGTCGGCTGTTTCGCGCAGCGTCTCTTCTTCGATGATGCTCTCGTAGTTCTTGATGCTCTTGCCGTGAAACGGCGGCGCCAGCAGTCGGCGTCGCACGCGGTGGTCATCACCATCGAGGGCGAACACCGAACCGGGGCCGAAGAACCGGCTCAGGTTGGGTTGGATATTGCCGAGATCGTCTGGATTAGTGGTGAAGACCTGCTTTGCCAACTGCGGGTTGGACACCACCACGGTTCGGCCGTACACCGGGACGTTGAGGCTGAAGATCTCACCGTAACGCCGTGCCATCTGTTGCACGGTCCGGCGCCGTGAGATGACAAATGCGCTGCCCTGCAGAGTTTTTGGGATACGTGGCCCCGGCGGGATTTTGGCCGCCTGCTGCGCGGCGGTCGCTTCGCTCTGTACGGAGCTCATAACTGGTGCACTCCCAACATCGGCGTGGTACGCACGGGTACCGCGGGCGTACTTCGGTACGGTACCGTGTGGTACCAACGACTGGCAAGGGCTCACCGAGAGGAGGCGCGGTGGTGACGGCAGCAGTCCGTGACGCGGCTTGTCTCGATATCGACCCGTTCAGGCGTCGGCTACTCGATGGCCTTGCCGCCTCGATCGGCGAGCGTGGCTACCGCGCCACCACCGTCGCCGACATCGTCCGGCATGCCCGCACGTCGAAGCGAACCTTCTATGACCAATTTCCCAGCAAGGAACAGTGTTTCCTCGAACTGTTGCATACGGACAACGAGAAGCTCGCCGACGATATCCGGACGGCCGTCGATCCGAATGCCGACTGGCGCGACCAGATTCGGCAGGCTGTCGAGGCCTATGTCAGCCACATCGAGTCGCGCCCGGCAGTCACGTTGAGTTGGATTCGGGAGTTTCCCTCGCTTGGCGCGGTCGCCCGTCCGGTCCAACGGCGCGGACTCGAACTGCTGACGACTCTGCTGGTCGATCTCAGTGGCAGTGCCGGATTCCGCCGCTCCGACCTGGCACCACTGACACCGTCGATGGCGGTGATCTTGTTGGGCGGCCTGCGGGAACTGACTGCGCTTGCCGTCGAAGACGGCAACGATGTGCGCGAGATCGTCGCACCCGCAGTGGACGCATCGGTGGCGTTGCTGGGCGCGCGCCGCTGAAACGCTAACGTCGGCCGGTGCGCCCGCTTAGGCTTCGTCGAAGATTACCGATGAATGGGAGGCCCGTGATGCGGCTATCGACCAGGAATCAGCTCAAGGGAACCATCGCCGATGTCGACCTCGGCGCTGTGATGGCAACCGTGAAAGTTCGGCTCGACGGGGGCGATCAGGTCGTGACCTCCTCGATCACCAAAGACGCCGCGGTCAATCTCGGTCTGGCGGCCGGTCAGCCCGCAACGGTGTTCATCAAGGCGACCGAGGTGACCATCGGCGTCGATTGAGCAGTGCCCCCGCTCACGTTTTAAGGAATTTGCGCAGCCGGTCCAGCACCAGATCGGGGCACTGCTCGACGATCCAGTGGCCAACGCCGTCGACCAGCTCGACCTCGAAATCGCTTGCGCGGTCGGCATAGCCGCGAAGCAAGTCTGGCGTGAGCACCGGGTCGTCGGTGCCGTGCAGCCAGCGGACCGGGACGTCGACCCGGGTGTTGTCGTATTCGCCCCGCAGCCATTGCAGCATTTCGCTGGTCTGGAATGTGCGATACCAGCGCGACCCCGCAACCGCGTGCCCCGGTTCCTGCATGCATTCGACGTACATGCCGACATCGTCTTTGGGTACTGCCGAGCCGCCCCACCCGAGCATTGTCCGCAGGTAGCGGCCCTTCGGGCTGCCGAGCACTCGGGGCCCGATGACTGGCAGCGCGATCGGGATCTGGTACCAGAACCGCCACACGTCGGTGATTGTCGTGAGGTCGCGCGTCACCCAGGGCGCCGAGGTGTTGAGCCCGAAGAACCCGGTCACCTTTGCCGGATGGCGCAGCATCATGATGAACGCGACCGGACCACCCCAGTCGTGAGCGACCAGTTTCACCGGCCCCACCCCCAGCTGGTCCAGCACAGCCGCCAAGTCATCGGCCATCTCGCTTTTGTAATAGCGCGAACGCGGAGCCGAACTCCAGCCCGCACCACGCAGATCCGGGCACAGCACCCGATAGCCGTCGGCGGCCAATGGCCCGATCATCGCGTGCCACTCCCACCAGTTCTGTGGAAAGCCGTGAACCAGCATCACCGCCGGCCCGTCGGCCGGGCCGGCGTCGGCGACGTGGATGGTGACGCCGTCGGCCAGGTCGACAAACCTGTGCTCAACGCCGTCGAGTGCGGGCATAGCGACCATGGGTTGGCAGCGTATCAGGCATCGAGATTGCGCGTAGGGCTGTGATTTGTCGAAAACCACAACCCTGGACGCAATTTCACGTTAGGCGGCGACGGGCGCTGGGGTGGCCATGGCGTCGTGCTTCTTCGGCGGCACAGCCAACTTGACGATCTTGCGCACTACCGTGGCGAACTGCCGTGGCAGCGAACCCGCGTTGTAGGGGATGCCGTAGCGCCGGCAGATCTCACGCACCTGCGGCGCAATCTCCGCGTAGCGCCGAGCTGGCATGTCGGGGAAGAGATGGTGCTCGATCTGATGCGACAAGTTGCCGGATAACAGGTGGAAGAGCTTGCCGCCGGTCAGGTTTGCCGAGCCAAGAATCTGCCGGAAGTACCACATGCCGCGGGACTCGTTCTGCGTCTCTTCGATGGAGAATTCCTGCGTGCCGTCCGGGAAGTGCCCGCAGAAGATGATCATGTAGGACCAGACGTTGCGGATCAGGTTGGCCGAGAGGTTACCTGCGAACACGAACGGAGCGAACGGCCCCGCCAATAGCGGAAAGGCGACGTAGTCCTTCAGCACCTGGCGGCGGGTCTTGCGCCAAATGCCCTGCAGGATTTCGCGTTTGTCGGCCAGGCTGATCTCGCCGGCCCGAATCCGCTCGGTCTCCAGCTCGTGCAGCGCAACGCCGTACTGGAACAGCACCATCAGCAGAAACGCGTAGACGGGATTGCCCAGGAAGTAGGGCTGCCACGGCTGGTCCTCACTCATCCGCAAGATGCCGTAGCCGATATCGCGATCCATGTCCACGATGTTCGTGTAGGTGTGGTGCATGTAGTTGTGCGAGTGCCGCCATTGGTCAGCCGGGCAGGCGGTGTCCCATTCGAAAGTACGCCCGGAGATCGCCGGATCGCGCATCCAGTCGTACTGGCCATGCATGACGTTGTGGCCGATTTCCATGTTGTCGAGGATCTTCGACACCGCCAACATCGCGGTACCGGCCAACCAGGCCGGCGGCAGGATGCCGGCGAACAGCAGCGCGCGTCCACCGACCTCGAGCGCGCGCTGCGCCTTGATGACGCGGCGGATGTAGTCGGCGTCGCGCTGGCCGAGATCGGCCATCACGCTCTCTTTGATCGCGTCGAGCTCGCGGCCGAATTCCTCGGCCTGCTCGGGAGTCAGGGTGATCCTGGGCTGTGACATGACTGCTCCTTATCGGTCTACAGATCGATCTCGACGTCGCCGACGGGAACCGATACGCAGATCTGCACGTCCTCGTCGGCACCGGTCGACACCGCTCCAGTGGTCAGGTTGCGCACGACGCCGCAGCTTTTCCGGCGTGTGCAGGTGTGACAGATGCCCATCCGGCATCCGCTTTGTGGCGTGAGGCCGGCCGACTCGGCCTGCTCCAGCAACGGCCGGCCATCGTCGACGACCTCAATCCCGCTGTCCGCAAACGCCACTCGGCCACCGGAGGGCCGGGTAGGCGCGTCAACTGTTGGTGCCACGAAGCTTTCCGAGTACACGTTTGCGCTGTGCTCTCGCACTGCGGCAACCAAAGCCGGTGGCCCGCAGACGAACACCGCGTCGGGTTCGGCCATCGCGGTCGCCAGGTGTTCAGGTCCGAACCGGCCGTCCAGGTCGCCGACACCCGATCGGGTGTAGCCGTGCAGCACCCGCGCCCGCGGAGTCGCGGCGAGCTCATCGCGGTAGCAGGCCTCCTCAGGGGTGCGTGCGTAATGGAGGAACGCGATCTCCCCGTCGTGTCCCTCGGCGATCAGGGTGCGCAGCATCGCCATCACGGGCGTGATGCCGCTGCCGCCGGAGATGAACAGGATGCGCCGAGGCCGCGGCGTCGGCAGGATGAAGTCACCGCCGACGCTTCCCAAGCCCACCACCATGCCGGGGCGGGCGTGCTTGTACAGGTAGGAGGAAACCACCCCGCCGTCGTGATGACCGATCGTCAGCTCGAGGTGCGATGTGTTCTCGGCATTGGCCGGGGAATAGCAGCGGGTGTGCCGACGGCCGTCGACCTCGACGGTGACGTTGACGTACTGGCCGGCGTTTCGTGCCCGGGCAGTTTGGCGAAACGCCGCGTTGGGCGCCAGGACGAGGGTGACGCTGCGCGGAGTGGTCCGCCGTACGTCGATGACCTTGGCGCGGGCCTCGCCCCGCGTCCAGGTCGGCGTCAGCAGTTCGGTGTACCGGTCGACGCCGTGCGGACCGGTGAGCAAGTCAGCCAGGTCGGAAGTTAAAACCCGCTTGGTAATAGCTCGGGCCGAAGTTTGAGTGAACATATGTACACCGTGCGGCCGGTTGCTGCAGGTCGTCAAGTATTTCAGCTGCATTGTGGTAGGGTTCACACGGTGAACGACCGTACGCCCAGTTCGCGGCCGCACCGGTCGGGCCGCGGCCGGAGCCGGGAAAGTCCCTCCCGCGAAGAACGCAAGGAGGCCACTCGGCGCGCCATCATCGCCGCGGCGCTCAAACTGCTCAGCGACCGCGGCTTCGGCAGCCTGAGCCTGCGCGAGGTGACCCGGGAGGCCGGGATTGTGCCGGCTGCGTTCTACCGTCACTTCGAGTCGATGGAAGCGCTGGGCCTGGTGCTGATCGATGAGTCGTTTCGAACCTTGCGCGACATGCTGCGTGGCGCCCGGGCCGGCAAACTCGATCCCAACCGGGTGATCGAGTCGTCGGTGGAGATCGTGATCGCCAGCATCACCGAAAAGCGCGAGCACTGGCGTTTCATCTATCGGGAGCGCTCCAGCGGCGTCACCGTGCTGCGTTATGCGATTCGCACCGAACTTCGGCTGCTCACCTCCGAACTGGCCACCGATCTCGCCCGCTTCAATGGGCCGAACACGTGGAGCACCGAAGACCTCAATGTGCTGGCCACCCTGTTCGTCAACTCGATGATCGTGATCGCCGAGGCGATCGAGGACGCCCAGGGCGCCGATGCCATCGACGAGATCCGCCGGACCGCAGTCAAGCAGTTGCGAATGATTGCAGTGGGTATCGCGGGCTGGCGCAGCCGCCCCTGAGCGGTGCGTCGCCGGGTGATGATGGGTCCATGGCAATCAAAATGCGCGATCTGCTGGGCAGCACCCTCGAATCCCTGCGCTACGAGCCCACCGAAAAGCGACTTGCGGTGTACCTCGCTGATCAACTGGTCGCCGACACACGCAACGGATGGCTGGTGTGGGAGCCGGGCCGAGTGGTCCCGACGTACGCGCTGCCCCAATCAGATGTGGTGGCGCAGTTGGAACCGGCGGGCACCGCATTCGACGTCGTCGTCGACGGCGCCCGCGCCAAAGCGGCCGCGTCGCAACCGGACGACGCTGATTTAGCCGGCTATCTCATCCTCGATTTCAATGCCTTCCAGTGGCGTGAAGAGGACGAGCCCATCGTCGCTCACCCGCACGACCCGTTCAAACGCATCGACATCCTGGCCAGTACCCGGCATATCCGGATCGAGTCCGAGGGCAAAGTGCTGGCCGCTTCGTCGCGACCACTGCTGTTGTTCGAGACGCTGCTGCCGGTCCGGTATTACCTGCCGCGCGCCGACGTCGTCGCCGACCTCCGGCCCAGTGAGACCGTCACCTATTGCGCCTACAAGGGCCGGGCGTCGTACTTCTCGGTGCCCGACGGCCCACCGGACGTGGCCTGGACCTACCACGAACCGCTGGGCGAGGCCGAGCCCGTGCGAGACCGTGTCGCCTTCTTCGACGAACAGGTGGACGTCATCGTCGACGGCCAGCGCCGAGAAAGGCCAGTCACCCCGTGGTCGAGGTGAGCTCGCGACGGCGGGCGGACGGCAAGCTGGCCGACATCACCGGCCCCGCAATCACCGACCGGTGGGGCGTGACGTGCGCCGACTTGGGGGCGTCAGTACTGGCACCCAACGGCGCATTGGTGTCGGTGTTCGGAGATACCTTCTCCGGCAACAAGGTTGGCCTCGGTGATTGGCGGTCACCGGTGATCCTGATCGGTACCGGAGACGCTGCTCACCGAATCCGATACCACCGCGCCGGGGGCACCGACCCGGATTATGCCCGCCAGTTGTGGCACTACACGCACCGCGACGGTGCCGCGCCGCGCCGGGGCATCAGCACGGTGATCCCGTCGGATCTGCTGCGGGTAGGCGATGCCCTGTATCTGCACGCGATCGTCAACCGCGGTTTCGGCAACGTCGTCTGGACGGAGATCTGGAAATCGGACGACGACGGCATTTCCTGGCGGCACTTGGGCGACCGCACGAGATTCCCGGCCGACCTCCATGACGGTCACGCACAATGCTGGTCCTGGGACTACGATCCCGACGACGGCTGGGTGTATGTCGTCTCCACCGGGTTTCAGCGCGACAAAGGCATCATCTTGCGACGGGTTCGCCCGGCCCACCTCGGCACACGGTCCAAGTACTCTTCGTGGGGCCGCCGCGACGGTCGCTGGTCGTGGGGCAATGCACCGACTCCGATCACTCCGGACGGCGAAACCTGGGGTGAGCTGTCGTTGCGACGGCTGACATCCGGCAAATGGCTCCTTGGTGGTTTCCTGTCCTCGAAGTACGCGTTGGGCTACCGGGTGATCGACTCTCCTACCGCAGTAGGGAATTCACCGCTGCAGCTGCCGGTCATCGGGTGCGCCTGGGACTCCGAAGATCATGCGGGCAACCGCGTCGCGCAGTTGTACGGCGGGTACGTCTTGCCCGGTTCTCAATTGGATGTGGCACGCGGTGTCGGGCTGGTGGTGTCGCAGTGGAACACCGCCCACGGTTGGCCTTATCGGGCGATGCAATTTCGGGTGACGCTGCAGGACACGACGCGGCCGGCAGATGGCGTGGCAACGAGCAGCCTTTGAGCCGCTCACTCGTCGACGACGTCGTAAAGCGAGTCGCCGTCCTCCGGTGTGTCATCGATCTGGCCCCGGTGTGCGCGGTGCGGGCCCCGGTCATCGAGAGCTGCACCGCCGGGCACATCCGGTTCTTCGGCAGCGAGTTTGGCGTCGAGGGATTCGCCCTCTTCCTCCTCGCGCTCGGTCATTCCGAACTTGTCGGCCTCGCTCCACTGCTCCGGCGGGTCGACGACGATGTCACCGTCGTCGTTGCGGACCTCGTCGGAGTCGGTCGATTCGCTCGGGTTCAGCGTGTCGCCGGGACCGCCTTCTTCCGGGAAATCCGATGGGTCGACGAGGTCGCCGGCTTGGTCGGTAGGCATGGCCAACGGTTGCCCGTGGGCTCCGCGCTCTAAACGGGCTATGCCGATTCGGCGGATAGTCCCACTACTGTGGTGCCCGCCACATCGGCCACAGCGTGGGTCCGCCGTTGGGTAGCACCATCTCACCGGTGACGGTGAAGCCGAAACGCTCGTAGTACGGCACGTTGTCCGGTTTGCTTGATTCCAGATACGCCGGACAGTGCTCGGCGTCGCAGCGATCCAGCCGCGAACGCATCAGGGCCTGGCCGAACCCGCGACCGCGGACCGTGGGGTCGCTTCCGATGGTGGCCAGGTACCAGTGCGGCTCTTGCGGGTGGTGGCGCTTCATCAAGTCCAGCAGTTCGGCGAGCCTGCGGCCAACCGTCAGCCGCAAGCCGAAGCCGCGCACCAGCGACGGCAACATCGCCAGTTGCTCACGAAGCGAGTGCTGCCACCGATTGGGCGGATCCCATAGCGCCGCCGCGCCGATAGCAGGCCCGTCACACGCGACCTCGACGCCCCCGCCGGTGAGGTGATGGTGCCGGGTCATCGCGGCGAAAAACCCGTGCAGCCGTCCCGCCCGCAATCTGTCATCGGGCATGATCCACGTCGCGACCGGATCGTCGTAGAACGCGCGGCCCAGAGTCTGTCCCAGCGCAGGGATATCGGGTTTGTGTGCCGGGCGTGCCTGCATCGTCACCGGACCAGGTTAGCGGCGGGCCACCAGATGGATGTACCGTCAGGACGGCAGCAATCATGACCATCACTCCCGTCGATACCGGACCCGCTCAGGTCAGCCGCACCGTCGAGGTTCACGCCCCCGCGGCGGAATTGTTCGCGCTGGTTGCAGATCCGCGGCGGCATCAGGAGTTGGACGGCTCAGGAACCGTCGGTGCCGGTGTTGACGGTCCTCGTCAGCTGGCGCCAGGCGCGCGATTCTCCACCAAGGTGCGGTTCTGGGGACTGCGCTACCGGCTCACCAGCACTGTGACCGCCGTCGAACGGGACCGCCTTGTCGAGTGGTCGCATCCGGCCGGGCATCACTGGCGATGGGAGTTCGCCGCGATCTCGCCGACGATCACCCAAGTGACGGAGACGTTCGACTACCGCGACACCGGACCGGTGAAGGACCGGCTGCACTTCTATGAGCGAGCCGGCTTGGCCAAACGTAATGCCGCCGGCATCGAAGCGACCCTGGCCAAGTTGCGGGACCGCTACACCCGCCACACCTGACCCTCCGAAAGGCTGACGATGTGGGACTTTGAAACCGACCCGGAATATCAGCAAAAGCTGGACTGGGTCGAAGAATTCATGGTCGACGAACTCGAGCCGCTCGATTTGGTCGCACTCGATCCGTACGACAAGAAGAACCCCGAGACGATGGCGATCCTGCGGCCGCTGCAACAGCAGGTGAAGGACCAGGGACTGTGGGCCGCCCATCTGACTCCCGAACTCGGCGGCCAGGGCTACGGGCAGGTCAAGCTCGCGTTACTCAACGAAATCCTCGGCCGTTCCCGCTGGGCGCCGTCGGTGTTCGGCTGTCAGGCGCCCGACTCCGGCAATGCCGAGATCATCGCGCTCTTCGGCACCGAGCAGCAGAAGGCACGCTATCTGCAGCCGCTGCTCGACGGCGAAATCAGCTCCTGCTACTCGATGACCGAACCGCACGGCGGGTCCGACCCGGGGATGTTCGTCACCCGCGCCGAGCGTGATGGCGACTCCTGGGTGATCAACGGCGAGAAATGGTTCTCCAGCAACGCCAAACACGCCACGTTTTTCATCGTCATGGCGGTCACCAATCCCGACGCCCGCACCCGCGACAAGATGTCGCTGTTCATTGTCCCGGCCGAGACGCCCGGACTGGAGATCGTCCGCAACGTGGGTGTCGGCACCGATTCACACGGCAGCCATGGTTATGTCCGCTACACCGACGTCCGGGTGCCCGCCGACCATGTGCTCGGCGGCGAAGGGCAGGCGTTTGCGATTGCGCAGACCCGACTCGGCGGCGGCCGGGTTCATCATGCGATGCGCACGATCGCACTGGCTCGGCGTGCTTTCGACATGATGTGCGAGCGGGCGGTATCGCGCCAGACCCGGCTGGGCCGGCTGGGCGACTTGCAGATGACCCAGGAAAAGATCGCCGACAGCTGGATTCAGATCGAGCAATTCCGGCTGCTGGTATTGCGCACCGCATGGTTGATCGACAAACACCACGACTACCAGAAGGTGCGCCGCGACATCGCGGCGGTGAAGGTAGCCATGCCCCAGGTTCTGCACGATGTTGTGCAGCGCGCGATGCACCTGCACGGCGCGCTGGGCGTCTCCAACGAGATGCCGTTCGTCAAAATGATGGTGGCCGCGGAGTCACTGGGTATCGCCGACGGCGCCACCGAACTGCACAAGATGACGGTCGCCCGCCGTACGCTGCGCGAATATCAGCCGGTCTCAACGCCTTTCCCGTCGCAGCATCTGCCCACCAGGCGAGCCGAAGCTGAGGCCCGACTGGCGCAACGTCTCGAGCACGCGGTCGCCGAGTTCTAACTGCTGGTGGTGACGCGGTCGATGTGGGCCAGAAAGTGGGTCAGCACCGCATCGGGGGCTTCGAGTTGCGGCCAGTGCCCGATGTCGTCGGCGAGCATCACCACGTCGGGGTGGGGTATCACCTCCGCGTAGCGGCGCGCCATGTGCGCGCCGGAGTTGGGGTCGACCGGCCCGTCGATCAAACGCATCGGGACCGCGGTCTGGCGCATCGCACGTACCCACCTATTCCGATGCGTGTAGCGGTCATTGATGAAGCGGCCGACCCTATGCAGCACGCGGCGGCCGTCGTTGTAATCCAAGATCTGATTGAACACGTCCATCATGTGCCGTGTCGGTTTGGTGTGCGGACCAAACATCTCGCGCAGCGTCGGTTCCAGCAGCCGACGAGACAGCGGACTATTCTGCACATGACTGAAGATGTCGCCCAACGGAGTTCGGGACATCAGTTTCTGCGCCGCCCGCGGCGTGTAGGTTTCGACGAACATGCCACCGTTGAGCCAGGTGATCGAGTCGATGCTCAACTCGCCATAGGCGGGCTGTCCAAACTCGTGACGAGCCAACAGTTCCTGGCCCACCGAGTCGCCGATGTCGTGCGCCATGATGTGCGCGTTGCCGATTCCCAGGCGGTCCAACAGCGCCTCGTGCATGTCGGCGTGGTCGTGCACCGAGTATTCGTAAGCGATGGGCTTTGCCGAGAAGCCCATGCCGATCATGTCCGGTGCGACGACCGTGAAACGTTGCGTCAGTGTCGACCAGATCGGTGCCCAGTCAAAGGAGTTGAACGGGTAACCGTGGATCAGCAGCAGTGGAGGCCCACTGCCTGCCATGCGGTAGAAGATGTCAAAGCCGAGGTAGTCGAAATGCTGCCCGGCGGCTAGCCAGGATGCCAGTTCAGCGTCCATGGCCTGAGCCTACGAGATGTACCGAACGATGCTCTCGGCCACGCACGCCGGCTTTTCGGACCCCTCGATCTCGACGGTGGTCGACATCGTCGCCTGTACCGCACCCTTGCCAAGGTCCTCGACACCGACCAACGTGCTCTGGGCACGAACTTTGGACCCGACCGGCACCGGTGCCGGGAACCGAACCTTGTTCAGGCCGTAGTTGACGGCGAGCTTGATGCCGTTGACCGTGTAAATCTGGTGTTGGAGCCGAGGCAGCAGAGCCAGCGTCATGAACCCGTGGGCGATGGTTTTGCCGAACGGCCCACTGGCCGCTCGTTCCGGGTCGACGTGAATCCACTGATGGTCCCCGGTCGCATCGGCGAACAGGTTGACGTCCTCTTGAGTGATGGTCACCCACTCGCTTTGCCCGATGCTTTGCCCCGTTGCGGCGGCGAGGTCGGCGACTGACTCGAAGGTGCGCATGCGGTGGTCTCCTCTGCTTGGGGTGCCATTCAATACTGGCATCCCATGCTCTGGGTGTTTCGGTTGGATTCCGACGCGGGTAGTCACGCTGTTGACTAGTGCAAGGGCAGTGGAAGGACGACGACATGGCCGAATCGAAGGGCCATAAGAACGAATCGGACGTGGAGCCCGAAGAGCACGAGGGTCGCTCACGGGCCGGCGACGAGAAGAACGACGGCACGTACGTCGGGCGGACAGACCCCGATGACGCCCTCGACGTCGGCGAAACCGGAGCGGAGGCCCGCAGCGACGACAACTAAGCTACTGCTGCTCGCCGATACGCATGTCCCAATGCGCGCCCGCGACCTGCCGGCACGGATATGGGAAGAGGTGAGAGCCGCCGACGTCGTCCTGCATGCCGGCGATTGGGTAGCAGTTGACCTGCTGGAAAAGCTGGAGTCGACAGCGGCTCGCCTGGTGGGCTGCTGGGGAAACAACGACGGGCCGCCATTACGCGCGCGGCTGCCCGAACGTGCCGACGTGGTGCTCGGCGGCTTGCGGTTCACGGTGGTCCATGAGACCGGTCCCACAGCCGGCCGGGAGGCGCGGATGTCGCGGATGTATCCAGACACCGACGTGCTGGTATTCGGCCACAGTCATATCCCGTGGGACACCACGACGAAAACCGGTCTGCGACTGTTGAATCCCGGTTCGCCGACGGATCGGCGCCGTCAACCGACATGCACATACATGACCGCTACCGCAAGCAACGGCGCCTTGACGGATGTGGTCTTGCACCCGGTGCACACGTAGCTCGGCGCGTCGTCCACCGAAAGACCTTGCCACCAGCACGAATTGCGGCTGGCACCGGCGCCGCAATGTAATCGTTATCTTCGAGTCCGCGCCGAGGCTCAATCGTTAGTTAACCGCGACATCACACCCCGTGGCGACAAACCGGACACGCCGCATTGCTGTGTTTGACTGCGACGGACAGCTATTCGACCGCATGTTGCGGCAGATAAAAGTTGGGATAGGTAGGAGCTATGAAGTTCGTTGAGAAGTTGCGTGACGCGGCAACACGTTTACCGCGTCGGCTGACGATCGCGGCCATCGGGGCAGCTCTGTTGCCCGGCCTGGTCGGCGCCGTCGGCGGCTCGGCGACCGCGGGGGCGTTCTCCAAACCGGGCCTGCCGGTCGAGTACCTGCAGGTCCCCTCGCCGTCGATGGGCCGCAATATCAAGGTGCAATTCCAGGGCGGCGGGCCGCACGCGGTCTACCTGCTCGACGGTTTGCGCGCCCAGGACGACTACAACGGCTGGGACATCAACACTCCAGCGTTCGAGGAGTACTACCAGTCAGGTCTTTCGGTGATCATGCCGGTCGGCGGGACGTCGAGCTTCTACACCGACTGGTATCAGCCGTCGCAGGGCAACGGTCAGAACTACACCTACAAATGGGAGACGTTCCTGACCCGCGAAATGCCGGCATGGCTGCAGGCCAACAAGGGTGTTTCGCCGACTGGCAACGCGGCAGTCGGGTTGTCGATGTCGGGCGGTTCGGCGCTGATCCTGGCGGCCTACTACCCCCAACAGTTCCCGTATGCGGCGTCGCTGTCGGGCTTCCTGAACCCATCCGAGGGCTGGTGGCCGACGCTGATCGGGCTGGCGATGAGCGACTCGGGTGGCTACAGCGCCAACAGCATGTGGGGTCCGTCGAGCGATCCGGCCTGGAAGCGCAACGACCCGATGGTCCAGATTCCGCGGTTGGTTGCCAACAACACTCGCGTGTGGGTCTACTGCGGTAACGGCACACCCAACGAGATGGGCGGCGACAGCATGCCGGCCAAGTTCCTGGAGAGCTTCACGCTGCGCACCAACGAAGCCTTCCGCGACAACTACACGGCCGCGGGCGGCAGAAACGGTGTGTTCAACTTCCCGACCAACGGAACACACGACTGGGGCTACTGGAACAGTCAACTGGTGGCCATGAAGCCCGACATCCAGGCGGTGTTGAACGGGGCACCAAACCCGGCCTGACACAACCGCCTAACGATCGGCAGCAGCGCACCCCCGGCGCTGCTGCCGATCTATTTCTGGCGTTCACAGCACCGCGTCGGCGAGGTGATCGAGCTGGTCGAGCGAGGCGACGCTCGGGTGAAACAGCAGCCCGTCGAAGCCGAGGTCGCGGTAGGCGCGCACGGTGCTCACGGCGTCTTGCGCCGAGGTCAGCATGTCCGCAACGTTGCGCTCGGCATACTCGGGCACGAAGCCGTAGTAGCTGCGCAGATTGGCGTACGCGCCTTCCACTGTCGCCGCGTCGCCGAACGCAAAATTCACACTGGCATTCAGCCACGGCTTACCCGCGCGACCCGCCTTTCGCCAGGCATCGCGCACCTCGTCGGCGAATGACGACTGATTCGCATAGTCGCGGACCGCGCCGGCGGCCCAGCCATCCCCCACCGTGGCCACTCGCCGCAGGGTCGCTGGTGACGCCCCGCCGAACAATACGGGTATCCGCACAGCCGCTGGGCACAGTGGTACGTCACCGATGACCACGTCGGCTTGCCAGGCACGACGCATCAATTCAACGGTCCGGTCCAAAACTCGCCCGCGTTGATGGAAGTCCGCGCCGGTGGCCGTGTAGTCGTCGGTGCGACCGCCCACCCCTAGACCCAGTGTGAGCCGGTTCCCGGCAATGTCGGCCAAACTGGCCAGCTGCTTCGCCAACGATGTGGCGGGATACAGCGGGGCCAGTAGGACGTTGGTGACGAGGCCGATGTCGCGGGTAGCGCCGGCCGCAGCGGACAGGGCGACGATCGAGTCGAGGCTGGGATAAACCACGCGGTCGATGCTGGCCACGCTGGCGAATCCGCGTTGCTCGGCGTGGTGTGCCCATTCGGAAATCAACGAGCCGCGCACGCGGGCGACATGATTCGGCAAGCCGATTCCGATTTGCATAGCAGTCCTTTCGTTATCAGGCTTGAGTGTCGCTCGACCACCCCAACCCAGACTTGCAGCGACGGCACCGCAATGCCTATGTGCGCGCTCGAAACCGAGATAAATCCTCGCGGAACGCGAAAATATCGCATACTTTGTGCATGTCAGACGCTCTAGACGCGCAAATCCTCCACGCGCTGGAGTTGTCGCCGCGGGTGTCTTTTCGCCGCATCGCCGGGGTCGTCGGGGCATCCGAGCAAACCGTCGCCCGCCGTTACCAGCGGTTGCGTCGCGCCGGCGTGGTGCGCGTCGTCGGACTGGTGAACCCCCAGGTCTACGGCGAAGCACAGTGGATTGCCCGCATCCGCGCCAAACCCGACCGCATATCCCAGCTGGGCGACGCGCTGGCGCGGCGCCCAGAGGTCACCCATGCCAATATCCTCTCGGGCTGGACCGAGCTGGTTTGCGTCATCCGCGCGCCGGTCGGTGAGAATCGGGAAGGCCTGCTGCTGCAACAACTTCCACGAACCACCTCCGTGATCGACGTCAGCGTCGACCTCGTTCTGCACGCATTCGGCCAACCGGCGACAGCACAGTGGACCGGCTACGGTCACAAGCTGAGCAGCGAGCAGGCGCATCAGATCCTGGGCGAACCGATCACTCAGGTAGTGCCGGGGCGGCTGATCACACCTACCGCCCAGGACCGTCCGCTCCTAGACGCGCTCGCCGAAGACGGCCGCGCCACGCAGGCACTCTTGGCCGAACGGACCGGATGGTCGATGGCACGGGTAGCTCGGCGCGTTGCGGCGCTGGAAACCGCGGGCACCTTGGTCTATGACGTCGACGTGTTGGGCGAGCGACTCGGTTTTCACCTCAATGCAATGTTGTGGCTCACGATTGCACCACAACACATCCACCGCGTGGGCGAACAGATTGCAGCTCATGACGAGGTCGCTTTCGCCGCTGCCGTCGGCGGCCGCAATAACCTGATGGCCGTGGTGATCTGCCGCGACGCCGACGATCTCTACCGTTACCTGACCGAAAACCTCTCGGCCATCGCCGATGTCGGGGGCTACGACATCAGCGTGCGGGCGCAACGGCTCAAGCAATCCGCATCCCTCGTCACAGGCGGACGACTGGTCATCCCGCGCCGCACCTGAGAAAAGATATTGCGCTCACCCGCACCGAATATGCACCTGGCGGCAGCGATTTCGCGATTTTAAGTCCACAGGGCGCGACGGCCAGCATAGAAAAATGTGTATGCACTGGTCAGTGCGCACACCACGCTGGCGATCGCCAGCATGTAGGTGCCGCCGGCGACCAGGCTGATGCACCCGCCGACCGCAGCGCCGGCGACAAAGCTGGCAAACAGCAGAAAATATCCCAGCCAGTCTGTGAGTTTTCCCCCGGTGATGTGGCGTTCGATTCCTTGTCCCAGCTTCACCAGCGTCCCGGTCATGTAGCTCAAACCGATCGACGTTTCGCCGTTCTTGTCGACGAAGGTGGTGTTCAATGTGCCGACAGCGAAGGTCACCACCAGGATCGGAGGAAACGGCAACGGAAGCTCGGGGCCGCCCATCAGAATGAGGTCGAGCAAGGTAGCGAACACCAGCGCCAGCGTGGTCAGCAAGGTCGCGCCGTGCGGCTGTGCCGGCCAGATGTAGCGCCGGCACAACGTCGCGCTCACCACGCCTACGACAAAGGACACCATCAGCAGTGTGGCCGACACTGCCAGCCATGGCGATGACGCTGCCCATTCTTCTTCCGCGAAGTACCCCATGACCGCGCGCTGGGCGTTGCCCGTCATGAACGTGACGAAGTATCCGGCGGAGTGGGAAAACGCCGTCGCTCCCAACAGTCCGGCCAAGGCGGACAAGACCCACGACAACTTGGCCTCGCTGTCATACATTTGGCGCACATTGATCACGGTGGACATTTTTCCAGATAAGTGAACTGCGCGCAGCGCGGGCGGATCAGGTTTAACGGCGACCCGCTGCACTCGGCTCCGCCGAGTTTGCGATCGCGTAGGTTTAACGGCGACCCGCTGCACTCGGCTCCGCCGAGTTTGCGATCGCGTAGGTTTAACGGCGACCCGCTGCACTCGGCTCCGCCGAGTTTGCGATCGCCGCGTCAGGCGGCGGTCAGCCGGGCGATCGACCGCAATGGGATGGGTAGCCAGCCTGGCCGGTGCCGGGATTCATAGCCCGTCTCATACACCGCCTTGTCCAGCTCGTAGGCCGCCAGCAGCGCCGCCGAAGCGCGAGGGTCGACGCCAGACGCGGCCGCGTACCCGTCGCAGAATGCGCTGCGATTGCGCTCCACCCACTCGCGGGAGCGGGCGGCGAGCTGCTTGTCGTCGGCCTGGTCGACCAGCGGACCGCAGGCAGCGTACTCGAATGACCGCAGCACACCGGCGATGTCGCGCAACGGGGAGTCCGGCGCCCGCCGCTCTTCCAGCGGCTGACCCGGCTCCCCCTCGAAGTCGATCAGCAGCCACGACTCCGGGGTGCGCAGGACCTGCCCCAGATGCAGGTCGCCGTGTATGCGTTGCACAGTGATGGTCTCCCCGGCGAGCTCGCGGAACTGCTGTTCGATCGCGGCGGCGTGCTGCTCGAGTTCGGGCACCGTCGCAGCCGTCGTCGCCAGCCGCTCCAGCACCGTCTCCAGCGGGAACGCGGCATGCGAGGTGCCGAGCTGCTCAGCCAGCGTGGCGTGCACCGACGCGACCGCCTCACCGAGCCGGTAGGACTCGCCGGCGAAGTCGCCGCCGACTTCGTGGGCGTACAGGTCGCCTTCGGCAAACAGGTCACGCACGCTGGCGGTGGCCATCGCCCAACCTTCCGCGGAGTTGGCCGCGTAGGCCGTCAACATGCCCAGCGGGCAGGGCTCACCGTCCGACTGCGTTTCGTAGGAACCCAGCAATCGGGCTACGTGCGGATTGTCGGCGCGGCCCAGTACGCGGTTCAGCTCGATGTCGGGGTTGATGCCGCTGCTGACCCGGCGGAACACCTTCAAGATGGCGTCCTGCTCGAAAATCACGCTGGTGTTGCTCTGCTCGGCGTCTGCCACCCGTGGCCACGCCTCCAGGGGCAGCTTGACGTCCGGCTCTTTGGCGAAGGTCACCTCGCCGCGGGTCGCCGAGGAATCGATCAGCGACAGCAGAAATCGGCCCGCGTCCGGATCGTAGAGCGCGTCGTAGGCGGTGCGATCGTTGTCGGTGCCGATGGTGGCGACCGCGCTGTATTCGGCAACCGGTCCGCTGCCCCAGTTGACGATCACCTGATAGCACTCCGACCAACCGTCGGTGTAGGTGACGTCGACGAGTACCAGGTCCAGGTCATCGCGCAGGCCGACGATCCGGCTGGGGTCAGCGGCGACGATCTCGCGTCGACGTCCGGCATACCAGCGTTGTTGGGGAAGCCATTGGGCGAACGGCAAATTCATGGCGTCTCCTCTGACTCAGACAGCTGGAACCAATAGAACCCGTGGCCCGGCAAGGTCAGCAGGTAGGGCAACTGACCGATGGGCGGGAAACCCACCTGCCCGGTCAGTTCGACCGGCGTGTAGGAAGCCCAGTGCTGCAGGTTCAACTCGATGGGCTGCGGAAACCGCGACAAGTTGTTGACGCACAGCACGACGTCGTCATCGGCTTCCCGCACATACGCCAGCACCGAGGGGTTGGACCCGCCCAACTCGTTGAAAGTCCCGACGGCGAAAGCCTCGTGCCGCCGGCGCACCGCCAACATGGTGCGGGTCCAGTTGAGCAGAGACGTCGAGGTGTCCCGCTGTGCCTCGACATTGACGGCTTGGTATCCGTAAACGGGGTCCTGAATGGGCGGCAGATACAACCGGCCGGGGTTGGCGGCGGAGAAGCCGGCGTTGCGGTCCGGTGTCCACTGCATCGGGGTGCGCACCGCGTCGCGGTCCCCCAGCCAGATGACGTCACCCATGCCGATCTCATCGCCGTAATAGAGCACCGGTGAGCCGGGTAGCGACAGCAGCAACGCGGTGAACAATTCGATCTGATTGCGGTCCTTGTCGAGCAGCGGCGCCAAGCGGCGGCGGATGCCGACGTTCGCCTTCATCCGCGGATCCTTGGCGTATTCGGAGTACATGTAGTCACGCTCTTCGTCGGTGACCATCTCCAGCGTCAACTCGTCATGATTGCGCAGGAAGATGCCCCACTGCGCCATGTCCGGGATCTGCGGCGTCTGCGCCAGGATCTCCGAAATCGGGAACCGCGACTCGCGCCGGACCGCCATGAAGATGCGGGGCATCAGCGGAAAATGGAACGCCATGTGGCACTCGTCGCCACCGGTGCCGGCGTCGCCGAAGTATTCGACAACGTCACTGGGCCACTGGTTGGCCTCGGCCAGCAGCACCCGGCCAGGAAACTCGTCGTCGACCACCTTGCGGACGCGTTTGAGAAAGGCGTGAGTTTCGGGCAGGTTCTCGCAGTTGGTGCCCTCCCGCTCGAAGAGGTACGGCACGGCGTCCATCCGGAACCCGTCGATACCGAGGTCCAGCCAGAAACGCAGCACGTCGATCATCGCCTCTTGCACGGCCGGATTCTCATAGTTCAGATCCGGCTGGTGGGAGAAGAATCGGTGCCAATAGAACTGGCGCCGTACCGGATCGAAAGTCCAATTGGACTCTTCGGTGTCGACGAAGATGATCCGCGCGTCGGGGTATTTATCGCTGGTGTCGTTCCAGACGTAGTAGTCACCGTACGGTCCGTCGGGGTCGCGCCGGGACTCCTGAAACCAGGGGTGCGAGTCGGAGGTGTGATTCATCACCAGGTCGGTGATGATCCGGATACCCCGCCGGTGAGCGGCATCGACCAGCGTCACCACATCGTCGACCGTGCCGAACTCCGGAAGCACCTTGTAAAAGTCTCGGATGTCGTATCCGCCGTCGCGCAACGGGGAGTCGTAAAAGGGTGGTAGCCAGATGCAGTCGACGCCGAGCCATTGCAGGTAGTCCAGCCGGTCGATGAGGCCCCGCAGGTCGCCGCAGCCGTCGGCGTTGGCGTCGTAAAACGCCCGTACCAACACCTCATAGAACACTGCATGCTTGAACCACGTTGGGTCAGCGGGCATCACCCGGGCGTCGGCGAAATCGTCAGCACTGGGATGCTCGACGACGCCCGCCTCGACGCGGCTGCCCTCGGACGGATCGTGTTCTTGTGCCTCTTTCGTCAAATCCACAGTCTTATGCGTACCCTCCGTCGGACGCACGGAATCATCTGCAGCGCCCCATATTTGAGCCCCGCCGACGATGTGTCAGCTGCACTGATATCAGCCGGGCGGCCCTTCCCCCAGCGTCACGTTAGTCGCGCGCTGAGTACCACCATTCTGCAAACCCACACTGATGGTGTCGCCGGGATGATGCTGGTCAAGCAAATTCGTCAACGCGGTCGCCGAGTTGACCGGGGCGCCGTCGATCGAAGTGATCACGTCGCCCTGGCTGATCCCGGCTTGGGCGGCAGGACCATTCGACACCACCCGCAGCACCGCCGCGCCCGCACCGCCGCTGGAGTCGTTGACCCCGACACCCATGAAACCCGTCGGGCCGATGTGCACGGTCGGCGACCCAGCCCCCGAGCGGATCTGCCCGGCGACGGCCATGGCCTGATTGATCGGAATCACGAAACCTTGACCGCCGCCGAGTTTGTAGTTGTCGGATGCGGCGGTGTTGATGCCGACCACCTGGTTATTGGTGTTTACCGTGGGGCCCCCGGAATCGCCGGGACGGATGGGAGCATCGACGTGGATCAAACCGTTGAGCGTCTCGGAGCTACCGGTCAACGAGTCGGACGCCGACACCGTTTGGTTCAGCGCGACAACTTTGCCGGACACGGCGCTCGGCGTTCCCCCGACACCACCGGCGTTGCCGAGCGAGACGACCGGATCGCCGACTTTGACCGCCGACGAGTCACCGATATTGGCGACCGGTAATCCGGCCGCGCCGCCGAGTTGCAATACCGCAATGTCCTGGGTGCGGTCATAGCCGATCACCTCGACCGGATAGGTCTGCCCGTTGCCGATGGCTCTGGCGCTGATGTCGGTCGCACCTGCGATGACGTGGTTGTTGGTCAGCACCACCCCGCTGGGATCGATCACGATGCCGGTCCCGGCGCCGACCGCGCTCTGGTATCCCAGCTTCGTGTCGATGTCGACGATCTGCGGCCCCACCTGCGAGACAGTCGCCAACGGGTCGGCCGGCGGCGCCGACGGACCGGGCGGCGCCAACGGCGTGGCATAGGCCGGCGCTACCGGAGCCGCCAACGCAGCGACCAGTCCCACCACCGCCGCCACCTCGAGTAACCACGACCGCCACCAGGGCGTTCGGCGGTGTGATCCGCTCATCCCGATACCTCCTGCAAGGTGGACACCCACCCGAATTCTTCGAGCGTCGGATTGCGACGGCGCGAACTAGTCCACTTCACCGTAGCCCGCATCCGGGTCCAAGACACGCGATAGGGAGTAACCACGGCACCGTCCGGGCAAACGGCCCAGGCCGGTCTCGGCGATCGCGACGGTTTGCTGGTGAGCGGCCTAGCCCACCCCTAGGCTGGCCTGGTGGTCGACTTCGACCCCAAGGCCCGCTTCGCGGGCGCGCCGGTCGCCCGGCTGGCCACGGTCGCACCTGACGGGACGCCGCACCTGGTGCCGGTGGTGTTCGCGGTGCGCGACGAGGTCGTCTACACCGCCGTCGACGCGAAGCCGAAGAGCACGACGCGGTTGCGCCGACTGGCCAACATCGAGAACAGCCCACACGTGAGTGTGCTCGCCGACCACTACAGCGACGACTGGGCACAGTTGTGGTGGGTCCGCATCGACGGAATCGCGGCGATCCACCGCGACGACGACACGCTACAGCTGGGCTACAACCTGCTGCGCGCCAAATACTCCCAGTATCAATCGGTTCCGTTGAACGGTCCGGTTATCGCGGTTGCGGTGAGCCGCTGGAGCAGCTGGCACGCCTGAATTCTCCTCTTGTGCTGCGCGGACGCAAAGAGAATGGTGACCTAGTAGGCCCGAGGCGCGGCGTATGAGGAGAAACCCGTCATGGCAGACAAGGCGAATACTTCCCAAGGAGCCGGATCAGCGCCCACCGCGGACAGTCCGGCCGCCGTACGCAATGTGGTGCTGGTCGGCCCGTCCGGCGGCGGCAAGACGACCCTCGTCGAATCCCTCCTTGTCGCGTCCGGTGTGCTGTCCAGACCCGGAACCGTCGCCGACGGCACCACGGTGTGCGACTACGACGAGGCCGAGATCCGCCAGCAGCGCTCGGTGGGGCTTGCCCTGGCGTCGCTGGAACACGACGGCATCAAGGTCAACCTCATCGACACTCCCGGCTACGCCGACTTCGTCGGCGAGTTGCGGGCCGGTCTGCGCGCCGCGGACTGCGCGCTGTTCGTGATCGCCGCCAACGAGGCTCTCGACGAGCCGACCAAGTCGCTTTGGCAGGAGTGCAGCCAGGTCGGTATGCCGCGTGCAGTGGTCATCACCAAGCTCGACCATGCCCGCGCCAACTACCAGAACGCGCTGTCGGCTGCTCAAGAAGCGTTCGGTGACAAGGTTTTACCGCTGTACCTGCCGGCCGGCAGCGGTCTTATCGGCCTGCTGTCGCAGACTCACTACGAGTATGACGGCAGCAAGCGAACCACCCATTCACCGGACCCCGCGTATGCCGATCAGATCGAGGAACACCGGGGTGCCCTGATCGAGGGGATCATCGAGGAGTCCGAGGACGAATCGTTGATGGAGCGCTACCTGGGCGGGGAGACAATCGACGAGTCGGTGCTCATCGACGACCTGGAGAAGGCGGTCGCGCGGGGTTCGTTCTTCCCGGTGATCCCGGTGTGCAGCGCAACCTGCGTCGGGACGCTGGAGTTACTGGAGATCGCCACCCGCGGATTCCCGTCCCCGCTGGAACATCCGCTGCCGGAGGTGTTTACCCCGCAGGGCGCCTCGCACGCCACGTTGACTTGCGACGCCGATGCGCCACTGCTTGCCGAGGTGGTGAAGACGACGTCGGACCCCTACGTCGGCAGGGTGAGTCTGGTCCGGGTGTTCTCCGGGACCATCAGGCCCGACACGACGGTTCACGTGTCGGGCCATTTTGCATCTTTTTTTGGTGACGGGAATAGCCACCTCGACCACGACGAGGACGAGCGCATCGGCACGCTGTCGTTTCCGCTCGGCAAACAGCAGCGGCCCGCGCCGGTCGTACTGGCCGGCGACATGTGCGCGATCGGCCGGCTCAGCCGGGCAGAGACCGGCGACACCCTCTCCGACAAAGCCGAACCGCTGGTGCTCAAACCTTGGACCATGCCCGAATCACTGCTACCGATCGCGATCCAAGCGCACGCCAAGACCGACGAGGACAAGCTGTCGGTCGGACTGGGCCGGCTGGCCGCCGAGGATCCGACCCTGCGCATCGAGCAGAATCCCGAGACCCACCAGGTCGTGCTGTGGTGCATGGGCGAGGCACACGCCGGCGTCGTGCTCGACGGCCTGGCCAACCGCTACGGCGTGACGGTGGACACCGTGGCGTTGCGGGTGCCGCTGCGGGAAACGTTCGCCGGCAAGGCAAAAGGCCACGGCCGCCACGTCAAGCAGTCCGGCGGGCACGGCCAGTATGCCGTCTGCGACGTCGAGGTGGAACCGCTACCAGAGGGCTCGGGCTTCGAGTTCGTCGACAAAGTGGTCGGCGGCGCAGTGCCGCGTCAGTTCATCCCGAGCGTGGAGAAGGGGGTCCGCGCGCAGATGGAAAAAGGAGTGCACGCCGGCTACCCGGTCGTCGACATCCGGGTCACGCTGCTCGACGGCAAGGCACACAGCGTCGACTCGTCGGATTTTGCGTTCCAGATGGCCGGCTCACTGGGACTCAAGGAAGCCGCTGCGGCGACCAAAGTGACTCTGCTCGAGCCGATCGACGAGATCTCGGTGCTGGTGCCCGACGATCTCGTCGGCGCGGTGATGAGTGATCTGTCGGGACGGCGCGGCCGCGTATTGGGTACCGACACCGCAGGCAACGACCGAACGGTAGTGAAAGCCGAAGTGCCACAAGTGGAGTTGACCCGCTACGCCATCGACCTGCGCTCGCTGTCGCACGGCGCTGCCTCTTTCACCCGGTCGTTCGCCCGCTATGAACCGATGCCGGAGTCAGCGGCTACCCGGGTGAAGGCCGCCGGCTAGAACACCGGCGCGTCGGTCTTGGCGGCGACGTCTGCGATCTCCAGGCCCGGCGCCAGTTCAGCCACCGTGAAGCCGGTGCCTGACACGTCGAGTACGGCCAGGTCAGTGATGATCCGGGTGACCACACCACGCCCGGTCAGCGGCAACTGACAGGCGGAAACCAGTTTGGCCGCACCGGTTTTGGTGACGTGATCCATGAGGACGATGACCCGACGGGCGCCGGCGACCAGGTCCATCGCACCGCCCATCCCCTTCACCATCGACCCGGGGACAGCCCAGTTGGCCAGATCGCCGTTCATCGCGACCTGCATCGCACCCAGCACGGCGACGTCGACGTGGCCGCCGCGGATCATGGCGAAACTGGTTGCGGAATCGAAGAACGATGCACCGGCAAGGACCGAGACAGTCTGCTTGCCTGCGTTGATCAGATCCGGGTCCACGTCCTCCTCGAACGGGAACGGGCCGACGCCCAGGATGCCGTTCTCGGCGTGCAACGTGATGTCGGCGCCGTCGGGAATGTGGTCGGCGATCAGGGTCGGCAGGCCGATGCCAAGGTTGACATAATCGCCGTCGCGCAGTTCCTGCGCGGCGCGGGCGGCCATTTCATCGCGGGTCCAGGTCATTGCGGCCCCGCCCGCCGGACAGTGCGTTTCTCAATGTATTTGCGCGCAGCCTGTTCTGGGGTCAGTGCGACAACCCGATGGACGAAGACACCCGGCAGGTGCACATCGTCGGGGCGCAGTTCGCCGACATCGACGATCCGCTCGGCCTCGACGGCGGTGACACGACCCGCCATCGCGACCGGCGGGTTGAAGTTGCGGGCCGCCGCGTGAAACCGACAGTTGCCGGCCTTGTCGGCAACCGCGGCGCGAATCAGCGCGTAATCGGTGACGATCGCCTCTTCGAGCACCATCTGCTTGCCGCCGAAGCTGCGGACTTCCTTGGGCGGCGAGGCCAATGCGACGCTGCCGTCCACGTGATAGCGCCACGGCAGCCCACCGTCGGCGACCAGGGTTCCAACGCCGGTGGGGGTGAAGAACGCGCCGATGCCGCTGCCGCCGGCGCGTAACCGCTCGGCGAGGGTGCCCTGCGGGGTGAGCTCGACGGTGAGTTCGCCGGCCAGGTATTGGCGGGCGAATTCTTTGTTCTCGCCCACATACGAGGCAATCACCCGGCTGATCCGATGCGCGTCTAACAGCAGCCCCAGGCCGGCGCCGTCGACACCGCAGTTGGTGGAGACGATCGTCAGGTCGCCAGCGCCCTGGCTCAGCAGTGCCTCAGTGAGAAGCCATGGGATACCGGCTAACCCGAAGCCGCCGACGGCCAGGCTGGCGCCATCGGGGACGTCGGCGACCGCTTCGGCGACCGAGCCGACCAGCTTGTTGAGAGTCACGGTAGCTCTCCGTCGAGCCACGCCAACGTCGCCGACGAATCTCGAACATCAACAGCTATCCGACGGCATTCCTCGATGCCCCGGTCGTAGAGGCCAGACATTGCGTCGCACACCAACATGACCCGGAAGTCGCGTTCGGACGCCTGGTAGATGGAGGCCCTCGGACAGTTCGGAAAGTTGCAGCCCGCGAAAACCACTGTGTCACTGCCACTGTCGCGCAGATGTTGTTCGAGCTTGGTTTGATAGAAAGCGCCCCACCGGGGTTTGTACATCACGTGCTCATAGGTGCCCAGTCGTTGGAGGCCGCCGCGCAGCAACAGGTGGTGGTCCAACTCAACGGCGTTGGGTAACAACTCCGGTGCGATCTGCGAGCCCGCGCTATCGGGCGCCAGGAGTTGGGCACCTTGTTCGACTGACTGCCGCCGCACCAGGTCGACATTGGAACCGTCCGGCCGATAAAGCCGGACGACATGGACGATCGGGAGCGAGCGTTCGCGAAACGCCGCAGCCAGCCGGGCCATTGCCGGGATCACTTCCCGGGTTCCTGCGACGCGCAGTTGCCCGCCGTCGGCATAGGTGTCACGCTGCACATCGATCAGCACCAACGCCGCTGAACCCGGCCGCGGACACGTGTACGGATCGCTCATAACCTTCGGTGTAACACAGGGCGTGCGTACAGCGACTATTCCGACGGGTTCGATATCGAGTCCGCGGGCCGCCTTGACCTTGCGAGCGGTTTACCGCCCTGCGGTCAGGCCTGCATAACGGCTGATGTCGGGCTCGTATTGGGTTTGCTGGGTACCCTGGACGGGTAGATGTATGAAAACAAAATGCGGTGCGGTCGATCGCACCATCTCGGAGGGTGAAGACCGTGCGTAAAGCGGTTCGATATGTGTTGGCCACGGTGGCTGTTGCCGCGATGGGGGTGGCGGGCTCGGCCAGCCCGAGCATGGCCGCGATTGCGCCGCCTAACCCCGCCGTCGGCGTCGCGTCCATCCAGCCTGCCAACGGTCAAACGGTGGGTGTGGCTCATCCGATCGTCGTCACGTTCACCGGACCGGTCACCGACCGCGCCGCCATCGAGCGCACAATCAAAGTCAGTTCGCCCAGGCACACGAGCGGGCATTTCCACTGGGTGGACGACGACGCCGTCCAATTCATTCCCGACAGTTACTGGCCGTCGCACAGCCACGTGGCCGTCGACGTGCACGGCCTGTCGACCGGCTTCGAGACTGGCTCGGAAGTGCTGGCCGTCGCCTCGATTTCCGCGCATACATTCACGGTTAGCGTCGACGGCGAGGTGTTGCGCACGATGCCGGCGTCGATGGGCAAGCCCAGCCGCCCGACACCGATCGGTTCGTTCACCGCGCTGGGCAAAGAGCGCACCGTCGTGATGGATTCGCGCACCATCGGGATTCCATTGAATTCGCCGGACGGCTACAAGATCACGGCCTCCTATGCGGTGCGCGTCACCTGGAGCGGCGTCTACGTGCATTCCGCGCCGTGGTCGGTGGACTCACAGGGATACGCCAACGTCAGCCACGGCTGCATCAACCTGAGCCCGGACAATGCCGCCTGGTACTTCGACACCGTGCACATCGGTGACCCGATCGAAGTGGTGGCCTGATCAGAACAGCCCGAAATTGGGTTCGGTGGCAACGCCGTTGAAGCGATCGGCGAACCCTTGCATGACCGGTTCGCGCCCCAGAGGGAAGCGCTAGGCAGGAGTCCACGATGCCATCTGAGAAAGCACGCGCTGTTCGTTTCGACCGCTACGGCGGGCGTGAAGAGTTGTACGTGGCTGAGATCGATATGCCGTCGCCGGACAATGGCGAGGTGCTCGTCGAAGTGCGCGCCGCGGGGATCAACCCGGGCGAGGCCGGCATCCGGGTCGGAGCAATGCATGAGATGTTCCCCGCGACGTTTCCCTCCGGCCAAGGCAGTGACTTGGCCGGGGTGGTGGCCGGTCTGGGAACCGGGGTGACCGACTTCGCGATCGGGGACGAGGTGCTGGGCTTCAGCTTGCGCCGATCCAGCCAGGCCACCCACACCGTCGTCCCGGTGGACCAGCTGATTCCCAAACCCACCGAATTATCGTGGGAAGTCGCCGGTTCGCTGTACGTCGTTGGTGTGACCGCCTATGCCGCCGTTCGGGCAGTCGCGCCGGAACCGGGTGAAACCGTTGCGGTGTCTGCGGCCGCCGGAGGAGTGGGCAGCCTGGTAGTGCAGCTCCTGGCGTTACGCAAAGCGCGAGTGCTCGGTATCGCCTCGGAACGCAACGCCGACTGGCTACGCACCCACGACGTGACTCCGATCAGATATAGCGAGGGGCTGGCCGCTCGGCTGCAAGACGCCGCGCCGAACGGAATCGACGCGTTCATCGACTTGTTCGGGCCAGACTATGTCCAGTTGGCCGTCGATCTCGGTGTGGCACCGGAGCGGATCGAAACCATCATTTCGTTCGCCAAGGCAGCGGAAGTCGGCGCGAAAACCGAAGGCAGCATGGACGCGTCGACACCGGCGGTGTTGGCGGAAATGGCGGACCTGGTTGTCAGCGGTGCGATTGACTTCGACATCGCCTCGACCTATCCCCTCGACCGGGTCGCCGAGGCATACGAACAGCTCGAGCAGCGGCATACCCACGGCAAGATTGTGCTGCTGCCGCAGCAGTCGGCGGGCGCGGTGCGTCCCGAGCATTGAGTGTGAATCGTTGGCGGGATTTCGGCGAAATTTCCGCCGTCACTTCACAGTCAATGCCCGCGCTGCTCAGCCCATACCCGCCTGGGCGATTTTGACGACAACCAGCGCCACCGCGACCACCAGGTACGCGCGCAGGGTGAACAACCCGGCCCTCCTGGCCGGTGACATGACCGGACGCGCCAGCGTCGTCAATGCCGGTGTGCGCCAGTTCGCGCGGTACTCACGATGGACGGCGTGCCGTTCGGCGCGCGTCAGCGTACCGATGTCGTCGAGCTCCTCGACTTCGCCGGTGCTCAACCCACCGAACGTGGCTGCCACCGATTCCGCGGTGCGCTGATCGGCGGAACGGCGCGCAATAGCGATCACCGTCGCGCCGCCTAAAACCCCGGCTACCGCGCCGATGAGCAAGCCGGCCTTCAGCACAGCAGTGGGCAGGCCCGGGAAAAGAGTCGAGGCCGTCAACGCCAGTGACAGCAACACCAAAGACCACACCGTCGTCCACGCGAAAATGTTCTGCCGCACACTGTTTACCCAGGGGCCAAGCACCGGCCGGTCATTGCACAACAGGACCAGGAAGACGGTCGCCGACGGCAACAAGACACCGGCGAGCGCCTGCACACCCTGGGTGATCAGACCGAGGATATGGTCGGGACTGAACGCGACGGCAGCCGAAACCGCCAGGATGGTGGCATAGCCACCGTAGAACAGCGGTGCTTCGGAGATCTTCCAGTGCAGGGAGTGCCGCTTGCCGAATGCATCGCCGATGGCGTAGGTCGTGGACAACCCGATCGCATTAGCGCCGATCAGCGACGCGTCCAACAACACGATCGCAAACAGCACCCCGACCGTGCCGCCGACGTGGTGTGACAGGCCGGACGCGACCGCGCCCGCGTCGGTGAAATGCCCGAAATGCTTGGTTCCGGCGAACCCGAAGGCGGTGCAAGCCATCAGCGTTACCGCGCCGGCCATCACCACGACAATGCCCAGGATCAGATCCGCGCGGCCGTAATGGATCCAGCGGGGCGTGATGCGTTTGTCGACGACATTGGACTGCTGGAAGAACAGCTGCCACGGCGCCACGGTGGTGCCCACGATCGCGACGATCAGCAGCAACACCGTGGAGTTCATCCCGCCGGGAAACTGCGGCACCAGTCCGCGGGCCGTGACATCCAGCGTCGGATGCACCATCAGCGCCATCGGGATGATCAACACGTTCACGGCGATCAGCACGAACATCAGCCGCTCCCACCGCCGAAACGAGCCGCCGGCCACCACCGCGAACAGCAACACCGCGGCGGCGGGGATCGCCACAGCCTTCGGACAGCCCAGAAACCCGAGAGCCAATGCGACACCGATGAATTCGGTGACGATCGTCAGCGCGTTGAGCAACAACAAGTCACCGACGCTGAACGCACCCCAAAACTTCCCAAACCGTTCGAAAATCAGCCGGGCATGCCCGACTCCGGTGACCGCACCAAGCCGCAGCACCATCTCCTGGTTCACGTAGAGCACTGGGATCAGCAGTACGAGAGTCCACAATAGGCCCATCCCGTAGTTCTGCCCGGCCTGCGCGTACGTCGCGACACCGCCGGCATCGTTGTCGCCGACCATCACGATTAACCCGGGCCCGCTGATGACCATCAGCGTTCGCAGCCGCTGCCAGCGGCTGTGCCGAATTCCATTGTCGTGGCGGCCGATACGCCCGAACGCGCCGACGATGTCGCCGACATGCGCGGAGTCCAGCGCAGCGGTCTCAACGGCCACCGCGGCGCCGGTGTCGCGGCGTACCTCAGTGGAGGATGACGTCATCGGCGTCTCCCTTTCTGGCAGAACTGATCAGCTGAGTTGCAGGCCGCGCGCTAACCCGGCGGCTTCAATTGCCGCCGTAGCCAGTGCGATTCGACGTGTCAGCAGGCGTTGCCGTGGGACGGATGCCCACCCAAAGAGGCCGTGATGACGGCCGGGGCCATCCGCGATACATACAGGTTCGCCCGCTCCTGCGGAGTCAGGTTGCGGCGTGCCCGCCACCGAGCGGTCACCCGGCGGCTGGCGTGCAGCATGGGCGAAATACGGTGTGCAACAACAAATGCCATGATCATCTCCTGCCGGCAGCCCGGCCGGACCGCAGGCTGTCCGGCGGCCTGGAGTAGACCCCGCACAGGGGGAGGCTCAGGCTGCAGGAATGCCGCGACCGGGTCGGGACGAAATGGATATCGAATACGGATAAGGACTATCGCTGGGACTCATCTCGCCCTCACCTCCTCACGGCCAGGACACACGCGGGTGTCGCTACAGTGCACGCACAGCGAGGAAAGAACGCCCGACGGAAAACCCGCGGACGCGCATCCCTCTCGTCGGAGCTTCGGCACTGCACGGCGTATCCGGATCACCATCCGGAAGCCACTTGGGCTCAACCCTTAAGCCGGGAAGAGCTGTCCTGACCCGGGGCGTCTCTCGACGTTCGGGGTCAGTGGCCTATATCCGTGCAGACGCCTCACCTACCGAGATGCTGCCGTTCCATGGTGGCACCAACTCCGGTGCCCGTCAAACGGAGGGCGAAAAAGGTGTCGCCTACGCTCGTGGCCATGGCTACTACCCTGCAGAATTCCGGCGTCGCGGCTGCCCTCGACCGGATGTACACGGCGGCCAGCGATCAGCTGCCCAAGTTGCGCGAACGCCGCGGTGACTTCGGGCAGTCCGCCGGCGCCCAAGAACGCGCGGACGCGATGAGCGAGTTCTACATCCCGGTAACACCGGAGGCAGGTCGGCTGCTGTATGCACTGGTGCGGGCAGCCCGGCCGACCACCATTGTCGAATTCGGGATGTCTTTCGGTATTTCGGCGATTCACCTGGCGGCGGCGGTGCGTGACAACGGTGTCGGCCGAGTCGTCACAACCGAACTCAGTGCCAGCAAGATCGCGACGGCAAAACAGACTTTCGCCGAAACCGGGCTAGATGACCTGATCACCGTCTTGGACGGCGACGCGCTCGAAACGCTGAAGAGCCTTGACGGGCCGGTCGATTTCGTGTTGCTCGACGGATGGAAGGAGCTGTATCTGCCGGTGGTCAAGCTGCTAGAACCCCAGCTGTCACCGGGAAGCCTTCTCGTTGCTGACAATACCGACATGGCCGACACCCAGCCTTACCTGGATTATGTGCGCCACCCGGACAACGGCTACATGAGTGTCAACTTCCTTGCCCGCGAGTCCGGCAGCATGGAGATCAGCGGCCGTACCTAACTGAGTAGCGCCTACCGCAGCGATTCCTCGAGCCACGGGATCAGCCACTCGACGCCCTCGGCGGTCAGGTGCACGCCGTCGCTACGCACCGGGATCCCGTCGACTTTGGCGGTGTAGACGCCTTCGGGGCACAGTTTCTTGTTCAGGTCGAGGATTCCGACACCGGCACGCTGTCCAATAGTGCGGCGCAGCAATGCGTTCCATTGGTCCACCCGCTCGGGCTGATCCTCTGGATGCAGACTACCGTCCCGCTTTTCGCCCTGCCGGCTGTAGGGCAGGTTAGCCACCGTCAGCGGCGCATCGGTGGAGCTGAGAATGCCGATTGCGCGATCCAGCTCACCGGCGATATAGGCGTCGAATGCCGGGTCACCGATATGGGTCCAACGTCCCTCATTCACCCGATCCACTGTTTCCCAGCGTCCGACGACCAGCAAGATGGCATCCGGTTGGTCCTCGGCAATCTGGGCGGCCCATCTGCTCGGCCAGGATTCGCATTCGCTTTTTTGATCCAAGGTCTGTTCGAGATACCGGTAGGGACCGCCGCGCACCATGCTGCAGCCGATGACGGTGTGGTCGACGAAATCGAAGCCCGGGGTCTGGGGGAGGTAGTGCATCAACGTCCAGCCGATCGAGTCGCCGAACACCGATACGGTAAATGGCCGGCGCGGGTCTCGCTGCGCTACTGCCCGCGCGGGCCGAGTGCCGCCCGGCGGTGACGGTGAAACGACCGCGACGGACGAAATACCGGGCGGCAGGCCGCTATCAGAAACTCCGCCCGTTTTGACACCGACCGGAACGACCAGCATTGTCACTGCGGCGGCGGTGGTGGCGGTAGCTCCGGCCAGTGGCAGTAGCGGTACCCGCAGCGGTCGCCAGTTGCGGATCGGTTGTTCGATCAGCCACCAGGATGCGGCCGACAGTGCCACCGTGGCTGCACACCGGACAGCGAACAGCGCAGGCCCCGACCAGCCGGTCCGCTCGCCGTTGAGCACCAGAAAGATCGGCCAGTGCCACAGATAAACGCCGTAGGAGATGGTGCCCAGCCACACCAGGGGACGCCAAGACAACACGGTTGCGACGGGCCCGCGCTGGTCCAATGCCACCGGTGCGACGACCAGGACGGCGGCCACTGCCACCGCCACCAGCAGACCGTTGCGAAACTCATGGGCGTTGCCGGTCGCGTAGTGGACGGCTACGGCCAACGCCGCAAGGCCGATCACCGGCAACAGTCGGGCGGCCCATTTGCCCCAACGGGTCCGGATCAGCGACCAACCGCGGTTCAGCGACGACCAATCGCCCACCAGAAGCGCCGACGCGGCCGCGCCGGTCAACAGCGCCTGCGCCCGGGTGTCGGTGCCGAAGTAGACCCGGTCACGTGACGCATCCGAGGCGAGCAGGACGGCGAGGGCCGCAGATGTCAGTGCGCCGGTCGTGGCGAGCAGGACAACGGCCAGCCGAACGCCGCCCACGGTGGCCAACCTGCCTCGGCGGCGTGCGCGCGCCGCCAATATCACCGCCAGCCCCATCAGCAGCAGCGGCCACACGATGTAGTACTGCTCCTCTACACCGAGCGACCAGGCATGTTGCAAGGGTGAGGGCGGTGCGCCCCGGGTGAAATAGTCGGTCTGCTGCGCAACGAACATCCAGTTCGCCGCCCAGAAGAATGCGGCGACAGCCTCGTCGCGCAGCCCTGTAACCGCGTCGGGCGGAAAGAGATGCCGGGCGACCGCGACGGCCAGCACCATCAATACCAGCGCCGGCAATAGCCGCCGCGCCCGCCGAATCCAAAAGTCGCCCAGGCTGATACGGCCAGTTCGGCCGAGCTCGTCGAGTAGCAGCGAGGTGATCAAAAAACCACTGAGCACGAAAAAGATATCGACGCCCAGGAACCCACCGGCCAATCCGGGAATGCCGCCGTGGTCGGCGAGCACCAATGCGACTGCTATCGCACGCAGGCCGTCCAGCGCCGGAATTCCCGGGCGGCGCTGTTCTCGTCGGCTGCGATCGCTACCGCGCGTACTCGCCAGCCGCGCGGCGCGCCGGATTGGGGCAACCCAGCGAGGCCGCTCAGCACAACGAACCGGCCCAGGGCCTTCCCCGGCCGGTCCCATGCTGGCCTCTTGTGCGCGCCGACTGCCTGCCTCGTCGGTGCCGTCGTTGGCGCTGATACGTCGCTGCCCCTCCCTGCTGGATCAAGGTCAGTTTAGGTGCGACGGCACCGCGTCACGGGAATGACACGCGTGGCCTCAACGTCCAGTTCAGGTCAACGCGAGGAGGTGGTCGAGGCTATTTGGCGTCGGCAGCCAGGCCGAGTTCATCGAGCACGTCGGCGGTGTCGGCACCCAGTTGGGGGGCGGGGCCGGTGACCCGGCCCGGGGTACGCGAAAACCAAGTGGGCACACCGGGAAAACGCACCGGCCCATGCGGCGTTTCCACCGTCTGGAAAAACCCGGCCGTCCTCAGGTGTGGGTTGTCGAACAGGTCGGCGGGGGCACTCAGCGGCGCCGCGGGTATCTCCAGTTCCCGGAACAGCGTCAACCATTCGGCGGTTGTCCGCTCCTTGAGTGTTTCCGCCACCAACGCATAGACGGTGTCGATCTGACGTGCCCGCCGCTCGAGCGTGGCGTATTGGGCGTCGGCCCACGGCGGTCGCACCGCGTTGATGAAGGCCGACCAGTGCTTGTCGTTGTAGATCAGCGCCGCGACATACCCGTCACTGGTGCGGTACGGCCGACGATTGGGCGCCACCGTGCGGGGATAGACCGCCGGGCCGAGCGGAGGATCGAACATCGCGCCGTTGGCATGCTCGACGAGCATGAATGACGCCATCGTCTCGAACATGGCGATCTCGACTTCTTGTCCTTCACCGGTGCGTTCGCGGTGATACAGGGCCATCATCGTGGCGTAGAGCGCCGTCAGCCCGGCAACTTTGTCCGCCATGATGGTTCCCACATAGCTGGCCTCACCGGTCAGTTGTTCTTGAACGGCCGGCAGTCCGCAGGCCGCCTGGATGGTGTCGTCGTAGGCGGGTAAATCCCGGTCCGGGCCGCGCCGGCCATACCCGTAACAGTTGGTGTAGACGATGGCTGGGTTGATCGCAGCCACGTCGTCGTAACCGAACCCGAGGCGGGCAATCGCCTTGGACCGCATCGAGTGAACGAACACGTCAGCGGTCGCGACCAGTGCTTGCAGCGCTGACTTTCCGGGCTGTGACTGCAGGTCGAGCACGACGCTGCGCTTGCCGCGATTCACGTTGACGAACACGCCGCTCATCGACGGTTCGGGCCCGACCGAGATGTAGCGGGTGTTATCCCCTTCCGGCGGCTCAACTTTGATCACGTCGGCACCCATGTCGGCCATGATCTGAGTGCAATACGGTCCCATCACCATCGCGGTCAGATCGACGACCCGCACGCCGGCCAGCGGACCGGTTCGGTTGTTGGCGCTAGGCATGACGCGCTCCTTGTGCCATCGCGAAGCTGTAGCGAATGTGATCGACGTGGCCGTCCGGAACCACCGGAAACGTCACCGGCGCGGCTGCCTCGCCGATCGCGGCCATCTGGTCGCCGACGTCCTCAATCGACCACGACGGTCGGTATACGCCTGGGGTCTCGCTGATGACCGCCTTCGCTACCCGACCCGCGATGGCGATCAGCATTTCCCCGGTGATCGAGCAGGCTTCGTGAGCCAGCCACCCCACCACCGGCGCCACCAGCTCGGGATCCATCGGCGGGTAGGCCGAAATATCCAGGCCTTCGGCCATTCTGGTGACCGCAGACGGGACGATGACGTTGCAGACCACATTGTCCGCGGCTCCTTCGAGCGCGACGACGTTGGATAGGCCGATGATGCCGGCCTTGGCGACGGCGTAATTGGCGACGCCGTGGTTGCCGTACAGCCCGCCGATCGACGACGTCAACACGATGCGTCCGTAGTGCGCGTCGCGCATGAGCGGGAAGGCGGGCCGCACGACATGAAAGGCACCCCGCAAGTGGACATCCAGCACGGCGTCGAAGTCCTGGTAGGTCATCTCCGCGAGCGATGCCCGACGAACGGTGCCCGCGTTGTGGATCAGAATGTCGATGCCACCGTAGCGATCCCGTGCCGCCGCAACGACGGCTTGGCCGCCGGCGGCGGTTGCCACCGATTCGGTGCAGGCCACGGCCTCGCCGCCGGCTGCCCGGATTTCGTCGACCACCGCATCGGCGGGGCCAGGATCGGCGCCGTCGCCGGTCAGGCTGCCGCCGGTGTCGTTGACGACGATCTTGGCGCCCCTGCTCGCGAGCAGCAGGGCGTAGGCGCGGCCCAACCCACGGCCGGCGCCGGTGACGACGGCCACCCGATCGTCGAATCTCAGTTCAGCCATTCACGTTCCCAGCACGAGGCCGTCGAGATCACCCGTGTCGCGCCATTGCGCCAACAAGTCGCCGAAGGCGTAGAAGCCGGGTCCATAAGGCTCGCCGAGGTGTGACCGAATGCCTTCTCCCCCGCCGCCGCCTTCGTTGTTGTAGTAGCCGGGCGTGCATTGGGCGTCGAACGCCGAGTTGTCAATTGCGGTCTCGCGGATCGTCGTACCCCAAATGTCCTGAGCCTCATGGCTCGGCTCCACCGTCGTGGCGCCGCGGGCCAGGGTTTCGGCGACGATGTAGGCGATATGCTCGCCCTGTAGCTCGTAGTTGGCGGCGATGTTGGCGGAGATGCCCACTTGGGTGAAGCCGGTGAAGAACTGATTGGGGAAACCCGCGCTGGTCATCCCGTGCAGTGTCTTGTAGCCGTCATCCCAGTAGTCGAACAGCGACAACCCGTCGCGGCCTTCGATCGCATCGATCGAATAGCGCCGGCTGAGCTCGGTCGTGATCTCGAAGCCGCTGGCGTAGATGATGCAATCGACTTCGTACTCAACGTCATTGACCACCAGCCCGTTCTGGGTGATCCGTTCCACCCCTTTGGACGACGACACGTCGACCAGGGTCACATTGGGCCGGTTGAACGTCGAGAGGTATTCGTCGTTGGAAAGTGGCCGCTTGCAGAGGAACCGGTAGTAGGGCTTGAGCGCCTCGGCGGTCTGCGGGTCTTCGACGATGCTGTCGATGCGGCGCCGCAGCCGCTCCATGACCTTGTAGTCTTCTTCCTCCCGAATCGCCATGAACTGCTCCGGAGTCATCGACGCCGGGTCCTCCAGTGCCAGCACCCGTGTCGCCGTATTGCGACCGAGTTCGGTCCAAAAGTCGCAGACCAGATCGGGCTGTCCCAGTGCCATCCCCTCGAATGTCCAGGAGTGGAAGTTGCGCTGCCGCTCCTTTTGCCAGCCCGGCTGTAGGGACTTCACCCACTCGGGGTCGGTTGGCGCATTGTTGCGCACGTCGACCGACGACGGGGTGCGCTGAAACACGTACAGCTGCTGGGCATGGCGGCCCAGAAACGGCACGATCTGAATCGCCGTGGCGCCGGTGCCGATGACGGCGACACGCTTGTCGGCCAGCTTGTCCAGTCCACCGGCGGCGTCCCCGCCCGTATAGCCGTAGTCCCAGCGCGACGAGTGGAAGCTGTGGCCGTTGAAGTCCTTGATCCCGGGGATACCGGGCAGCTTGGGCCGGTGAAAGGGACCCGAAGCCATCACGACAAACCGCGCGCGGATGTCGTCGGCGCGGTTGGTGCTGATCCGCCAGCGCTTGAGCTCCTCGTCCCAGTGCAGCGCGCGCACCTGGGTGGAGAAGATCGCGGAATCGTAGAGACCGAAGTGTTTGCCGATCCGCCGACAATGCTCGTAGATCTCGGCGCCGTCGGCGAACTTCTTCGAGGGCATGAAGTCGAGCTCTTCGAGCATTGGGATGTAGCAGTAGGATTCGTTGTCGCACTGGATGCCCGGATAGCGGTTCCAGTACCAGACGCCGCCGAAATCGCCGCCCAGCTCGATGATGCGGACGTCGTCGACGCCGGCCTTCTTCAGGTGGGCAGCCGCGAGCAAACCGCCGAAGCCGCCGCCCAATACCGCGACGTCTATGTCTTCACTGATCGGATCGCGGGGCGTGATCGGCGTATACGGATCGGTTTCGTAGTAGCCGGCGAAGTCGTCTTCGAGCTCGATGTATTGCTTGGAACCCTCGGTACGCAGTCGCTTCTCGCGTTCCTGCCGATACTTTTCGCGCAGCGCGGGGATGTCGATGTCATCCGGGGTGTCTGTCGACTCACAGGTCATACGAGCTCCTCTGGTTCGCCGGTGCCCATGTATTTCGACAGCTGGTAGTGCAGATTGACCGTGCTGCGTTCGCGATACGGGTTGGGTTTGGTGCCGGGGAAGCCAAGAGACTTCATGCCTTGCTGGACCGCGGCCATGTTGGAGAAGTCCTGCGGTAGCACACTGAGCCAGTTCGGGTCACCAACCGGGGTGTAGACCCATTCGGTCTGCGGCTCTTGGCGCTTCGGGAACAGTTCGAACACCGCGACTTCGAAGATGCACTTGTTCGGGTCATAGCTCGGGTCGGGGCGGGCGCTGTAGCACAGTGCGCTGGTCAGGCCCTGACCGATCTGGAAGTTCGGGAAGATCTGCCATGCGGTTCCACTCTGTCCCAGAATGTCGGGCGGGATCGTCGGCCAAACCACACCGCGGGCGGCGTCGTCACGGCGCGCCGATGACAACCAGTGTTCGAGGACCTGATCGGCCGGGGTGTCTTCGGGCAACTCGTCGACCAGCCGCATGGCGGCATCCACCAGCGTCTGGGTGGTGGTGGCATTGGTTTCCTGCAGTGTGTAGAGCTGCATTTCGGCGGTCGACACGCGAGGGTCCGCACCGGTGCCGAGCCGGACTTTGGACTTGGTCGCCTCGAGTTCTTCGGGAGCCTCGTAGCCGATGTTGCTGTGCTTGCCCTGCGCCTTGGCCCAGCCTTTGAATTCGCCGAACTTGTTGAACTCCGGATGTGTTGTCGCGACGTGATACGTCTCGTTGAAGGCCTCCATCGCGACCTTCCAGTTGCAGTCGAACTGCAGCCATTTGCGCCACTTGTAGCGCATGTTCTCCAAGCCGAACGGGTCGAGGATTTTCGCGGCCGGATGCAAGTAGTCCATCAGCGACTCGCACTCGGGATCCATGTTGATCCACAGCCAACCGCCCCAGGTGTCGACCCGCACGCTTGCCAGATGGGTGTTCTCGGCGGTCAGCGTGTTCTGCCAGTCGGGTTGCTCGCGGATGTAGGTGCAGGCGCCGTCCAAGCCGTAAGTCCAGCCGTGAAACCCGCAAACGAACGACTTCCGCGCGCGCCCACAGCCGTTCTTCGCGCCCGGTGGAGTGTCGATCAGGCGGCGGCCGCGGTGCATGCAGACGTTGTGGTGGGCTTTGAACTCGCCTGCCCCGGTGCGCACGACGATGATGGAATCGTCGAGGATGTCATAGGTGAGATAACTGCCCACCTCGGCCAACTCCTCGACCCGGCCGACCTGCAGCCACACTTTCCGCCACAGCTTGTCACGCTCGGCCCGCGCGTATTGCTCCGAGATGTACGCGTCCACGCCGATCGTCACGGGCGCGGACAGCTCTTCGCCGTTGGTCGTCACTGCGTCCTCGCTTCTCGAACTCGTATCATGCATCTTCCCAACGCTTTATCGCTGCGCGGAACGATTCGTCCTTGAGGAACAGGGAGGTGTTGTCCGCGTCGAGATGGCTCCATTTGAGGCTCAGGCCGCCGTCGACGAGGAGTGTCTGTCCGGTGATGTAGCTCGACAGATCGGACAGCAGAAACAGGATGGCGCCGGCCTGTTCCTCGGGCCGACCGCGCCGCCCCATCGCAATCGCCCGACGATCGCGGTCTGGATCGTCGTCGACGTAGGTGCGTGAGGCCGCCGTCTCGGTGACGCCCGGCGCGACCGCGTTGACCCGGATGCCGTCCGCCGCCAGTTCGACCGCCATGGTGCGGGTCATCGCCGCCACCGCAGCCTTGGCCGTGCCGTAGGCGATGTGAAACGGTGCAGTGTTCATGCCGCTGATCGAGGCGATCGAGACGATGGAACCGGGCCTGCTGTGTTTCTTCAGCTCCGCGGCCACCGCCTGGCTCATGAAGAACGTGGTTTCGAGGTTGGCGGCAAACAGCTCTCGCCAATCGGTTCGGCTCACCCGGGTCGACGGCATCCACGTCGACGGCGCCGCGCCGCCCGCGACGTTGACAAGTCCATACAGCTCACCCGGGATGGAACCCACCTGGTCGATGACTGTGGCAATGCCGTCGTCGGTCGACGCGTCGGCGGCCACCGGCACGACCGAAAGCCCTTGTCGTGCCAGCGGTGCGATGTGCTGATCGAGGTTCTCTTTCGATCGGCTCACCGCGACCACGGTGGCTCCCACCTCGGCGGCCATGGCGGTCACGGTGGTGCCGATACCGCCACCACCGGCACCGGACACCACGACGATGCGGCCCTCGAGATTCAGGAGGTTACCCATGGCTTGCTTTCAGCCGGCGGTTTCGGGTGCGTAGCCGAGGATCGCCTTGGTCTCCAGGTATTCGTCGAAGCCGAACTCGCCCCATTCGCGTCCGTTGCCGCTGCGCTTGTAGCCGCCGAAACCCGCGTGGAAATCGAACCCGTCGTTGATCACCACCCATCCCGACTTGAGCCGGCGCGCAATTGCCCGAGCCTTCTCGACGTCGTCGGCGGCGACGTAGCCGGCGAGGCCGTATTCGGTGTCGTTGGCGATCTCGACGGCCTGGTCCACGCTGTCGTAACCCAGGATCGACAGCACCGGCCCGAAAATTTCCTCACGGGCAATCGTCATGTCGTTGCCGACCTCGGCGAAAACCGTTGGCTTGACGTAGTAGCCCGTTTCCAGTCCGTCGGGGCGTCCCGTGCCGCCGGTGACCAGGGTGGCGCCCTCGTCGATACCCTTCTGGATCAGCGCCTGGATTTTCTCGTACTGGGCCCCGGAAACCACAGGGCCCAACGCGGCATCTGCAGCGGGGTCGCCGACGGTGAGCTTCGAGGTGGCCTCCCTGGCGATGTCGATGGCTTCGGCCATCCGGGTGTTGGGCACCAGCATGCGCGACGGCGCGCTGCAGGTTTGCCCGGAGTTACTCATCATGCTGGTGACGCCGGCGCTGACGTGCTCGGCGAAGGCCGCGTCATCGAGAACGATGTTGGGTCCCTTCCCACCCAGCTCCTGGGTGACGCGCTTGACGGTGGGCGCAGCGTTGCGGGCGATTTCGATGCCGGCCCGCGTCGAGCCGGTAAACGACACCATGTCCACATCGGGATGACCGGCGAGTGCTACGCCCACGCCCGGGCCGTCGCCCTGCACCAGATTGAACACGCCGGCCGGAACGCCTGCGGCATGCAGGATCTCGGCGAAGATCTGGGCCGAGAACGGTGCCATCTCCGAGGGCTTGAGCACTGCCGTGCAGCCGGTCGCCAGCGCTGGGAAGACTTTGACGGCAACCTGGTTCATCGGCCAGTTCCACGGCGTGATCAGGCCGCAAACGCCGATCGGCTCCTTGACGATCAGCGTCGCACCGCGCTGCTCTTCGAAGGTGTACGACGTCAGCACGTCGATGGAGGTGTTCAGGTGCCCGAGTCCTAACCCGACCTGAGGACCGGCAGCGAGTGTGGCCGGCGCGCCCATCTCTTCGGTGATCGCCGAGGCGAGATCGTCAGCGCGCTGCTGGTATTCGGTGAGAATCCGAACCAGAACGTCGAGCCTTTCCTCTTTACTGGTTACCGACCAACTGGTGAAAGCCCGCCGGGCCGCCGCGACCGCCCGGTCGACATCAGCGCTGGAGCCAAGCGCTACCCGCCCGCAAACCTGTTCGGTCGCTGGGTTTTCGACGTCGACGATGTTCGGCTCGGCCGGCTCGACCCACTGGCCGTCGATGTAGAGCTTGAGGTATTCACGCATCACTGGGTTCCTTCGGCGTACCAGGTCCGGAATTCGTCGTAGCTGGGCATCTCCTCGGAATTGACCTTGGGGTCGATCGGCACGTGGATGACACCGGCTTTGCCGCTGGCGTAAGCCCGTTCGATCGCCGGCCCGATGTCCTCGGCGCGTTCGACGTATTCACCGTGGCAGCCGAAGCCCTCGGCGATCCTGTCGAATCGCACATCCTTGCTCCAGTGCACGCCGGTTTCGAGCGATCCCTGGCCGAAGGTGCGCTTGTACACGCCCACCTCCAGTCCCCACTGGTGGTCCACGCCCACCACGCAGACCAGTGGCAGACCCAGGCGCGCAGCGGTTTCCAGTTCCGAGATATGGAACATGAAAGACGAGTCGCTGGTGAGCAGCATGACCGGCCGCTTCTTTCCGTCGGCAACCGACGCCCCGACGGCATACGGCAGGCCGGTTCCGATGTGGCCGAAGTTCTGGTTCCAGATGACGTCGTGCGGCTTGGCCTGCGAATAGGTCCACTGAAAAATGACCGTGGCGCCGCCGTCACGGACCAGGATCCCGTCCTGAGGGAAGACCTTTGTCGCTTCGACCACGAAACGTGCGGTGTGCAACGGTGTTCCAGACGGGGCGGATTTCCCAAGCTCTGCGATGCGTGCGGCATCCCGCGCCACCCAGTCGTCGAGTTCGGCTGAGGCGCTGCGTGGTGAATCCTTGAGGGCCTCGACAAGCTGCGGAACGATTGCCCGCAAGTCTCCGACCAGCGGGACGTCGATCCGCCGGTTCACGCCGATGGCTTTGGGATCGAGTTCGACGCCGATCCACTTCCGGCTGCCGTCGTTGGCGGCCCAATGCCGGCCCTTGCCGTAGTGCACCGGCTCGCCGAGCTCGGTTCCGATGGCGATGCACAGATCGGATTGCACCACCGCCTCGACAGCCGACGGCGAGAACCCGTAGGGGAAGGTGCGATCTTCGATGCCCTTGATGAACGCGGTTCCGCCAGACGTCTGGATCACTGGGCAATTCACGAGTTTGGCGAGCGCCTCCACCGCTTCTCCGGCCCGGGCACATTGCACGGCGTGGCCGACCAACAGAATCGGCTGATCGGCCTTTCTGATCAGCTCCACCGCCTTGTCGACCATCTGCGCGCTGGCGCCCTGGTTGACCAGCCGGTAGGCGTCCGGCGGCAACGGCGCCGGCACGTCGAGTTCTTCGAGGATGACGTGCGCCGGGTATTCGATGTAGGCCGGGCCGGGTGTGCCCGTCTGTGCGCTGCGCAGCGCTTCGCGGACAATCTCGTCGGTCTGGTCGGCGTATTCGATGCTGGCCGCGTACTTCACCGACGGCGCCAGCAGCGGGATCTGAGAGACGAACTGGATGCGGCCGCGTCGCACCCGCTGCTCGGTGATGCGGGCCCGCTGCCCGCCTAAGAAGATGACCGGCGAATTCTCGACTTTTGCGCACATCATTGATCCGGCCAGGTTGGCCAGGCCCGGCCCCAGGGTGCCGATGCACAGGCCGGGCTTTCCGGTCATCCGCGACACCGCGTCGGCCATGAACCCGGCACATTCCTCGTGATGGGGCGCCACGACATCCCAGCCGCGCTCTTCCGCGGCATGAAACAGGTGAACGAAATTCGGGTCCGGGATGCCGAAGAGCGTGGTGATGCCCTCTGCCTCGAAAAGGTCGAGGATCCGCTCGTACACCTTCACGGCCATGGTCAGCTCGCTCCGGTTCGCCAGATTTTGACCGCCAATTGTCTGGACAAGATGCTTTCTCCCGCTACCCATTGAGAATCTGATTCTAAGTTACGCAGAACATGATTCATCAGTCGTGCTGCGTGGTCAAGGATGCGGTTTTGCGCTCGGTGGATGGCGGTCGAAGCTGCCTTGGCCGGACATCAACAGCATTAATGCGCGGCAAGCGAGCCTCTTGTATGGACCAATTGTGGTTGCTAGCCTTCCAGCCACCGACTACCAGGAGAACATCGCCGATGACGTTGCAAGACGGCCGCTATCCGGTCGGTACTGTGCCCGGCCTCGCCGAAGGCTGGACGCTGGACCGGCTCACGCCGCCGAGTCGACTGTTCGGCGCCAACGGCCTGCGCACCGGCCCCGACGGCCGGGTCTACATCGCGCAAGTGACCGGCAGCCAAATCAGCGCCCTTGACATTGGGTCCGGGCAACTGAGCACCGTCAGTGCCAAAGGCGGAGACATCATTGCTCCCGACGATGTGGCCTTCGATCCGGGCGGCAATCTCTACGCCACCGAGGTCATGGACGGCCGGGTCAGTGCGCGCAGCGCCGACGGGCGCACCCGAGTGTTGCGGGACGATATCCCCTCGGCCAACGGCATCACATTCCATCAGGGCCGGCTGTTCATTGGCGAATGCCGCGAGGGGGGACGGCTGCTCGAACTCGACCTCAACGGCGGTGCACCGCGAGTGCTGCTGGAGAATGTGCCGTCGCCCAATGCCATGGAGGTCGGCCCGGACGGCTTGCTGTATTTCCCGGTGATGGGCGCCAATGAGATCTGGCGGATCGACCCCGAGGGCGGCGAGCCGCAGCGAGTCGCCGCGGGTCTCGGCGTCCCGGATGCGGTGAAGTTCGACGGCCAGGGCCAGCTCGTCTCCACTCAGGTGCACAGCGGCCAGGTGCTGCGGATCGATCCGCGCACCGGCGGTTCCACGGTGCTGGCCACGCTCAACCCGGGCCTGGACAACCTGACGTTTGTGGGCGACCGGCTGTTCGTTTCGAATTTCACCGGCGAGATCACTGAAGTCCTCGACGGTGGCCGGACGCAGACCGTGTTGCCCGGCGGATTGAATTGGCCATTGGATCTGACCGTCGGCGCTGACGGCGAGCTCTACATCGCCGACGGCACGTATTTCTATACGTTGGGCCGTGCCGGCGATTTGCGGACCGTGGGCATGTTGTTCACCCCCGGCTACCCGGGGTTCCTGCGCGGTGTGACGGCAACGGGCCCGGGCGAGTTTGTCGTCACCACCTCGGGTGGACAGGTTGCGCGGTATCGGCCGGGCGACAGCGAAACCGCAGTGCTGGCCGACGGATTCGATCAGCTCTACGGCGTGGTGGTCGGCCCCGGTGACGACGTCGTCGTGGTCGCCGAACTCGGAACGGGGCGGGTGTTGTCGATCCGCGGCGACCAGATTGCGGTGATCGGCTCCGATTTGCGCGAGCCGGTCGGTGTGGCGATCGCACCCGACGGCGGTTACCTCGTCTCGGAAGCGGGTGCCGGGCGAGTGGTCAAGCTCGACGGATCCCGCGCCGAAACCATGCTGGACGGTCTACAGCGGCCCCAGGGCATCCTGGTGCACGACCGGCAGCTGTATGTCGTCGACGCCGGCGCCAAGGCGCTGATCGCGTTCGATCTTCAGGACCGCAGCCGTCGCACGATCGCCGCTGACTTGCCGGTCGGCCCGCCCGCGGGCGTGGTGCCCAAACCGCTGCGGGGCATGCCACCGTTCTCCGGCCCTCAAGGCCCGTTCGCCGGTATCGCCGCCGGATCAGACGGCACGCTCTATCTGTCAGCCGATGGCGACGGCAGCGTGCTCGCCCTGCGCCAAGTGGACCACCATGCCTGACACTCAACCAACCGACCATCGTTATCTGCAGGTCGCACGGACCCTGCGCAAAGAGATCGTCGACGGGGTCTATCCGGTTGGATCGCAGCTTCCCACCGAACACCAACTGTGCGAACGGTTCTCGGTCAGCCGGTACACCATCCGTGAAGCGTTGAGACGCCTGCGAGACGACAACCTCGTCGCCTCCCGGCCGCGAGCCGGCACGCTCGTCGTTCCCCGGCCGTCCTCCGACTCCTACATGCAAGACGTGGTGTCGATCAATGACCTGCTGGCGTTTGCCACTGGAGCGCAATTCGCCATCGATTCCACCAAGATGATGGTGATCAACGGCGAGCTGGCAACCCGGACCGGCCTGATCAGCGGAGAAGAATGGCTGGCCGTGTACGGCTTCCGTCAGGTGGAGGGTGCCGAGTTCCCGGTCTGCCGGACCGAGTACTACATCAACCGGGCGTTCGCCGCCGTGGGCAGACTCTTGCAACGCCATACCGGTCCGATCTTCCCGCTGATCGAAGATCTCTTCGGGCTGAGCATCGTCGAGGTACGCCAAGAGATCGCCGCCGTGCTCATCTCACCGGCATTGGCCGGCGAGCTCAATGTCGCCGCCGGAACACCGGGGCTCGAAGTGCACCGCACCTACACCACGTCGGACGGCGACGTCGCGCAGGTCACCATCAATACCCACCCGGCAGCGCGCTTTCGCCACTCGATGACGATGCGACGTGTCCGGGGCTAAGGTGATCGCAAACATGATCGCTGGTCGAACAATCCGCCGGGACGACGCGCGCGCGACGGACATGTATGCCCGCGGGTGGTGGGTCGCGGACACGCTGGCTGATTCGCTGGCCGAGGCCGCGCAGCGCACACCGCAACGAATCGTGGTGGTCGACGGGCAAACTCGGCTGGACTGCCGGACGCTCTACGCCCAATCGACGGCGCTCGCGCAGGCCATGGTGGAGCGGATGCCGGTCGGCAGCGTGGTGTCGTTCATGCTGCCCAACTGGCACGAGGCCACGGTCATCTACCTGGCCGCGACGATCGCCGGAATGGTGGTGAACCCCATTCTGCCGTCCCTGCGGGATCGTGAGCTGACCTTCATCCTCGAAGACTGCGGCAGTCGAATGGTCTTCGTGCCCAGTGGGTCCGAGCGCCACGACTATCTGTCGATGCTGGATCGGGTGACGGCCCAGTTGGATTCTCCCCCACAGGTGGTCGCGGTACATGAGCGTGGCGACGGTGCTCACACCTCGTTCGAGTCGTTGCTGCACCATCAGACGCCACCTGCCGCGCTGCCGGCGCTGAACCCGGATGCCGTACGCATGGTCCTGTACACCTCCGGAACGGCAGGTCGTCCGAAAGGCGTTCTGCACAGTCATAACTCGATGCACGCGTTGATTTGCCAGATCCGTGACTACTGGCAAGTACGTCCTGGTGACACGTTTTTGGTGCCGTCACCGATCGCGCACATCGGCGGCTCGATCTACGCCTTCGAATGCCCGCTGATACTGGGTACCACAGCGGTGCTGATGGACCGCTGGGACGCCGACGCCGCCGTGCAGCTGATGCAGGCCGAGCGCTGTTCCCACATTGCCGGCGCGACACCGTTTTTGGAGCAGATACTTGCGGCCGCGCGGCGTGCCGATACCCGGCTGCCGGATTTGAGGCTGTTCGTTTGCGGTGGCGCATCGGTGCCACCGCCACTGATCGAGAGCGCCGCAGCCTATTTCGAGCAGGCCGTCGTCACCCGGGTATACGGCTCAACCGAGGTCCCCGTGACCACGGTCGGCTCGCCACTCGACGCCCAGCAGGCCGCGGTTACCGACGGCCACGCCGGCTTCGCCGAGATCACGCTCCGCGACGGCGAAATCCGCGCACGCGGGCCGCAAATGCTGATCGGATATCTGCATGCCGAAGACGAGGCCGAGGCTTTCGATGCCGACGGCTACTTCCGCACTGGCGACCTCGCGCACTGGGTCGATGATGACTACCTGGTGGTGACTGGTCGCGCCAAGGACATCATCATCCGCAACGGCGAAAACATCGCCCCTAAGGAGATCGAGGACATCCTGATCACCCATCCCGGCATCGCCGAGGTCGCCGTCGTAGGTTTACCCGACGACCGCACCGGCGAGTGCGCCTGCGCCGTCATCGTGCCCTCCGATCCACCCGCGCCCGACGTCACCGCACTCCGCGACTTTCTGCAGGAGCGGGGGCTGGCGACGTTCAAAGCGCCTGAGCAGGTGGTCAGCTGGGCGCAGTTACCCCGAAACGACGCGGGCAAGGTGTTGAAGCATCAGATCAAGGCGGCACTGATGAGTACGGAGCAGTGACATGCGGGTTGCGATCGTAACCGGAGCCACCGGCGGCATCGGATTTGGCTGCGCGACCAAATTCGCCGAGATGGGCATGGCCGTGCTGGCGACGGGGCGAAACGCCGACAAGCTCGCCGAATTGGCTACCACCGTCGGAAATTCGGACCAGATCGCCACCGTTGCCGTCGACTTGACCGAGGACGCCGCGCCGCGCCGCATCGTGGATACCGCTGTCGACCGCTGGGGGCACATTGACTTTCTGGTCAACAATGCCGGGGTGGGCAGCCCCACGCCGCTGCACGAAACCGACGACGCGACATTGGACTACTTCCTGGGCGTGATGCTGCGTGCGCCGTTCCGATTGGCCCGGGATGTCCTGCCGCATATGCAGCCCGGCTCGGCCATCATCAACATCACCTCGACGTTCGCGGTCGTAGGCGGGCTTCGCGGCGGGCCCTACTCGGCGGCGAAAGGTGGTCTGACCGCGCTGACCACCCACATCGCCTGCCAGTACGGGTCGCAAGGAATTCGTTGCAACGCGGTGGCGCCCGGGGTGATCCAGACGCCGATGACCGAACAGCGGCTACAGGACGAGCGATTCCGCCGTATGAACCTCGAGATGACGCCGCATCAGCGGCTGGGCACGGTTGACGACGTTGCCAGTGCTGTCGCGTTCTTGTGCTCTCCGGGCGGCAGTTTCATCAACGGCCAGACGATCGTGGTCGATGGCGGCTGGTCCTCCACCAAATACCTGTCGGAGGTCGCACTGACCTCGCAATGGACGGCTCGGTGAATCTGTTCGCGTTGCTGGACCAAGCCGCGCGGCGCTTTCCGGATCGCGGGGCGGTCTATCACGGCGAGCGGTGCTTCTGCAGCTGGCGAGAACTGCGGCAACGCGTGTTGCAGTTGGCAGGTTCGCTGCAGGCACACTGCCCGTCCGGCAGCAGAATTGCGATTGTCAGTGAAAACCGTCCGGAGATCGTCGAACTGTTATTCGCGATTTGGGCCGCCGAGTGCATCGCTGTCCCCATCAACTACAAGCTGCACCCGCGGGAGATGATGCAGATTCTCGACGACGGCGGCATCTGCCAGGTTTTCGCCTCGGCGACCGTGGCAGCCCAGCTTGCCCCGAGCGGCGATGTTCCAATCGAAACGATTGGTGGCCAAGGTTATTCGGATCGTATAGCTGCTTCAGCCGCGACGCCGCCGAACACAGATCCATCGGCATTGGCCTGGCTGTTCTATACCAGCGGCACCACCGGCCGGGCAAAGGGCGCCATGCTCACCCATCGCAGCCTGACCGCGATGACTCTGGCCCACCTCGCCGACATCGACAGCCCCGACGAGAACTGCAGCTTGGTGCATGCAGCGCCGATGTCACACGGCTCCGGGCTTTACATCCCGGCCTACGTCCTGCGCGGGGCCCGCCAAGTAGTGCCGGCAAGCGGCGGCTTCGACCCCGACGAGTTCCTGGATCTAGGTGACCACCATCCGGGTTGCAGCGCGTTTCTCGCCCCGACCATGGTGCAGCGCCTGACGGACACCGGCCGCGCGCGTCCGAGTCAGCTGCGAACGATCATCTATGGCGGTGGTCCGATGTACGTGGACGGCATCAAGAAGGCGATCGCGGCGTTCGGGCCGATCTTCACGCAGATCTACGGCCAGGGCGAATCCCCGATGACCATCACCGGCCTACGCCGCACTGACTACGCAATGGTCGACGACGCGGTATTGGGTTCGGTCGGATATCCGCGGTCGGGCGTGGAGGTCGCAGTGCTGCGCGACGACGGTACACCCGCGGATACCGGAGAAATCGGTGAGATCGTTTGCCGCGGCGACGTCGTCATGTCCGGTTACTGGAACGACGCGGCAGCCACTCACGACACGTTGCAGAGCGGCTGGCTGCATACCGGTGACCTGGGTTCGTTCGATGAGCGAGGCTGCCTCACGCTGCGTGACCGCTCGAAGGATGTCGTGATCAGTGGCGGCAGCAACATCTATCCGCGCGAGGTGGAGGAGGCGCTTTTGGAGCACCCCGCGGTGTCGGAGGCCTGCGTCGTCGGCGCACCGGACCCGGAGTGGGGTGAGATCGTGGTCGCATTCGTCGTCGGCTCGGCAGACGCCGACGAACTCGATGCACATCTGTTGCAGCGCATCGCGCGCTTCAAACGCCCGAAGCGGTATGTGGTTGTAGAACAGTTGCCGAAGAACAGCTACGGCAAGGTGCTGAAGCGCGAGCTGCGGCTGGCGCTTCAGGCGACTGGCTGAAAGTGGTCGCGGATGCCCGCCAGCATCGCGATGTGCGCATTGACTGCTTCCCACGTGGTGATCGCGGCCAGCGGACGGGGCGCCGCGATCTGGATGCGTTCGATGACGCGAGTGCCGGTAGCCGTCGACTCAAAGGACACCCGGCCGCCCAGGCGAACCCGCGGGAACTGCCGCGCTTCGGTGATCACATCGCCCCGGCGGGGGACCTGGAGCCGTGCCCAGTAACTGACACGTAGATTCAACCGCCCCAGCGGGATTCGATCGGTCACCCGGTAAACCTGTTCGTAGCCGTCGTCGGTTTCGCGATGCAGTGTCGTGCGTACCGCAACGACCAGCGGGTGCACTGTTCTGATGTTGTTCAGATCCACATAGAAGTCGCGAACTTGCTCCGGCGTCGCCGGCACATCTTCGGTCAGCGTCCGCTCGACCTGAGTGATCCACCAGCTCACAATGGGCTAACCTACCGCGGCGACGACGTGGCCTGCGATGAAGTCGTACATCTTGGCGGTGATGTCCGTTGAGTCACCAAGGATGTTGTAGCCGTGGTCGACTCCGCCGACGTCGTAGTGCTCGACCAGCGAACCGGCGGACTCGAGTTTGCGCGCATAGTGGATAGCTTCGTCCCGCAGGCGGTCCAATTCCGCGGTGACCACAACTGCGGGCGCGATACCGGCGATGTTGTCGGCGTTGGTTCCCCATCCTGGTGACGCCAGCCGATCACGCCGTTGCAGCGGGTCAGGGATATACGCGGCGTCCAGGATGTCACCCATCCACGGCTGGAAGACCGCTTTGCGACCCGCGGGTGTGTGCTTGTGTTTGGCCCGCGTCACCAGATCCACCGGCGCGTAGTGCAGCACTTGCAGTTTGATCTTCGGAGCACCGTTTTCCAGTGCAAGGCGGGCGGCTGCGGCGGCCAGATTGCCGCCGGCGCTCTGGCCACCAACGCAAAGCCGGGTGCCGTCCCAATCCCGGTCAGGCGACGCCGCCCAGGCCACCACGTCGTAGATCTGTTCGACTGCAACGGGGAAGCGGTGCTGGGGCGCCAATGCGTAATCCGGGTTGATCACAACGACTTTGGCGTGGGCAGCCAGGTAGCGACACCACGGGTCGTCCTGCTCGGGATGGCCGACGGCGAATCCTCCGCCGTGGACATTGACATATACCGGCGGCCTGGCATCGGCGGATGGAAGGTAGATCGTCGCCGGGAGTGGTCCATGACGGCTGGGAATCGCCGCGTCCCTGGTGTGTCCCGGGATGTCGTCGAACCGCAGCTCCGCGGGCGGCGTGGTGCCACCGGCCACCGCGGCGAATAGTCGTGCCATGGGGTCGGCAATAAAGGGCAGCGACAGCAACGGCATCCCAGAAGTCAACCAAGCGAGCACCGCCAGACAGAAGCCAGGGTCGTGATCGGGGCAAGATCGCAGCCCTGGCTTCGGCTTCGCGGAAGGAGGCTTACTCGGGCGCGAACAACCGCACGCTTTCCTCGCGCATCTCGACTTTGCGGACCTTGCCGGTGACGGTCATCGGAAATTCGTCGACGACGTGGACGTATCGGGGGATCTTGTAGTGGGTCAGCTTGCCGGTGGCGAAGGCGCGGATGGCTGCGGCGTCCAGTGGGGCGCGTCCCGGTTTCATCCGGATCCAGGCGCAGATCTGCTCGCCGTATTTGTCGTCGGGCACGCCGATGACTTGTGCGTCCTCGATGTCGGGATGGGTGTAGAGGAATTCTTCGATTTCGCGGGGATAGACGTTCTCACCGCCGCGGATGATCATGTCCTTCAAGCGTCCGACGATGCGGCAGTAGCCGTCGTCACGCATGACCGCGAGATCGCCCGTGTGCATCCACCCGTCGGCGTCGATCACTTCGGCTGTCTTGTCCTGCTCGCGCCAGTAGCCCAGCATGACCGAGTAGCCGCGCGTGCAGAACTCGCCGGGCTGGCCCCGGTCGACGACGTCGCCGGTGTCGGGATCGATGATTTTGATTTCGACGTGCGGATGCGCACGTCCGATCGTCGCGGTGCGCCGGTCCAGATCGTCGTCGATAAGGGTCTGACAAGACACCGGCGACGTCTCGGTCATGCCGTAGGCGATGGCGACCTGGGCCATGTTCATTTCAGCCATGCAGCGCTTCATCACCTCGACCGGACACACCGACCCCGCCATGATCCCGGTGCGCAGCGACGACAAATCCGTGCCGGGGAAGGCCGGGTGAGCCAGCATCGCGAGGAACATCGTCGGTACGCCGTAGACACCGGTGCAGCGCTCGCGTTCAATGGCGGTCAGTGTCGCTTCGGCGTCGAAACCGGGTGCGGGAATGACGATCGTGGCGCAGTGGGTGGTGCAGCCCAGATTGCCCATCACCATGCCGAAGCAGTGGTAGAAGGGCACCGGAACGCATAGCCGGTCGGCCGGGCCCAGGCTGAGCAATTCGGTGACGAAGAATCCGTTGTTGAGGATGTTGCGGTGCGACAATGTCGCACCCTTCGGGAAGCCGGTGGTTCCCGAGGTGTATTGGATGTTGATCGGGTCGGTGTTGCGCAACGCGCGCAGCCGCGTCCGCAGTTCATGGTCGGTGCACCGTTCGGCCCCGTCCCGCAACCTGGTCCAGTCGTCGGTGTCGAGAAACAGAACGTCTTGCAGATCCCGGCATTGCGGGCGCACTTCCTCGATCATGCCGCGGTAGTCCGAGCTCTTGAACGCCGTGGCCGCGATCAGGGTGCGCACGCCGGACTGATTCAGCGCATAGCGCAGTTCATGGGTGCGGTAGGCGGGATTGACGTTGACCAGAACGGCGCCGATCTTGGCTGTGGCGTACTGCACGATGACCCACTCGGCGCAGTTGGGCGCCCAAATACCGACGCGTTCACCTTTCGCCACGCCCAGCGCCATCAATCCCCGTGCTATCAGGTCGATCTCGGTGTTGAGTTCGGCGTAGCTCCATCGCCGATCGCCGGTGACGTCCACCAGCGCCTCGGCGTCGGGCTTCGTCGCAACGGTGCGCTCGAAGTTAGCCCCGATTGTCTCCTCCAGGATCGGGACATCGGTCGGACCGGCGTCATAGGCTTTCATCGGATTAGATCCTCGTAGCGGTATTCGGTGGTGATCGGCCCGCCCGCCAGGGCCTCTTCGCGGCGGCGCAGCTCCACCCGGCGGATCTTGCCGGAGATGGTCTTCGGCAGTTCGAAGAACTCGATACGCCGCACCTTCAGGTAGGGGGCAACACGGTCGCGCACGTGCTCCATGATCACTCGGGCCGTGTCGGCGTTGGCCTCCCATTCGACGGCCAGCGAGACATAGGCTTTCGGCACGCACAACCTGGTGTCGTCAGGCTGGGGTACGACCGCCGCTTCGACGACCGCGGGATGTTCGACGAGCACGCTTTCCAGTTCGAACGGCGACACCTTGTAGTCCGACGACTTGAAGACGTCATCGGTGCGACCGATGTAGGTGATAGCGCCGTCGGCATCGCGACGCGCGACGTCACCGGTGTGATAGTAGCCGCCGGCCATTGCCGCGGTATTGCGTTGCGCATCACCAAGATAGCCGGTCATCACGTTGACCGGCTGAGCGCTCAGTTGGAGGCAGATCTCGCCCTCGTCGGCGGGCTGCCCGCTGACGGGATCGACCAATGCCACCGGCACACCGGGCAGCGGGCGTCCCATCGAACCGGCCTTGACGGATTGGCCCGGAAGGTTTCCGATCAGCAGCGTGGTCTCGGTCTGCCCGTAACCGTCGCGGATCGTCAGTCCCCAAGCGCGTTGCACTTGCGCGATCACGTCGGCATTCAGCGGCTCACCGGCGGCCACGATCTCTCGCAGCTGGTCGGGCCTGGCACCCAGATCGACCTGAACAAGCATGCGCCACACCGTCGGTGGCGCACAGAACGTCGTCACGTTCCCGCGACGCAGCTGAGTCAGCAGCGCTGCGGCATCGAATCGGTGATAGTTGTAGACGAAGATCGACGCCTCGGCGATCCACGGCGCGAAAAAGCAGCTCCAGGCGTGCTTGGCCCAACCCGGTGAACCGATGGCCATGTGCACATCGCCAGGTCGCAGCCCGATCCACGCCATCGTCGACAGATGCCCGACCGGATAGCTGACCTGCGAATGCTGCACCAGCTTGGGTGTGCTTGTGGTGCCGGAGGTGAAGTAGATCAACAGCGGGTCGTTGACGTCGGTGCGTGCGGTAAAAGAATGCACACCGCCCAGATTGGAGGCCTCGGCATAGCAATGCCACCCGTCGACCCGAGCGCCCACCGCTATCCGGGTGTAGCCGCCGATGGCGTCGTCGAACTTGACGGTGTCGGCGGTGTTTGCGATCACCGCGCGCGCCGCGCCACGGCTCACTCTGTCGGCGACATCCGCCGGTTGGAGCGCGTTGGTGGTCGGCATGATGATCGCCCCGAGCTTGGCGACGGCCAGCATCGATTCCCAGAGTTCGATCTGGTTGCCGAGCATCAGGATGACCCGGTCCCCCTTACCGACGCCGAGACCGTCCAGCCATGCCGCGACCCGGTCAGAGCGTTCGGCCAACTCGGCGAAGCTGATCAGTTGCTCGGCACCGTGCTCTTCGACGATCCGCAGCGCGGTGCGGTCGTTGCCCCGGGCGATTGCGTCGAACCAGTCGGTCGCCCAGTTGAAACGGCCGGTGAGCTGCGGCCAGGAAAACGCGCCGTCGGGTCCATTACCGGCGAGGACGTGGTCCCGCGCGATGCGATAGCGATCGGTGTTGGTCGCCATACCCGATAGCATCCCCGCATGCGACCGTCGTGTCCCCCTGTTGCGCATCCGCTGCGCCTCGATGTGACCGATGCGGTCGGCGAACCGGCCTCGTTGGCCGCAACCTATTACTCCGCCGCCACACCGAACCCAACTGTGCTGGTCTGCTTGCCCGGCGGTACATACAACCGGGCCTATTGGCACCTGGACGTGCCCGGCCATCTCGGCTACAACTTCGCCGACTACGCCGTCCAGCGCGGCTGTTCGGTGGTAGCGATCGACCCGCTCGGCACCGGTGACAGCACCCGGCCGGCCCGTGACATCGCATTGGCCGATATCGCGGCGGCATTAAACTGCGCGGTCGCCGGCCTGCCCGAAATCACCCACAGCACAGCACCTCCCGTCGCCGTGGCGCATTCTCTGGGCGGCTATCTGGCGATCTTGCAGCAGGCCGCCGCCGCCAGTTACGCGGGGCTGGCCATCCTCGGCTGCACCAACCAGCATGTCGCACCACTGAACCTCGACCCGGACTTCATCGCGGCGGCCGGCACCGCCCAAGGACGCGCGATGCTCATCGAGCAGTTCGCCGGAATGATTCCCGAGCAGTACACGGAAACCTCACGCGATTGGCTACAGAGCTGGTTCCACCTCGCCGACGTCCCGGCTGCGGTGTTGACCGCAGATACCTCAACGACGATATCGGTTGCACCGCGCTGTTTTTCGGCTGCGGCGATCCCGGGCGTGGCCGCCGAGGAAGCGGCGTCGGTAGCAGTGCCGGTTTTCCTCGGCTACGGCGAGGTCGACGTCTCACCGGATCCGCGGGTCGAGGCGCAGTTCTACAGTCGCAGCCCCGACATCACCACGTTCATCGTTCCTGGTAGCGCGCACTGCCACAACATGGCATCGACGCGCCTGCTGTTGTGGCGACGGCTGCTGGCCTGGCTCAGCGAGGTGGCGAGTTCCGCACCTGGGTAGGGTGAATCATGGCCACGGCTCGACGACGCGGTTTCAACGAGACCGTCACCCGGTTCTGGAGCTTCGCAGCACCCGCCTACAACCTGCCAGTGCTGCAGCAGTGGGTCTACCGGCCGGCCCAAGACGAGGTGATCGAGCAGCTCGTTGCCCACCGTTGTCGTCGAGTGGCTGACATCGCCTGCGGCACCGGCGTTCTGGCCGACCGGATCGAGCGTGAACTGCGCCCCGACGAAGTCTATGGCGTCGACATGTCCGACGGGATGCTCGCGCAGGCTCGGACGCGGTCGAACCGGGTGCGCTGGCTGAAAGGACCGGCCGAGCATCTTCCGTTTGACGATGGTGCGCTCGACGCGGTCGTGACGACCTCGGCGTTTCACTTCTTCGACCAGCCGGCGGCATTGCGCGAGTTTCACCGCGTGCTGGCGCCCGGCGGACTGGCGGCGGTCGCAACGCTGAGCCCGCGACAGCCGCTGCTGCTGCACAGCCTGTCGGCCAACCGGTGGAATCCCTCCCACAACCCGTCACCGCCGGAGATGCGTGGGCTGTTCGAGAACGCCGGATTCACCATCAGTGAGCAACACCGGGTGCGGCGGCCGAAGTGGACCAAGATCCTCTCGGATTTGATCACCGTGGGGGTCAAGAACTGACGGCGGAGTCGAGCTGTAACGGCACATGTGCTGCTCGAGGACTATCTATGGAGAGTGCGGGGTAAGCGTCGTGGGTTCTCACGGGCGCGCAAATGTGATCTAGGGGTAGCGGGATGAGGGTTCCGGGCGTGGCCACTGTGGTTGGTGGCATGACCGACGGAGCAGGCCGGATGCTGCGGGCTGGAGTGCAGGGTGCGGCGATGACGGCGGGTGCGGTTCACATGCTGACGGCCCCCGTCGTGCGATCGGTGAGTCAGTCGACGAGTCGGGTGCTCGGAACGGGCGACTCCGGTAACGGCGCGCAGCCGAACGATGCCCAGCCCTCGGTGGCCTGGCACACCGGGCGGCGGCTACATCTTGACCTGGATCCGTTACTGCCGTTCACCCGCTGGCAGGAACACGCCGCGGCGGTGGAGAACGCGGTGCGCACGATCCCGGGTGTCGTTGCTGCCCATGTCGAGGGCGCACTGGGCCGACTGGTCGTCGAACACAAGACCTACGCAGACAGTGACCGCATCTGGGAAGCGGTGCGCGAGACTCTCGCAACGTCGGTGGACGGCGCCGCGGCCGGTCCGCGGTCACCGCGCACCGCGGTCTTCGCCGATCCGGGTGACCCGCTGGCATTGCTTCTCCCGTTGACCGCCGCGGCGATGGATGTGGTGGCACTCGGAGCGGTGGTGGCCGGGTGGTTGGGCCGCCTGCCGGCCGCACCGCGAACGGCCCAGGCCGCGGCGGCCGTCATCAACCACCAACCCCGGTTGGTTTCCCTGTTGGAGTCACGGCTGGGGCGGGTGGGCACCGATATCGCGCTCAGCGCCTCGACCGCAGTGGCGCACGGGCTGAGCCAATCGGTGGGCACACCGCTGCTCGATTTGGCGCAACGCGGGTTGCAGATTTCCGAGGCGGCGGCGCATCGACGCACGTGGCGCGAGCGCGAGCCCGACCTCGCCTCACCCGATCGGCCTCAGGCTCCGGTTGTTCCGGTCATTTCATCGGCCGGGTCCGGCTCACACGTACCGCGGCACAACTGGGCGGCCGCGGCTGCCGGCGAGGCGTCGCACGTCGTGGTCGATGCCGCCATCGACGCCGCGATCGACACCGCGAAGGGAGCCATGGCCGGGCCGGTCGAGGAATACGCCGATCAGGCGGCGAATGCCTCGCTGGTCGCCGCCGCCGGTGCCTTGTTGGCCGGCGGACGGGCCGAAGAGGTCGCCGACGCGATCCTGGCGGCCATCCCCAAAGCAGCGCATTTCGGCCGGCAGACTTTTGCCGCGATCCTGGGCCGCGGGTTGGCCAATGCCGGCCAGCTGGTTCCCGACCCGGGAGCCCTGCGGCGGCTCGACCGGGTCAAAGTGATCCTCATCGACGGCGCGGCGCTGCGCGGTGACGCCCGCGCCGTATTGCGGGCGCAAGGCCATGCCGCCGGGTGGGATGACGACCGGGTCTATGAGGTGGCCGACGCGCTGCTGCACGGCGAGCAGGCGCCCGATCCCGACCCCGACGAATTGCCGGCCACCGGGGCGCGGCTGCGATGGCTTCCGGCCAGGGGGCCGTCGGCGGCGCCGGCGGAGGGCCTCGAACGTGCCGATCTTGTGGTCGACGGCGAGCAGGTGGGCAGCGTCGACGTGGCATGGGAGGTCGATCCCTACGCGATCCCGCTGCTGCAAACCGCGCAGCGGACGGGCACCCGAGTAGTGCTTCGGCATGTAGCCGGCACCGAGGACCTGGCCGCCAGCGTGGGTACCGCCCATCCATGCGGGACTCCGCTGCTGCCACTGGTACGTGAGCTGCGTGCCGACCGGGGACCGGTATTGCTGGTCACCGCGCTGCACCGGGACTTCGCGTCGACCGACACGTTGGCGGCGTTGGCGATCGCCGATGTCGGGGTGGCTCTCGACGATCCCGCCGCGGCCACCCCGTGGACCGCCGACATCATCACCGGTACCGATCTGGCCGCGGTTGTCCGGATCCTGTCGGCCGTTCCCGCAGCGCGGCGGGCCAGCGAATCGGCCGTGCGACTCGCCAAGGGCGGCAGCACCCTGGCCGGGCTGCTGGTGGTCACCGGCGACCCGCGCGGCGGCAGCCCGCTTGCGGTACGGCGGTGGCTCAATCCGGTCAACGCCGCCGCTGCCACCGCGCTGATGTCCGGGGCCCTGGCGGCCGGCAATGTGCTGCGACTGCCCGATCCCACCCCGCAGCCGTTGACCGCCTGGCACGCACTGGACCCCGAGATCGTGTATTCGCGGCTGGCCAGTCGGTCGCGGCCGTTGACCGCCGAACCGGGCGCGCCGCCGTGGCGGCGCGTTCTCGACGACCTGTCCTATAACCCGCTTCTCGCGCCGCTGCGCCAGCCGGCCCGGGGCGTGGGACGGTTGCTGGCCGCGACCCGCAGCGAGCTGTCCGATCCGCTGACACCGATCTTGGCGGTGGGAGCCGCGGCGTCGGCGATTGTGGGCAGCAACGTCGACGCCCTGCTGGTCGCGGGGGTGATGACGGTCAACGCGCTCGTCGGCGGTGTGCAGCGGTTGCGCGCCGAGGACGCCGCAGCCGAGTTGTTCGCCGAGCAGGACCAGTTCGCCCGCCGCGTGGTCGTCCCGGTGGTGGCGACGTCGCGGCGCCGGTTGGAGGCCGCGCGCCACGCCGACCGGACCGTCACCGTGCCCGCAAGTTCGCTACGGCCCGGCGACATCATCGACCTGGCCGCTCCGGACGTCGTGCCGGCAGATGCGCGTCTGCTGGTGGCCGAGGACCTCGAGGTCGACGAGTCGTTGCTCACCGGTGAATCGCTGCCGGTCGACAAGCAGGTGGAACCCGTCGCCGCGGCCGATCAGGACCGGGCCAGCATGCTGTTCGAGGGCAGCACGATTGTGGCCGGACATGCCCGCGCGATCGTTGTGGCCACCGGTGTCGCCACTGCCGCGCATCGCGCTCTCGCGGCAGTCGCCGACGTCGAATCCGCGGCCGGGGTGCAGGCACGGCTGCGGGAGCTGACCAACAAGGTGCTGCCGCTGACGCTGGCCGGTGGAGCCGCGGTGACAGGGTTGGCGTTGTTGCGCCGGGCATCGCTGCGCCAAGCCGTCGCCGACGGCATCGCGATCGCCGTGGCCGCCGTCCCGGAAGGCCTGCCGTTGGTGGCCACGCTCGCCCAACTCGCGGCGGCGCGCCGGCTGTCGGCGCGCGGAGTGCTGGTCCGAGCTCCGCGCACCATCGAAGCGCTGGGCCGCGTCGAGACGGTCTGCTTCGACAAGACCGGCACGCTCACCGAGAACCATCTGCACGTGGTCCGCGCCGTACCGGCCGCCACTCACCCGCAGGGCCCATTCCCGGACCCCGCCGACCCGCGGGCTGCCGGCGTGATCCGGGCCGCCGCACTGGCCTGCCCGACGCCCCAGAACGGGCAAGGTCACGCCCACGCCACCGACGAAGCGGTCCTATCCGCGGCGAATTCGCTTCCAGAACAGGCGAATTCCGAATGGATCACGATCGCGGAGGTGCCGTTCGAATCCAGCCGCGGCTACGCTGCCGCGATCGGCAGCATGAACGGGGATGCGCCGACACTCGTGCTCAAGGGAGCACCCGAGCAGATCCTGCCGCGTTGCCGGTTCGACGACCCTGACGATGATCGCCGCCATGCCGAGTCGCTGGTGCACAACCTTGCCGAGCAAGGCCTGCGGGTGCTGGCGGTAGCGCGACGACACTGGGACGCCGACGCGACCGACGACGCCGATACCGACGCCGACGATGTCGACGCTGCCGCACGCGACTTGGAGTTGATCGGCTACGTCGGCCTGGCCGACACTGCACGACCGTCGGCCCAACCACTGATCGAAGCGCTGCAGGAGGTCGGGCGCAAAGTCGTGCTGATCACCGGCGATCATCCGGTCACCGCACGGGCGATTGCCCGCCAGCTTGGTCTGCCAGAGGACGTGCGGGTGGTCACCGGCGCCGAACTGGCCGCTCTCGACGAGGATGCCCGCGCTGAATTCGCCGCGGATGTCCAGGTTTTCGCCCGGGTCAGCCCCGAACAGAAAGTGCAAGTCGTCACCGCGCTACAGCGCGGCGGGCAGGTGACCGCGATGGTCGGCGACGGCGCCAACGACGCCGCTGCGATCAGGGTCGCCGACGTCGGTATCGGGGTCAGCGGACGCGGATCGTCGGCCGCTCGCGGCGCCGCCGACATCGTCTTGACCGAAGACGACCTGGGTGTGTTGCTCGACGCGTTGGTCGAGGGCCGCGGTATGTGGGGCGCGGTGCGCGATGCGCTCACCATCCTGGTTGGCGGCAATGTGGGAGAAGTGGTGTTCACGATCATCGGGACCGCGTTGGGCACCGGCCGTGCGCCGGTCGGGACCCGCCAGCTGCTACTGGTGAATCTGCTCACCGACATGTTCCCCGCCCTTGCGGTGGCCGTCACCCCGCAGTACCCGCAGCCCGAGGAAACCGTCGATCAAAGCGACCAGGACCTGGACGTTACGCGGCGCGCGTACCAGCGCGCGATACTCACCGAGCCGACACCATCGCTCGACGTGCCGCTGATGCGGCAGATCCTGACCCGCGGCGGCGTGACCGCCGCCGGTGCCACCGCCGCGTGGGCGATCGGACGCTGGACGCCTGGCACTCAAAGACGCACCGCAACAATGGGTTTGACTGCCCTGGTGAGCACACAGTTGGCGCAGACGCTGCTGGCGCGTCGGCACAGCCCACTGGTGGTGGCGACGGCGCTGGGCAGCGCGGCCGTGCTGGTCGCCGTGGTCCAAACCCCCGGCGTCAGCCACTTCTTCGGCTGCACGCCGTTGGGGCCGGTGGCGTGGACGGGCGTGGCCGGTGCCACCGCGGCGGCCACTGCTGTCTCGGTGGTGGCCCCCAATTGGCTGATCAAGACCACCGATGGCGAACTGGCGGTTGAAGACGACGAGGCGCCCCCGCCGCCGCTGCGCGTCGTCGACTAGACCTGCGGCAGTTCGTTTCGCAGCACCTTGCCGGCCGGATTACGCGGAATGGCGCCGACGATGCGAATGTCCCTCGGCTGCTCGAAGCGAGAGACCTTGTCTTTCAGATACTCCCGCACCTCCGGCTCGTCGATGTCGCTGTCCTCCCGCGGCACCACGAATGCGGCCAACCGATGACCGAACTGTTCGTCCGGCACGCCGACGACCGCGATGTCCGCGATGCCGGGGTGTTCAGCCAGCGCGTTTTCCACTGCGCGGGGATAGACGTTCTCTCCTCCCGACACGATCATGTCGTCTTGGCGGCCGACGATGAACAGCCGCCCCGAGTCGTCGAAATAACCCATGTCGCCGGTGCTGGTCATGCCGTCCAGCACGGCTTTGGTCGATCCGCCGGTGTAGCCCTCGAAGGTCAGCTCGCCGCCGACGTAGACCCGTCCGATGACCTGTGGACCGACGGGCTTGTCGTCGTCGTCGAAGATGCGCACCGGGCACCCGATGGACGGCCTGCCCACCGTCTCGGGGTTGTCCCGTAAATCGGCGGGTGTTGCCAGTGCACCGATGCCGACCTCGGTGGACCCGTAACCGTTGTAGAGCACGTCGTCATACTCCTTGCTGAACCGGCGCACCAGGCCCGGTTCGAGCCGCGCTCCGCTGGATAGCACCACCTGCAGCGACGGCAGCGGATTTCGCGCTCGCACGGATCGCGGCAGCTCCAGAATGCGCGCCAACATGATCGGCACGACGGTAAACGCATCTGCGCGATACAACGACGCCTGCGCCAACATTGCCTCGGCATCGAAGCGCCGGCGGGTGAGGATCGTGCCGCCGAGGGCCACAGTCAGTATCACCATGCCGAAACCCAGCCCGTGAAACATGGGTACGGCCACCGCCATTCGCGTTCCGGTGTGCAGCCCGGTGCGATCGAGGATCGTCACGCCTACGCCCAGCACCCCTGGATTGATCCGCGGGGCCCGGGGCACACCTTTGGGTTTGCCGGTCGTGCCGGAGGTCAGCAACACGATCCGGCCGGCCCGCGCCACTGTGGGCCGCGAACCAGACCCGTGAGCTTGAATCGCCGTCGGGTCGACCGCCGTGACCGACTCACCGGTAGCGCGCAGTTGTTCGATGAATTCGGCGTCACAGACCACGGTTTGGATGTCGTGCGCGCTCAACGCCGCGGCTAGTGCCGTACTGCGGAATTCGGTGTTGACCAGCACCACGTCAGCGCCGACCAGCGCGACCGCGAACACCGACTGGACGAATCGGCGGCCATTGCGACACAAAATCCCGACCGCCTGACCGCGCTGCACGCCGCGGCGATACAGCTCCGCGGCCAACGCCTCGACGCTGGAACGCATTTCGCGATAACTGACCGGGCCGTCATCATCGATCACCACGGTCCGGTTCGGCCAGCGAGCAGAGGTGACCGCTAGCAGCGTGAAGGGATTGGTGCCGCCTCGCCGCGCCTCGTTGAGCAGCCGGGCCGCTGCGACCGGACCGGGCGGGATCAGCAGCCGAGAGCGCAACAGCGCGCGACCGGCGCCTCCGACCACGCTTAGGACCGGCATGGCCGGCCTTGCCCCGAATCGACGACGTAACGGGACCACAGCCGCGCGGCCCGATCGATCGGCCCGGCCAACGCCACCGACGCCAATTCGGCGGGCCCGGTCCAGGCCGGCGCGATCGTGCGGGGCCGTTGGATCACGGCTTTTGCGATCACGTCGGCGGCCTGGTCGGGGTGCAGCCCCGGAAGCCTGCGCAAAATCGGTGTCGGCTCGATCATCCTGGTACGAACCAACCCGAAGTAGACGGAGGTCACCTCCACGCCGTCGGCGTGCAATTCCGGTGCGACGCTGCGCAGCCAGAGGTCGAACGCTCCTTTGGACGCCTGGTAGGCGCCCCACTGCGGCCCGGGTGGGACGCGGACGCCGACACTGGACACGTTGACGATATGCCCGCCGCCGGCTTCACGCATCGCCGGAAGCACCGCCAGCAGAAGCAGAATCGGGCCGAGGTAGTTGATCGCGATGGTGCGCTGGAAATCATGCGGTCGGTCGTACTGGTGGTGCAGCGAGCGGCGCAGCGATTTACCGGCATTGCTCACCACGATGTCCAGCGCGCCATGTTCGTCGGCGATCTGTTCCCCGAGCCTGTCGATGGCCGCCTCGTCGGTCAGATCGGTCGGGTAGGCGCATGCTCGTCCACCGCCGGCGGTGATCGATGCGACGAGATCGGTCAGTCGTTCCGCCGAGCGGGCAACCACCAGCACGGTCGCTTGGGCGGCGGCTAGCCGCCGGGCGGTGGCCTCGCCCACGCCGTAGGACGCCCCGGTCACCAGGACGGTCTTACCCGATACGGCGCTGCGCAACCTGTCGAGATCCGTAATGCGCGTCGGGTTGGCCAGCCGATCGATGGCCTTAGCCGCCACGTTCATCGGTCCTCCGCTCGATGAACCGATGCACCCCCGCAGCGATCTCTTCCGGGCAGTCTTCCTGCAGAAAGTGCTTGGCGGGCAACAAGGTAACGCTCTGGGTGCCGGTTGCCAGCTGGGCTTGTACGCCGTGCCGGTGCCAATTGAGCATGCGGTCCCGCACGCCCCAGATGATCTGGACTGGATACCCGACATTGCGCACGGCGCCCAGGTAGCGGCGCTGGCTTTCCGGCGTCAGCTCGAAGCCCCGCATGATCTTCAGAAACGCCCGACCGCCGTCGTCGCCGAACAACAACGGCTTCCAGCAGGTGATTTCGCTGATCGGCACCTGTCGACTGACCCCGACCAGTCGCATGATCGACTCGAAGGCGCCCGGAATGCGCATCGATTGCAGCCAGGCTTCGCCGAGACCGCGGTGTGCGAACGGCTCCATCGGCCACGGTCGGTGGAAGGTCTCCACGGCGATGATGGTGTTGAGCAAGGTCATCGACAGCACCCGGTTCGGCGCCGCGTGCGCCAGCTCGAAGCCGACGGGTCCGCCGATGTCGTGGAGCACCACATGGAAGCGGTCCAACTCGAGCGCATTGATCGCCGACAGCAGCCACCGGCCAAGACCGCTCCAGCTGTAGTCGAAATCGTCCGGCCGGTCGGCCAGGCCGAGCCCGGGCAGGTCGACGGCGATGCCGCGCATCCCGTGCCGCGCCAGCGCTGGTATCACCTTGCGGTACAGATACGCCGACGCCGGCACCCCGTGCACGCACACCACTGGCGGCGCATCCCCGGGACCGTCGTCGAGCACGAACGACGAAACTCCACTCGCGGTGAAGATGCGTCCGGAGGCCCGGTACTCGTCGAGCAACCGATGCACCGCGGTCATGTTGTGAGTCTGGCAGAGGCCGGCCCCGCGCGTAGGCTGCGAACGAGTTTCTTTTTCGAAGGATTGCCAATGGCCGATTCCAATAACGCCTTGTCGCCGGCATTGCGCCGCGCGCTGGAGTTGCTGATCGATCCCCCAGCCGAACCCGACGTCGGCAACGGTTATCTCGATCTGCTCGGCAACCAACCTGCGGCAGCGGTCGCACCGAAGAACACCGGTGTGATCCAGGCGGTGTGGGCGTCACGGATCGGGTCAATGCTCTATGACAACGCTCAGGCGGTGGCACGTCGGCTGCTCACAGCCTGGCAGCACCCGGTCGAGTGGTTGAACATTCCGCCCGGCGGGACTGCTCTGGACGTCGGTAGCGGCCCGGGCAATGTCACCGCCTCGCTGGCCCGGGCCGCTGGCCCCGGTGGACTGGCGCTGGGGGTCGATGTGTCCGAGCCGATGCTGACACGCGCGGTGCGCGCCGAATCCGGGCCACAAGTTGGGTTTCTGCGAGCCGACGCACAGCGACTGCCACTGCGCGACGACACGGTGGACGCGGTGGTTTCGATGGCCGTCCTGCAGTTGATACCGGACCCGGCGGCGGCCTTGGCGGAGATGGGCCGCGTGCTGCGGCCCGGCGGGCGACTCGCGGTGATGGTCCCTACCGCAGGGCGGGCCGGCCGGCTGTTGCGGATGCTGCCCACTGCCGGGGCCCACGGCTTCGACGACGACGAGCTCGGCAACCTCCTGGAAGACCGCGGCTTCGTCAGTGTGCGGACCAAGAACCTCGGCACCATCCAGTGGGTGCGCGCAAAGCTCAGCTGAAGCGCTAGACGTCGAATCGAATCGCGTCGACGGCACCAGACAATCCAGTCAGCCCAGCTTTGCGGCCGCCAAGCACAAGAACGATGTTCTTGATGGGTCCGTCGATGCGCTTCCCGTGCCCTACCTGAAATTCGCAATCGGTTGCGCGCAGCGAAACGTCGCTGAACTGCCGTCGCGGGTTAGTGGGAAACCGCATGGCCCACAAGCGTTCGACGGTGTCGATCGCGGCATCGATCGGCATGGGCCGCTCTATCCCCAATGGAATGGCGATGTCCTGGGCGTGGATAAGGACATCGAGCAGCGGGAACGCGACCGGCAGCTTCCGCCGCGATCCCACCATCGCCCGAAGCGCCGCCACAACCTGCTCGGGGGTCCGGGGATCCTCGACTGCCGCGCGGTACGTCGCGGTGTTGAAGCGAAAACCCGATCGCACGGCAAGCGTGATGGCGCGAGCCAGGCTCACGTGTGCCTGAGTGAGATGCACCGCGACATCGCGAATCGTCCAGCCGTCGCACAGCGATGGCGTCATCCACTGTGCTGGCGAGAGGTCCGCTAGCATGCCGGCGACGCCTGCGCGCTCGGCGTCGATATGTGCCCACATGGTGTTGTCGTCCACGTCACCCACCGTTGGTTCGGCTAGCTTGGTCAGACCGGCAGCTTGGTGCCGGTCTCCTGCTCGGCGAATTCGAAGACCCGGGCGGCCGCCTCGTAATCACACGCCAGGGCCGAGCGGCCGATCAGCACCGGGCCACCACGCAGTCCGAATCTGCCGTCGACACCGACGTAGCTTCCGGGCGGGATGGGTTCGCTGATGCAATACAGCGTGGGCGCCGCACCCGCGTCGATATCGTTGCCGAACACGCCGGCGACCGCCTTGACGGCGCGATCCGCCAGTGCCAGCAGCGGTTTGTCAGAGACCTGCGACAGGTTTGACGACACCCAGCCGGGATGGGTCAGTTGGGTGACGATCGGTGAATCCGCCGCGCGCAGTTTGCGATCCAGTTCCAGGCCCCACAGCATGACCGCGAGTTTGGATCGGGCGTAGGCGCCCATCACCGTCCACTTGTGCTGACGTAAATGCATGTCCTCGACCCGCAGTTGGGCGCCTCGATGAGCATCCGAACCCACGTTGATGATCTGTGACCGCAGTCGATCGAACAGCAAATTGGTCAATGCGAAGGGGCCCAGAAAGTTTGTGCCGATGGTCATTTCGAAGCCGTCGGCGGTTTCGGCCCGATGGTCGGTCAGCGCTCCGGCGTTGTTGATGAGCACGTCGATGTCGCCGTCGAGCAGTGTGGGAAATGCCCGTACCGAGGACAGGTCGGCCAGATCGAGCTTGAGCACGGTCGTCGCGCCGCCGATCTCGGCGGCGCGTTGTGCGCCCAACTCGGTGTTGCGCACCGCCATGATCACGTGCGCGCCCGCGTTGGCGAGGGCACGGGCGGTACCCAGGCCGACGCCGCTGGTTGCGCCCGTCACGATGACCCGCTTGCCGGTCAGATCTCCAAGTCGCGTCGGCGACCACTGTGCAGCCACGTGTCGAGAGTAGCCGCGTCGCTCCGTGCCGCTGACGCGGGATTGACAGAGCGTTCTGTCGCTGGTTAGTTACGTCGAAACAGGATTCACTGGGATGTGAGGCTCAGTCGATGCAGACGTCGTTCGAACTCCGCTGCCGCAACACCATTCCGTGACATGACCGACAGCGCCCGCCTGATCGAGAACCTGATTTATACCTACGCGGAGCGGCTTGACGCGGGCGATCTGGACGGAGTGGCGGGATTGTTCGCCCACGGACGGATCTGCGGTATCGAGAACGGCCCGCCGGAGACCATTTTCAGCGGTACGGCTGGGGTCCGGAAGATGTACGAGATGGCGACTCGGCTCTATGACGACGGCACGCCCAAGACCAAGCACAACACCAGCAATGTGCAGATCATCGTCGACGAGACCGCCGGGACCGCAGAGAGCCGCTGCTACTACACCGTCACGCAGGCAACCCCCGACTTGCCGCTACAGGTGATCGTCACCGGCCGCTATCGCGACACGTTTCACCGGATCGACGGGATGTGGTGGTTCGACACCCGCATCATGTTCGTCGACCAGGTCGGCGACACCAGCCGGCACCTGAAGTTCTAACCGATGGCCAACTCCGGCTTCGGTGCAGCACAGGTGATGTCGACGGCCGTGCTGAAGGAAAACCTATCCGACTGGGGCCCTTCACCGTTCGAGGAACCGATGGAGGTACTGCTGGACAGTTACACAGCCGCGCCGCTGAACGAGGTCGGAGCATACATTCTTCGGTCAGGACTCGTGCACAGTCTGCGGATGCGGCTACGGGCACAGGAATGGATCCGACGGTATCCGGAGATCACCGACGAGGAGATCGTCGCGCCGATCGTGGTCACCGGCATGATGCGCAGCGGTACCACACTGGTACAGCGACTACTGGCCGCCGATCCGCGATTTCAGTGTGCCTACGGATGGGAGGTCGTAGAAGTCGCACCGAAGCTGGGCTATCACTTCCGCGGCGAAGACCCGCGCATTGCGATCAGCGAAGCCCGCGAGGCGAAGACACGTGAGCTGGCCCCTGACCTGTTCGCGATCCACCCGATGTACGCGCGCGAGCCCGAAGAGGAAATCGTCTTCTTATCCGATGCCTTCCTGTCGCACGTACCGGAATCCGGGGCGCACCTGCCGGTGTACCGATCCTGGATCGACACCCAGGACTTCAGCCCCGCCTACGGCTATTTGCACCGCATGCTCCAGTTCTTGCAATGGCAGAAGCACCAACGCGGCACGGCTACGAAGCGCTGGGTGCTCAAATCGCCCGCGCACCTCGGCTATCTGGCAACGCTGCGCGCACAGTTTCCCGACGTACACATCGTGCACATGCATCGCGAACCGCGCGACACCATAGCTTCCGGCGCGAGTCTGAACGCCACCCTGCACGCAATGCACGCAGACACCGTCGATCTGCACCGCGTCGGTGCCGAGTGGCTACAGCGAATGGGTGGGACCAATGACCAGGCCATGGCCACCCGGGCCAGTTGGGCAGACGAGGCCGACCGTGTCACCGACATCGAGTTCGACGATCTGCTGGCCGACCCGGTCCGCCAAGTCGCTCGGGTCTATAAGGCCGTCGGCGTGGACCTGACCGCCGATGCCGAAAACGCGATGCACCGATGGCTCGCCGTCCGACCCCGCGAGCCGAACCGACCCACCTATACCCTCGAAACCTACGGTCTTCGTGGGCCCCAGATCGACGAGCGCTTCGCCGCCTACAACACGCGGTTCCGGCCACGTACCGCAGTACAAGGAGGAGTTAGTGACTGACCACCCGGTTGCCACGACGACCCAACACGAACACGAGTTGGCCGCGTTGGAGTTGACCGAACACCCGACCGTCAAGGCCGCCTACCGCAGTGTCGCCGAGAACTGGCTTGGCCGTGCCAAGCCGTCGGACGCGATGCGGGCACGCTTTGAGGCCGCCTTCGCCGAGGTGATGTTCTCGGCTGCCGTATGGTCGTCCAACCAGGACACGTTGCGCCCCAAGGTCACTTGCATCACCCGGCTGGCACATCCGGTCGCTGGCCGCGCCATCCTCGGAACGCGTTGGGGTATCGACAATCCCGACAGTGTTTACCGGGTGATCCCGATATCAGGCGATGAACGCTACGAGATCCGCGGCCGCGTCGGCGAGCACCGGATGGTCGAGAACTACTTCACCTTGTGGGACGCGAACATGGGAACCGTCGACGTTCTGAATGGGCGGACGATGCAGGTGGATTCCGATGGGTCTTTTACCATCACCGTCGACTCGGAGCCGGCCAACGGGCGGCCCAACCACGTGCAGTCCACTGCGGCAGCGCACGAGTTCTATATCCGTGATGTGCTGCTGAATTGGGATCGTGACGATCCCAATCATCTTGCGGTGGAGCGAATCGGCGCCGCCCCATCGGTGCCGCCACGTACCGTCGACGAGCAAGCCGACGCCACCGCGGCGATGATGGCGTATTTCGCTGACTTCAGCGGGAAGCTCAGCCATGGCATCTACAAGATGCCGCCTAATCACTTCAATCTCGCATGGACCGCAGACAAGGTCGGTGCCATGCGCAACCAGGTGTATGTGATGGGCCGGTTCGACCTCGGCCCGGATGAGGCGTTCGTTGTCGACGTCAGCGACGGCGGCGCCGAGTACTTCACGGTGCCGCTCAGCAATATCTGGGGCACCACGTTAGATATCGTCGACCGCACTGGCAGCCTGAACAAGGCCCAGTCCGTGGCCAACGATGACGGCACGTACACCTACGTTATCTGCGCGACCGATCCGGGACTGGCGAACTGGATCGACTCCGACGGCCTGACCGAAGGGATATTGACGCTGCGGATGGCCGAGTTTGGCGCCGACGGACCGAACGAAGACCTCGGCGCGCGGGGGCGGGTGGTCAAGCTCGACGCACTGGAAAGCGAAGTGCCGCACTTGCGTTCGGTGGGTTTCGAAGAACGGGCGGCCCAGCTGGCGGCCCGCCGAACGGCCTATCTTCGTCGCCTGCCCGAGGGAACCAACTGAGATGGCTCGCTGGTTGATTACCGGGTGCTCTACCGGTATCGGTCGCGAAATCGCCCGGGCGGCCTTGCATAACGGCCATCAGGTCGTGGTGACGGCGCGGCGCGCCGACACGGTGCGCGA
>NZ_JCALCK010000012.1:0-119730 GCF_059812285.1 Mycobacterium sp. NGS62 | reverse complement strand
TTTCTCGAGTGCCCGAATGCACTAAAGGTAAGGGTGCGGTAGATGCCTTGGCGGATCCTTGGAACGGCGCGCGAGACTGTTGGGCCAGCCGGATCGGGGCAGTAGCCCTGCTGGCGGCCGGCTTCGGGGTTGCTGTCTCAGGGGCGGCAGTCGCGCCCTACTGCGTCATTTGGGTAGCGCGGCATCTGCGGCCGCAACGTCCTTGTAGAAATTCCGGTTCACCTGGTATTTGGTGCTGTCCAGCACGAAACTTCCGCTGGTGAGCCCCGACAGTCGGCCGAAGTAGAAGTCACGCGGACGACGCAGGCGCAGGCGGGTGGGCCGGTGCGTCCACCTGGAGATATCGAGCACCACGATTGACCGGTCGGTTGCTGCCGCTCATCTGAAAGTGACCAGTCCTGCTCATCGAAAGTGACCACTCCCTTAGGCGACTTGCCGTTTGAGATCCGCCGGTTGTAGGTGGGCCCCTTCCAGGCTCCGGGTGTCGGAATCCGGAAGCCATTGGAAGGGGCCGCGCCTCAGATGCTCGCATGGGAGTTGGTTGTGGAAGCAGAAGCATTACGTAAGCAGGGCTGGACGATCAGCGCGATCGCCCGCCATTTGGGTGTGACGCGGGTGACGGTGCGCCAGTACTTGTCCGGAGAACGCACTCCGGGGGTGCGGGCCAGCTCGGCGCCGGACCTTTTCGCCGAGTATGTCGAATACTGTCGGCTGCGGCTGGCGGCCGATCCGCACCTGTGGGCGACCACGTTGTTCGACGAGGTCACCGCGCTGGGCTATGCGGGATCGTATCCGTCGTTCACTCGGGCGATCCGTGAGCGCGCGCTGCGCCCGGTATGCGCGGCGTGCAAGCAGAACCGCAGCCCTGATCGGGGGGTGATTGACCATCCGCCGGGTGATGAAACCCAATGGGACTGGCTGGAATTGCCCGATCCACCGGTCGGGTGGGGCTGGGGCAAGACAGCCTATGTGCTGATCGGGACATTGGCGCACTCGAGCCGCTGGCGCGGCTGGCTGACCGAGCGCACCGATCAGCCCCACTTGGCCGAGGGCCTGGATGCGGTGGCGCGCCGGTTGGGCGGGCTGACCCGGCGGTGGCGCTTTGATCGGATGTCGACGGTGGTCCAGCCGCAGTCCGGGCGTCTGCAGGTGTCCTTTGGGCCGATCGCCCGCCACTATGCCGTCGGGATCGACCTGTGCCCGGCCTATCACCCGTGGCGCAAAGGCGGGGTGGAAAAGGCCGCCGGGGTGATCGCCCAACGCTGGTGGCGCACCCTGGGTGATGAGGTGACCCAGGACCAGGCCCAGGCCGGGCTGGATCGGCTGTGCGTGCGCCTGGATAACCGCAAACGGGTCCACGACGGCATCACCACCACGGTGGGAGCGCTGGCCGATGCGGAGGGATTACGCCCGGTGCCGGCGCACTACCCAGCGGTGCTGGAAGTGGGGCGCACGGTGAGCAACCAGGCGCGGATTTCGTTTCGCGGCAACAGCTATTCGGTGCCACCCGGTCACACCGGGCGGCGCCTTTTGGTGCGCCACCGCCTCGGGGAGTTGTTCGTGGACGTGGTCACCGACACCGGGGTGGTGCTGGCCCGGCATCGCCGTGCTCCCGATGGTGCCGGCGCGATGGTGCTCGCCGATGAGCATGTGGCCGCCCTGGAGAAGGTGGTGTTGGCCAACTTCGCCGACCGGCCAGCGTGCCGGCGCAAACACCGGCGCCCACCGTCGGCAGACGCGCTGGCCGAGGCCGACCGTATCCGGCGAAACAACCAGCCGCTACAGGGCGAGCAGGTGGTGGCCGATTTCGCCCGTTACGCTGCAGCGGCTCGACCCATGGGGGCTCGTCGGCACGGCGGTGAGGCCCGATGAGCACTACCAGCAGCGAGGCCGCCACCTACCAGCGGTTGCGCGATCACCTGCATGTTCTTCGGCTCTCCGCGGCGGCCGAGGCGCTGCCCGGGATGCTCGATGACGCCCGCGGCCAGGACCTGTCCATGGTGGCCGCACTCGAGCAGCTGCTGGCCGTCGAAGTCGAAACCACCCAGGCGCGGCGGTTGGCATCACGGTTGCGGTTTGCTTGTCTGCCCACCGAATCGCGTCTGGATGAGTTCGATTTCACCGCCCAGCCCGGCGTTGATGAGAAACTCATCCGCGAGCTGGCCTCGCTGCGGTTCCTCGACGACGCCGGCAATGTGGTCTTCGTCGGTCCACCCGGCACCGGCAAGACGATGCTGGCCATCGGGCTGGCCCGCGCGGCCGCCGAAGCCGGTCACCGCGTCTACTTCACCACCGCCGACGATCTGGCCAAACGCTGCCACAAGGCCGCGCTCGAAGGCCGCTGGGCCACCTGCATGCGGTTCCTCTGTGGCCCACGGCTGCTGGTCATCGACGAATTCGCCTACGCCCGACGCAACCCCGACCCCGAAGCCAACACCGCGCTGTTTGAGGTGATTTCACGGCGCTACCTCAAATCCTCGACGATCCTGACCTCACATACCGGCATCGCCGGCTGGGGCGAGCGCCTCGGCGACCCCATGCTCGCCGCCGCGGTTTTAGATCGAGTACTACACACCGGCATCGTGGTCTCCATCGACGGGCCGTCGTATCGGATGCGGGCTCACCAAAAACGCAGCGATGCGCTGCGCCGCGCCCTGCACCCGGAGGCCAAACCATGACCACCGCCAACTGCCTGGGCTGCGGCACCACCATCACCGTCACCACGCGAAACCCCAACCGCCGCTACTGCTCGCCTCGCTGCCGAAAAGCCGCCTGGCACGCCCGCCGCCGCTCCACCCACCGCGTCGGCGACGACGTCGCGAACGGCCTCACCCACGACGTCGACGACGTCCTCGACGTCGTCGAGCCCCGTAACGGCCTGCCTCACGCCGTTGCAGCGGCTAACGGCGTCGCCCACTGCCCACATTGCCGCCAAGAACTTGCCGTCGTCGCCGTCGTCATCCCCGCCGACGCCGCCCACATCCAACCCCGGGAGGTGATCACCTAGCGCTACCCTGAACACGGCGCCAGGGTGGTCACTTTCAGTGAGCAACACTGGTCATTTTCGATGAGCGCCAGCACGGTGACCACGACGAGGTGGACGCGGACCAACAGTGAGAACAGGATCGGCACCGCCAGGATAAAGACGTACGAGATCACCGTCGACCAGGGGCGAAAGTAAAGCATCAGGGCGAGCATCAGAGCGAGGTAAGAACAATAGGCAATGACTTTGTGCCAACCCCGCCATGCATCTGACCACGCCTTAAAGACCGCTTGAATCTGGTCACCCGGCTCCAGGTACGGACGCGCCCGTTCTGCCAACTTTTCTCGACGACTCACCCCGATACCCCTTGCCTTGCCGTTGACTGGTAATAGGCCTGATGGATTGATCAAGTAAGGTTCGCGCGCAGCGCTTGGAAGTTTCTCAACGAGTTCTTGACCCGATCCGCCGGTGACCGCGGTTAGGACCTAGGAGCACGGGCGCGGCCGTGACGGCCCGACTTGGTGGTGTTATCGGCACGAGGCACGATGCGGTCACCTGGCTCGAACGCAGCGATGTCGAGACGTCCGCGCCTGCGAAGGACTATGACAAGCGTAATCGCGATCGAACCCACAATTGGCGACAACGCTGGAGCGGCTTTAGCGGCTTTCCCTACCAAAAGCGCGCCGCCGGCTCCAGTCACGATGCAAGCAAGAGGGAGCCATACCGCAGCAACTTTTCTGGAGAGAGCCACTTGTGACTCCTTTTCTCGCGAATGCGCTCCATCATGCTCCGAGGTCGGCCGTGGTGGATGACAATGCGCAGGGTGCGACAGAACTCTTGAAAGATTCTTGGCGAGTTCCTTTTGGTCGGCGCCGTCGGCATAGGAGCAGCCGGCCCCGTCGTGGCTAAAGCCGATGGCGACGGCTATCCGTTGAAATTGCATCCAGGGTCGTGATTTCACTCAAACAGCAACGCCGCGCGCCATCTCAACGGTGATCGCGGTTTCCGATCACGAGCCCAAAGGCAGCCAAAAGCAGTTACATAAGCGGTAGCGTCGGTGGTTGCCGGCTGGACGGTATTTGCTACCGCAAGTATTCGGCCACGCCCCAGCGGCGATGTGATGGGAGACAACCATGAAGCGCTGCATCATCGGAGCACTCGGCGCCTTGCTAGTAGCCGCCGGGCTGATCGCGTCGTCGCCGCCGGCCAGCGCCGGCTGTCAGTACGGCGGGCCCGTTATCAGCAAGTGCGACGGACCGGTCCAGCCTGACGGCACCTGGCAGCGTTGTGTGGCCGTCGCCCAGTTGATGTATCGCGGCGCCAGTTCCTTCCTGGCGCCCGCCAACCACTGCGATTTGATGGGTCCTGACCAGCACCCTGGGGATCTCGGTTTCGCCGACCCGCCGACGCACATCGACGACTGAGCCACGAACTATCACAGCACCCGGACCGGGACGTGCGACCAGCCAGCAACGTTTTGCATGCTGACGCGTTTGCAGCCCTCCCAGCGGACTTCGTAACGGGGCATGAAGTCCAGCATCTTCTCGAGCGCGATGACGCATTCCATCCGCGCCAGTGCGGCCCCGAGACAGCTGTGAATCCCGTAGCCGAATCCCAGGTTCTGCGCCTCGGCGCGATCGCGGTCGATGTCGAATGTGTCGGGAGCGGTCCAGGCTTCGGGGTCGCGGTTGGCCGAGCCGCCGACGAGAAAGACAGGTTTGCCCGCCGGAATGGTGATGCCATGCAGCCGTACGTCTTTCGTCGAGCGGCGCACGTTGTATTGTGACGGCGCCTCGTAGCGCAACAGCTCTTCCACCGCGGCGGGAACCTTGCTGCGGTCATCGAGCAGCATCTGCCATTGATCGGGATTGGCGGCGAACACCGTCGCCGCATTGCCGATCAACTTGGTCACCGTTTCGGCGCCGGCGCCGCCCAACAGCGTGGCGAAGCCGGCGATTTCGGAGCCCTTGAGGCGCGTCTTCTCGCCGTCGTCGCGTTCGACCTCCGCTGCGATCAGGTTGGTGATCATGTCGTCTTGCGGTTGGGCCCGCCGCTGCTGGATGAGCTGGTAGTACATCATCCAGGTGTCGGCCATCGCCCGGGCCCCGGACTCCGACATCTCGATCTGGCCCGGCTCGCGATGCAGTAATTCGTCGATCCACAACCGCACCTGCTGGCGATGGTCGGCAGGCACACCGAGCATCCGGGTGATCACTTCGACCGGGAACAACGCCGAAAACTCTTGCACAACATCGAATTCGTCAGGGTCTACTGCGGCGAGAAAGTGCTCGACTTGTTCGGTCACCATCGGTTTGAGCGCCGTGATCGCCCGTGGGGTGAATACCTTGTTCACCAGGCTGCGCATCTGCCGGTGTTCGGGTGGGTCCATCGAGATGATCATCTTCGCCGACAGCTTTTGGCCCGTCCGTACCATCGCCAGGTCCACGCCGTAAGCCGACGAGTATGTCTCGAAATCCTTGAACGCCGCCGCGACATCGACATGCCGCGTCAAGGCGTAGAAGTCATATTGCTCGCTGTAGTAAACCGGCGCCTCGTCTCGCATCCGGCGATAGGTCTCATACGGTCCGTTGAAGAACTCGTCGGAAAACGGATCGAACACCAGCCCGGCGACCGACATCAGGCGGTCTCGCTCCCAGCGATGAGCTGCATAGCCATACCGTAACACTAACAGTATAGGCGCCAGTATAGTTGCGCGGATCCGGCCGTGCGGAAGGAATTGTCGGAGCCCGGCGCAACGAGCTCCGAAATCAGCTGCTAGCCCGGCGTCGTCGGCATGTCGAAACCGCAGAGGATGACCGCGTTGCAGTCGGCTGCAGCCTGCCGCAATTTCGCCGCGTTCTGGTAGCCCTCCGACTCGTACCAGGCGCGGGCCGCGTCGACCGATTCGAACTCCAGCACCACGGTCTGGTCGCCATGCCAGCTACCTTCGATGACCTTGGGCGCGGTGTCCACCGCAAGAATGTTGACGCCGGCCATCGCTCCTCCCGCGGCCCGGGCGTACGCCTTCATTCCCTCCGGGTCTTTGATGGCCTCGGTCAGGATGACGTATCCCTTGGACATAGTGCACCGCTCCTTAACTTGCCTCGATGGCCTGCTCTGGACAATCTTTGACGGCTTCACGAACCGCATCTTCGAACTCGGCGGGTATCTCGGGCACCGTCACCGTCGAGTAGCCCTCGTCGGTCAGCTCGAACACCGACGGGCAGATCGTGGTGCAGATCCCGTGTCCGCGGCAGCGGTCCTCGTCGACTCTGGCTTTCACGCAGCGCCCTCCCCCACCGTGCTGAATTCCAGGTGCAGTTCAGTTAAACCGCGCAGGATATAGGTCGGAACGTATTGGTAGCGGCGGTCATTGGCCGGACCGTGCCGACGCTCGGAGATCTTGATGTCGGCGGTCCGGTCCAGCATCCGCTCGATGGCCACCCGGGTTTCAGCGCGGGCCAGCGGCGCGCCCGGGCAGCTGTGAATCCCGCGTCCGAACGAGATGTGCTGTCGCGCGTTCTTGCGGGCGAGCTCGAACGTCTCCGGGTTCTCGAACCGGCGAGGATCGCGGTTGGCGGCGGCATTGACGACCATCACCGTTGTACCGGCCGGGATTTCGACACCACCCACGCTTGTGCTAACGCGGGACAGCCGGAAGTCGCCCTTGACCGGGCTCTCGATGCGCAGCGCCTCTTCGATGAAGTTCGGGATCAGGCTGCGGTCGTTTCGGAGCTTCTCTTGAATGTCGGGGCGTTCGCCCATCACCTGCAGCGCGGCGCCGAGCAGTCGCACCGTGGTCTCCTGGCCCGCGGAGAACACATTGGTGGCAACGCGGGCCACGTCGGTCACATCCGGAGTGGACCCATCCGGGAATGTCGCGGTGGCCAGCCCGGTCAACACGTCGTCGCGAGGTGTCCGGCGACGGTCCTCGACGTACTCGGCGAACGTCCCGTAGAGGAATTCCAATGGACTGTGCGCCAGCGACTTTTCACCGGTGCCGCCGACGCCGCCTCCGGCGTTGCGGTGAATGCCGGTGACGAATTCCTCGCGGTCTTCCTCGGGAACGCCGAGCAGGTCGGCGATGACCAGCAGGGTGAACGGACCGGCGAAGCCCTTGATGAATTCGCCCTCGCGAGGTGCGAGAAAATCGTCGAGCACCCGATCGGCGAGCACCCACATGGCGTCCTCGTTCTCCTTGAGGCGCTTGGGCGTGATCAGCCGCATCAGCAGCGCGCGATGATCTGTGTGCGTCGGGGGATCCAGGGTCGGCAACTGGTCGCTGAACGGAAGCTCGGCGCGATGTTGCTCGATCAGTTCGGTCACGTCGTCGCCCTCGAGTGGCACCGGGAAGCCGGGGAAAGGTCCCGTCACCGAAACGCACGACGAGAACGTCTCCGCGTCGTTGGCGACCTCGACGGCCTCCTCCCAGCCGGTCACCATCGTCACCCCATGGTGAGGCTCCCGCGTGACAGGGCATTGCCGCCGCAGCGCATCGAAATACGGATACGGATCGTCGACGAGACGCTCGTCCTTGAAGAAATCCATCGCGGTCAAGTCATGCGCCATCTACTGCTCCGTTCGCGCCTAGTGAGAACGTCCCTCTCAGCGATGAATATTACATTTCCATAGCTGGTCGCCAGCGTCAACGTGGAGCAATGTGGCGCCCACGCTCCACGCGGTATGCCGAGGGATCCGGCGTCAGGGGAAGCCGGGACTCAGCTGGCCGGCACCAAGTCGGCGGCGACCGATGGACAAGCCATCACGCCAGTGCGGAAGGTCTCGACCACCCCAATGCGCTCCTGCACCGAGCCGGCGGCCAGGGCCTGGGCTTTGAAGGCCTGCGCTGCTGCGCTCAGCCGGTGGTGGACCAGACCGACGCTGTCAGTCAATTCGGCCGGCCATGTCTCACCCCACAGGGTGACTTCGGTGACCCCGGCATCCAGGGCCTGCAGCACGCCCTGCCGGACCCGCGAATCGCATCCGATGAGATCCGCGGCGGCCGCCAGGGTCTGCGGCACCGGACGGTGCCCGACGGTCGCCAGGGCGTGCTCGAGGTCGATGATCTGGGCACCCAGAATCTGCAACGGCCGTTCGTCAGGGTGGTCGGCGACCAGGACCGTCACATCCCATCCGGCCATGGCCCGGTCGAACAACCAACCGCCGGCGAACCGCACCACGTCGATGACGTTCGCCGCGACGACGTCGAGTCGGTACCTCATGTCGTGCTCGGCGGTGCCATGTCGCGGGCCAGCGACTCCGCGTATTCCTTGAACACTTCGGTCAGCGGTATCGAAGGATCGAGCAACCATGTGGTCTCCATTCCGGTGATGAAGGCGAGAATTTGCACTGCCTTGACAGCGACGTCCATATCCATCCGAAACTGGCCGGCCTCCTGACCGCTCCGGATGAGAGCGGTGACGATCTCGACCGCGTCCTGGTATCTGCTGACCAGACGGTCATGCAGCGGGGCATCGGGATCCATGTTTTCGGCCAGCAGCACGGTGTAGGTGCCCACCAGTTCCGGTGACCGGTAGAAGCGCTCGGCGACGGCTGCGATTTCGGCGATCAGGTCGCCCGCCCGGTCTGCGTGGGCGTCGTCGTCGGCGTCGCGGACATCGACCACCGCGTGCAGCAGTTGGTCTTTGGATTCGAAATGGTGCAAAAGGCCGGCCGGGCTCACACCGGCTTCACCGGCGATCTGGGCCAACGTGGTGTTGCGCCACCCGTTTCGGGTCAGCAGCCGCTGCGCGACCTTGAGGATCCGCTGTTTGCGGTCTTCGCCCTTGGCCAGCAGCGTGTCGTAAGGCCGTGTCTCCGGCACCGGACTCCTTCGCGGGTCAACCAACCTAGTGAACACACAGTAGGTTGGTTTGGGCGCTGTGACAAGGGTCTCAACGAAGGAGATTGGCGGTGCCCGTCACAGGCCGAGCGATTTGGCGATGATCACCTTCATCACCTCGCTGGTGCCGGCGTAGATGCGCGCCACCCGGGCGTCGGTGTAGAGCCGGGCGATTGGATACTCCATCATGTAGCCGTATCCGCCGAACAACTGCAGGCACCGATCCACGACCCGAGCCTGCATCTCCGTGCAGAACAGTTTCACTCTCGCCGCGTCGGCGGCCGACAGCTCTCCCTCGACGTGCAGCGCCACGGCGCGATCCAACATCGCCTGGCCGGCTTCCACCTCGGTCGAACACGCGGCCAGCTCAAACTTGGTGTTCTGGAACGACGCCACCGGAGTCCCGAAAGCCTTGCGGTTCTTGGTGTATTCGATCGCCGCGGCGATCGCCGAGCGCGCCTGCGCGACCGATCCGACCGCCACCGTCAAGCGCTCCTGCGGCAGGTTGTGGCCCAGATAGCCGAACGCTTCACCCTCATCGCCGAGGACGTTCTCGGTGGGAACGCGAACGTCGACGAACGACAGTTCGGCGGTGTCCTGGACTTTGCAGCCCATTTTCTCCAGTTCGCGGCCGCGGGTGAACCCCGCCATACCGTCTTCGACGACGAGCAGCGTTAAACCGTTGCGCCGGTTGTCGGGATCGGTGGACGTGCGCGCGACCACGATCACAAGGTCCGCCTGCATACCGCCGGTGATGAATGTTTTGGCGCCGTTGACGATCCAGTGGTCTCCGTCTCGCACTGCCGTCGTGCGCATCCCTGCTAGGTCCGATCCGGTTCCCGGTTCGGTCATTGCGACGGCGGTGAGCAGCGTCCCATCGGCCAGGCCCGGAAACCAGCGCTTGCGCTGTTCTTGGTTCGCATAGTGCAGGAAGTAAGGCAGGATCACCTCAAGTTGCGTGCGGACCGTGGAAAGTGTCACCAGCGCCCGCGCAGCCTCCTCTTGCAGCACGATGTTGTAGCGGTAGTCGGGCATGCCGGCACCGCCGTACTCCTCGGGAATCGCCATCCCCAACATCCCGAGCGCACCCATTTTCTTGAAGATTTCGCGTGGCATTCGCCCACGCTTCTCCCACTCTGGGTAGCCGGGCACAACCTCCTTGTCGACAAAGTCGCGCGCCAGCTGCCGAAACGCCTCGTGGTCTTCGGTGAACAGGTCACGACGCATCAGTCAGGCCACCAGTTCCACTAGCGTGGCATTGGCGGTGCCGCCGCCCTCGCACATGGTCTGCAATCCGTAACGGATCCCGTTGTCGCGCATGTGATGTGCCATCCGAGTCATCAGCACCGCCCCTGAGGCGCCCAGTGGGTGTCCCAGCGCGATCGCGCCGCCGAGCGGGTTGAGCCGCTCGAGGTTGGCGCCGGTTTCGGCCAGCCACGCCAGGGGCACCGGGGCGAACGCCTCGTTCACCTCGAACACACCGACGTCGGCGACCGAGACCCCCGCTTTGGCCAACACCTTCTCGGTGGCGGGAATCGGACCGGTCAGCATCAGCACCGGATCGGCGCCGGTCACCGCGCCGGCCCGGTAGCGCACCAACGGAGTCAACCCGAGCTCGAGCGCGGTCGCCGACGTGGTGACCAGCAGCGCCGCCGCGCCGTCGGAAATCTGCGAAGAGTTGCCGGCATGGATGACGCCGTCGTCGACGAAGGCCGGCTTGAGCGCGGCGAGTTTTTCGACGCTGGTCCCCCGCCGCACGCCCTCGTCCCGGGTGACCGCAGTGTCGTCGACGAACACCGGCACGATCTGCGCGTCGAAGGCGCCGCTGTCTTGGGCGGCGGCGGCACGTTCGTGAGACTGCGCGGAGTACTCGTCGAGGCGGGTCCGGGAAAAGCCCCACTTCTTGGCGATCATCTCCGCAGACAGTCCCTGGTTGAACGAGAAATCGTCATAGCGCTCAAGGACTTTAGGTCCGTACGGCATCCCGGTGGCCCGTGCCGCGCCCAGCGGCACCCGGCTCATCACCTCGACACCACCGGCGACGACGACGTCTTGCTGGCCGGACATGACCGCTTGCACTGCGAAGTCGAGGGCCTGCTGGCTAGAACCGCACGCGCGGTTGACGGTGGTGCCCGGGATGCTCTCCGGCCAGCCCGCCGCCAACACCGCGTAGCGACCGATGTTGCTGGACTGGTCGCCAACCTGCGATACGCAACCCCACACCACGTCGTCGACGATCCCCGGATCGATCCCGGTGCGCTGCATCAATTCGTTGAGCACGATCGCGGACAGGTCGGCGGCGTGCATCGCCGACAGCCCACCGTTGCGTTTGCCGACCGGGGTGCGCACCGCCTCGACGATGACTGTTTCACGCATCTGTTTGCTCCGATCTCGATATCGCCCACCGACCAGTAAACGACGGGTCCCGTCGTTCGGCGAACGCGGCATAGGCTTCAGCGGCGTCGGCGGTGGCGAAGTTGACCACCTGCGCACGGGCTTCGTTGGCCAACGCGTCACGCAGTGTCTGGTCGGCGCCTTCGTTTAGCAGCGCCTTGCTTTGTGCCAGCGCGATCTCCGGCCCGGCCACCAGGCGGTCGGCGAGCTCGGCGACGTAGGCGTCGATTTCGGCTGCGGCGACCACCCAGGTCACCAGGTTCAGGGCCTGGGCTTCCTCGGCGTCGATGGTCTCAGCCAACAGCGCCAGCCGTTTGGCCTGTTGGAGTCCGACGAGCTTGGGCAGCAACCATGAGCCGCCCAGGTCCAGGGACAGCCCGCGCTTGGAAAAGATCTGACAGAAGCTCGATTCCGGCGTCGCTACCACGAAGTCGCAGCCCAGCGCCAGGTTCCATCCGGCGCCGACGGCCACACCGGTGACCTTGGCGATCGTCGGCACGGGCAGTTCGTGCAGCGCCAGCGCCACGTCGGTCAACAGCCGTAATTTGTATGCAGGATGGCCGTCATCGGGACTGGAGATGTCAGCGCCCGAGCAGAACGCGCCGCCGGCGCCGGTGATGACAACTGCGCGCACGCCGCGGTCGTTTCGCGCGGCCATCAGGGCATCGGCCAACGCGATCCACAACTCGCGGTTGATCGCATTCTTACGGTGCGGGCGGTTTAGCGTCAGCGTCCGGACGCCGTTGCGGTCACTGCATAGCAGCACAGGCTCATCGGACATCAGCGGTAAGCCGCTCCGATGGCACCTTCTGCACGTAGCGCATTGATTTCGTCGTCCGTGACGCCCAGTTCGGCTAGCACTGCGTCGGTGTGCTGCCCGAGTCCGGGCACCGCTCCCATCGGGGGGCGGTAGCCCGAGATGACGGGCGGGGGCAGCAGGGCCGGAATGGGGCCTGCGGTCGTGTCGACCTGTCGCCACCGGTCCCGCTCGCTCAACTGGGGGTGCACCAGGACTTCGCTGGGCAGGTTGTATCGCGCGTTGCCGATCCCGGCGGCATCGGCGGTCTTCTGCACGTGTTCCAGGTCATGCCCCGCACACCAGCTGCCGATCGCATCGTCGAGGATGTCGCGGTGCGCGACCCGGCCGGCGTTGGAAGCGAAGCGCTGATCATCGGCCAGGTCGTTGCGCTGCAGGATTTCTCGGGAAAGCCGTTGCCATTCCTGGTCATTGGTGGTGCCCAGCACCACCGTCTGTCCGTCGGCGGTGCGATAGGCACCGTAGGGGGCCACCGCAGGCGAGCTCATGCCCAGCGGCTGCTGGTCGACGCCGGAATGCTGGGTGTAGGTGAGCGGGTAGCCCATCAGGTCGGTCATGGTGTCGAATAAGCTCACGCTTACCGCCTTGCTCACAGCGCGGCCGCCGGTACGTGAATAGAGCAGGGCCAAAATGGAAATCGCCGAATACAGCCCGGTGCTGATGTCGGCCACCGGCGGCCCGGGTTTGGCCGGGGCGCCGGGCGAGCCGGTCACCGCGCACGCTCCGGACTCGGCTTGGGCCAACAAGTCGTAAGCGCGCTTGTGCGACAGTGGGCCGCCCGAGCCGTAGCCGTCGATTTCGACGGCGATCACGTCGGGGTGGCGCTGGGCCAGATCGTCGGGGGCAATGCCCAGCCGGGCGGTTGATCCTGGCGCCAGATTGGACACCAGGACATCGGCCCGTTCCAGTAGGCGGTGCATAACGTCCAGTCCGGCAGCAGCTTTCAAGTTCAGGGTGACTGATTCTTTGCCGCGGTTGGCCCATACGAAGTGCGCGGCCAGTCCGTTGACGACGTCGTCGTAGTGCCGGGCGAAGTCCCCGCCTTTGGGGTTTTCCACCTTGATGACACGAGCGCCGAAATCAGCGAGTACCCGGGTGCACATCGGAGCGGAGACTGCCTGTTCCAACGCCACTACGGTGACGCCGGCCAGCGGCGCCGCAGAGTCGGGCATCACATCACCATGCCGCCGTCCACGGGCAGCACTTGCCCGGTGATGTAGGACGCGGCATCCGATGCCAGGAACACGAACGCCCCGGCGACCTCGTCCGGTTCGGCCCAGCGCTTGAGCGGGATGCGGTTGCGCATGTTGGCCGCGAACTTCTCGTTGGTGCGGATGGTCTCGGTCATCGGAGTCGCCGCCAGCGGCGCCAGCGCGTTGACGAGAATGTTTTTGGTCGCGAATTCGCGGGCAAGCGATTTGGTGAAGCCGATGATGCCGGCCTTGGCCGCTGAATAGTTCACCTGACCGAGCGTGCCGGTCAACCCGGCCGCCGACGTCACGTTGATGACGCGCCCGGTCCCGTCGGTGGGGATGTGCGGGATTGCGGCCTGCGTGCAGTTGAACGCGCCCATCACGTGGATGTCGAACAACAGCCGGAACGACTCCTGGGAGGTCTTCTCGAACATCGCCGGCCGCGTCACGCCGGCGTTGTTGACCAGGATGTGCAGTTTGCCGTCAGCCAGGGCGGCCGCTTGCGTTGCCGCCGCGTCGGCCGACTCGCGATCCGACACATCCAGTGCAGCAGATTCAGCTCGTCCGCCCGACGCCGAAATCCGCTCTGCCACAGCCGCTGCCGCGTCTTTGTCCACGTCGGTGACAAGCACCGCCGCGCCTGCCTCGGCCAGAGCCCTGGCGACCGCCGAGCCGATGCCGCCCGCGGCACCGGTGACCAGCGCCGCGCGGCCGGACAGATCGAAATAACCGCTCATCAGTAGCTCCTCGGCAATCCGAGCACATGCGAGCCGAGGAAATTCAGGATCATCTCCTGACTGACCGGCGCGATCTTCATCAACCTGGCCTCCCTGAAGTACCGCGACACGTGGTACTCCTCCGAATACCCCATGCCGCCGTGGGTCTGCAGCGCCCGGTCGGCAGCGGTGAAACCGGCGTCGGCGCAAAGGTATTTGGCGGTATTGGCTTCGCGTCCGCACGGCTTACCGTTGTCGTAGAGCCAGGTGGCCTTGCGCAGCATCAGCTCGGCCGCGTCGAGCCGGGCCAGCGAGTCGGCCAACGGGAACTGAATACCCTGGTTCATGCCGATCGGCCGGTCGAAGACATAACGTTCGTTGCCGTACTTGACCGCCTTCTCCAGCGCGACCCGCCCGATACCCAGGGCCTCGGCGGCGATCAACATCCGCTCCGGGTTCAGGCCGTCGAGAATGTACTGAAAACCCTTGCCCTCCTCTCCGACTCGATCCTCCACCGGAATGTGCAGGTCGTCGATGAACAGCTCATTGGAGCTGACCGCGTTGCGGCCCATCTTGCGGATCGGCCGGATATCGACCCGGCTGCGGTCCAGGTCGGTGAGGAACAGGGTCATTCCGTCAGTCTTCTTGCTGACCTCGTTGTAGGGCTGGGTCCGCGTCAGAAGCAGGATCTTCTGTGATTCGATCGCCTTGGAGATCCAGACTTTTCGGCCGTTGACGATGTAGTGGTCGCCGTCTCGCTTGGCGAACGTGGTGATCCGTGAGGTGTCCAGCCCGGCGCCGGGTTCGGTCACCCCGAAGCACACGTGCAGTTCGCCCGTCGCAACCCGGGGCAATGTGCGCGCTTTGAGCTCCTCGGATCCGTGTACCACCACCGGATGCATGCCGAAGATGGACAGGTGAATAGAGCTGGCCGCGTTCATCCCACCACCGGATTTGGCGACCTCTTCGGCCAGCAGCGTGGCTTCGGTGATGCCCAAGCCGTGACCACCGTACTGCTCGGGGATAGTCATCCCGAGCCAGCCGCCATTAGCGATCGCTTGATAGAACTCGGTCGGAAACTCGTGTGCCTGGTCTTTTTCCATCCAGTAGTGGTCGTCGAACTTCGAGGCCAGTTCGGCGACCGACTTGCGGATCAGCTCCTGGTCGTCGGTCAGCTCGAAGTTCATTCCACCGCCGGGCACTGCGGATCTCCTTCAGGTCGGTTGATGCACCGGCGCAATGCATTCCGGCGGCGTGATCAGTCCTTGTTGCCGGTCAGCGCTTTGGCGTTGGCGGCAAAGTCGGCAAACGACGAGCCCGACCGATCCTTGTGCTGACTGAGCGCCTGGATCGAGACGTCATGTCCCTCGGCGGCCTTGCGCAGCGCGCCGACCGTGGCCTGCTCGCGGGGAATGTGGCTGAACGGGTCGAACGAGTACCAGCGCATCGCGTTCTCGTAGGTCATCTTGTTGATCTCGTCGTCTGGGACGTTGTTGGCGGACAACACCTCCCAAAGCTCCTCGGGCGCACCGGGCCACATCGAGTCGCTGTGCGGGTAGTCGGCTTCCCAGCAGATGTTGTCGATGCCGATCATGTTGCGCAGCTGCACGCCAACCGGGTCGCTGATGAAGCAAGTCAGGAAGTGCTCCCGGAAGACCTCGCTGGGCACCTTGCCGCCGAAGTTCTGGTGGGTCCACGTCGAGTGCATCTCGAAGGTACGGTCCACGCGCTCCAAGAAGTACGGAATCCAGCCGGTGCCGCCCTCCGACAGCGCGATCTTAAGGTCGGGGTACTCCTTGATCGGTTTGGACCACAACAAGTCTGCCGCGGCCTGGACGATGTTCATCGGCTGCAGGGTGATCATCACGTCCATCGGCGCATCGGGCGCGGTGATCGCGAGCCTGCCCGAGGAGCCGATGTGCACATTGAGAACGGTATTGGTGTCGCACAACGCCTTCCACAACGGATTCCAGTACTCGTCGTGGAAGCTCGGATACCCCATCGCCGCCGGGTTTTCGGTAAAGGTCAGCGCGTGCACCCCCTTCTTAGACACCCGCCGGACCTCGTCGGCGCACTTCTCGGCATCCCAGATCACCGGCAGCGCCATCGGAATGAACCGGGCCGGATAGGCCCCGCACCACTCGTCGATGTGCCAGTCGTTGTAGGCCTGCACCAACGCCAGCGAGAACTCCGGGTCTTCGGTGGCGAAAAGCCGCCCGGCGAAACCGGGGAATGACGGAAAGCAGATCGAACCCAGGATGCCCCCCGCGTTCATGTCCTTGACCCGTTCATCGACGTTGTAACAACCCTTGCGGATCTCGTCCAGACCAGTCGGCTCGATCCCGTACTCCTCCTTGGGCCGGCCGGCAACCGCGTTCAGCGCGACATTCGGGATCACGGTGTCGCGGAACTGCCAGGTATCCGAGCCGTCCGGGTTGTGCACGAGGCGCGGCGCATCGTCGGCGTACTTCTTCGCCAAGTGGTTCTTGAACATGTCGGGTGGCTCAACGATGTGGTCGTCGACGCTGATCAGAATCATGTCGTCTTTGTTCACCGGTTGGTCCTTTCCCTCGGATCCCTCGGGCCATGGCAAGCGAGGCGGGTGAGTCCCCACTATGGAAATTATCTTCTCAGATCGCGAGAATCAACATCTTCACGCTACCCCCTGCGGGTGGCTGCCGTCGCCGAGACGACGAGAGTGCAGTCGCCGGAGATCGCGTTTCTGCAGGTGGCCACCACCTTTTTTGCCGGTGTTGACCAATCCGACGGATCGTGGAAATCTATTGGTCAAATATGAGAATATGATTCTCCATACCGAGGAGGCCCCTATGCGTTTGTCCCCGCTGCCGGCGGATCAGTGGGACGACGCTGTCCGGCATGCGGTGGCGGGGATGCTGCCCGAGGAACGGCGTAACCCCGACGACGCGGGAAACCTCCTGGCCACCCTGGTGCACCACCCCGAACTCACCCGCGCGTTCCTACGGTTCAGCGTCTATCTGCTGTACGGGTCGACGCTGCCCGAGCGGGTTCGGGAACAGGTCATCCTGCGAGTCGCGCATCGGCGCGGCTGCGAATACGAGTGGACACATCACGTCACCATCGGCAAGAGGGCCGGACTGACCGACGCCGACATCGCCGCAATCCAATCCGGCGACCCGCGCGACGAGTTCGACCGCGCGGTCCTCACCGCGGTCGACGAGCTCGACGAGAAGACCAACCTGTCGGATGCGACCTGGGCGGCGTTGTCCGCGCGGCTCGATGAACGGCAGCGGATGGACCTGATTTTCACGATCGGTGGCTACACCGCGCTGGCGATGGGCCTGAACACCTTTGGCGTCGAAGTCGAGGAAGACCGAAAAGAGAGGTAAGGACCTTGGCACACTTCACCAAGCCGGCGGCCGGCAGCTGGACAACGAACTATCCGGAGCTTGGCACCGCACCCGTCGACTACAGCGATTCCATTGACCCCGACCACTACGCGGCCGAACAGCAGGCGATCTTCCGCCGCACCTGGCTCAACGTCGGCCGAGTGGAACGGCTCCCCCGCACCGGCAGCTACTTCACCAGAGAACTACCCTCGGCGGGCACCGGCACGTCGGTGATCGTCGTCAAGGGCAAAGACGGGGTCATTCGGGCGTTCCACAACATCTGCCGACACCGCGGCAACAAGCTGGTGTGGAACGACTATCCCCATGAGGAAACAGCCGGGACCTGCCGGCAGTTCACCTGCAAGTACCACGCCTGGCGTTACAGCCTGGACGGGGAACTCACCTTCATCCAGCAGGAAGGCGAGTTCTTCGACGTCGACAAAAGCCAGTACGGACTGGTCGGCGTGCGCTGCGAGGTGTGGGAAGGCTTCATCTTCGTCAATCTGGACCCCAACGCGGCGCCCTTGACCGACTACCTGGGCCCGCTGGCCAAGGGCATCGAGGGCTATCCCTTCCACGAGATGACCGAGGTCTACCACTACAAAGCCGAAGTCGGCAGCAACTGGAAGCTGTTCATCGACGCGTTCGCGGAGTTCTACCATGCCCCGGTACTGCACCAGGGTCAGTACACCAAGGAAGAAGCCGCCAAGATTCAGCAATACGGCTTCGAGGCGCTGCACTACGAACTGGCCGGGCAGCACTCGATGATCTCCGTGTGGGGCGGTCAGTCGCCGCCCAAGGACCTCAATATGGTCAAGCCGATGGACCGGGTGCTGCGCAGCGGTCTCTTCGGCCCCTGGGACCGCCCCGACATCGACGGCCTGGACTCGCCGCCGCCCGGTCTCAATCCCGCTCGGGCGCCGCAGTGGGGCGCAGACACATTCGTGTTCTTCCCCAACTTCATGATTCTGATCTGGGCACCCGGCTGGTACCTGACCTACCACTATTGGCCGACCGCGGTAGACCGGCACATCTTCGAGGGCACGCTGTACTTCGTTCCGCCGAAAAACGCTCGTGAACGACTCGCCCAGGAACTGGCCGCGGTCACCTTCAAGGAATACGCGCTGCAGGACGCCAACACCCTGGAGGCCACCCAGACCATGATCGGCACCCGCGCCGTCAACGAATTCCTGTTGTGCGACCAGGAAATCCTGCTACGTCACCTGCACAAGATCGCCCACGACTACGTCAACGACTACAAGGAGCACGCCAATGGCTCTCCCCGCTGAGTTCACCGACCTGGAGCCCTATGCGGACTGGGATCTGGCCACCGAGCCGGAACGGTATGCCAAGCGGCTGGCATCTTCGATGCCGGAAATGCAAGCGTTCTACGATGTCGCGTTTCCCCGCCTGGAAGATGCGATCACCTACCTGGACAAGTTTCCGCTCGACGACCTGCCCGACGACGCCCGGTCGCTCATGCATGTGATGCAATCACTGATCATGGTGTCATTCCCGATCGAAGCGTGGAAGCAGCCCCGAGTGCCCGATAGCGGCGCCGCCTATCTGAACCTGGTGCGGGAGCCGGTGGTCTGACACGTGTTGACGCTCAAGGCCGCTGGGCTGCTTGACGTCGATGCCGGCGAGATCGTCCGTCCCGGCATCCTGCGGGTAGACGGCGAGCGGATCGTCGGTGTCGGCGGTGCAACTGAGGGCGACGTTATTGATCTCGGTGAGCAGATCCTGCTCCCGGGGCTGATGGACATGGAGGTCAACCTGCTGATGGGCGGCCGGGGGGAGACCGGTCTGGCCTCCTCGGTCCAAGACGACCCCCCGACCCGGGTGCTACGCGCGGTGGGCAATGCCCGCCGCACGTTACGCGCCGGGTTCACCACCGTGCGCAATCTCGGATTGTTCGTCAAAACCGGCGGATACCTGCTCGACGTCGCGCTCGGCAAGGCCATCGACGCCGGGTGGATCGAGGGCCCGCGGGTAGTGCCGGCCGGCCACGCCATCACCCCCACCGGCGGGCATCTGGACCCCACGATGTTCTCCGCGTTCGCCCCCGACTTGCTGCATCTGACTGTCGAGGAGGGCATCGCCAACGGTGTCGACGAGGTCCGCAAAGCCGTTCGCTACCAGATCAAGTACGGCGCTCAGCTGATCAAGGTGTGCTGCTCGGGCGGCGTGATGTCGCTGACCGGAGCGCCTGGCGCACAGCACTATTCGGATGAAGAGCTGTGCGCAATCGTCGACGAGGCGCACCGCCGGGGGCTGCGGGTGGCAGCCCACACCCATGGCGCCGAAGCGGTGCGCCATGCGGTCGCGGCGGGCATCGACTGCATCGAGCACGGTTTTTTGATGGACGACGAGGCGATTGCGGCGCTGGTCGACAACGACACATTTTTGGTGACCACCCGGCGGCTGGCCGATGCCATGGACGTCTCTAAGGCGCCGCCGGAGCTACAGGCCAAGGCCGCCGAGATGTTCCCCAAGGCACGCACCTCGCTGCTGGCCGCCTACCAAGCCGGCGTGAAGATCGCGGTAGGCACCGATGCGCCGGCAATCCCGCACGGCCGCAACGCCGACGAACTGGTCACCCTCGTCGAATGGGGTATGCCCGAGCTCGCGGTGTTGCGAGCGGCCACGGTCACCGCAGCGGACTTGATCAACGTCACCGACCGCGGACGGCTGGCCGAGGGGCTGCTTGCCGACGTGATCGGCGTGCCCGGAGATCCGTTGTCCGACATCACCGTTACTCAAAACGTGCAGTTCGTCATGAAAGGCGGCAAGGTGTATGCCAACAAGAACTGACGACCTTGTCGAGATCCAGCAGCTGCTGGCCCGGTATGCGGTCACCATCACCCAAGAGGACATCGACGGGCTGGTGGGCGTCTTCACGCCCGACGGCACCTACAGCGCATTCGGCGAAACCTATTCGCTAGACCGCTTTCCCGTCCTGGTGGACGCTGCGCCGAAAGGCTTGTTCCTGACCGCGACACCGGTGATCGAGTTGTCCGGCGACACTGCGACCGGCACACAGCCGCTGTGTTTCATCGACCACGCCACCCACGACATGCGGATCGGCTATTACAACGACACCTACGTGCGTACCGCCGACGGCTGGCGGCTGAAAACCCGTGCGATGACCTTCATTCGCCGCAGCGGCACCCACGACTCGGGCCGCCCGCACGCCGTGGGGCGGCCGTCATAGCAATGAAGGTCGAGCAGTTCCGGGCGGATCTGCGTGCCTGGCTCGACGACAACGACTTGACTCCAGGGCCGGACCATTCGCTCGAAGGTCAAATGCTGCAACTCGCCCGAGTCCATGGCGCGCTCTATGACGCCGATTGGATGCGATACGGGTGGCCCGTTGAGGTCGGCGGATTGGGCGGTCCCGCAATGCTTCGCGCAATCGTCGGTGAGGAGGTCGTCGGCCGGGGACTCGCCGAACCGGGACCCTACTCGATGGTCGAGGTGCTGGCGCCGACGATGATCGACTACGCCCCAGCCGAACTCGCGGCCGAAATGGTGCCGCGATTGCTGTCCGGCCGTGAACAATGGTGTCAGGGCTTTTCCGAACCCGGATCCGGCAGCGATCTCGCGTCGCTGTCCACTCGCGCTGCACCCAACGGCGAGACCTGGGTCGTCAACGGGCAGAAGGTCTGGACCAGCTTCGCGCAGTATTCGACACGCTGCATCCTGCTCACCCGCACTTCGCCGGGACATGACGGCATCACCGCGTTTTTCGTCGACATGGATACCCCCGGTATCGCCGTGCGGCCGCTGCGCACCATGCACGGGGTCGACGAGTTCTGCGAGGTGTACTTTGACGACGTCGTGATCCCCGCCGACCGGATGCTCGGCACGCCGGGGGACGGCTGGCGGCTGGCAATGGACCTGCTGCCCTATGAGCGCTCCACCTGCTTCTGGCAGCGGATCGCTTACCTGTACTCGCGATTCGATCGGCTCATCTCCGAAGCGACCGACCCGGATGACTCCGCTCTGGGCTCGGCATATCTGGCCTTGCACACCCTGCGCTGCCGCTCGCGTGCCACCCAGCATCGGTTGGCCGAGGACGGGACCCGGCTGGGGCCCGAGACGTCGATCGACAAGGTCTTGCTGGCCACAGCCGAGCAGCGGCTCTACGACACCGCGCGGGACCTGCTGCCCGGCGTCGTCGAACTCGACGAAACAGACTGGCGCACCGAATTCCTGTATTCACGCGCGGCGACCATCTATGGCGGCACCGCCGAGATCCAGCGCAACATCATCGCGCGCCGGCTGCTGGATTTGGGCAAGGAGTGAGCATGGACGCCGACTCGTTGGAGCTGATGGAAGACGCGCTCCGCAAGACCATGGCTGCCGTCTCGGGCCAGCAGCTCGATGCGGCGTTGGCCGACCTCGGCTGGCTCGACATGCTCGACGAAACACCCGATGCCGCAGTCCCGTTGGTGTTCCGGCTACTTGGCGAGACCGGAGCCCACGCGCCCATTCTCAATGACGTCGTGTTACGCGCGGCCGGTCGTGGCGGGGGCGGCACCGTGCCGCTGCCCTACGCCGGCGGCTCCTGGATTGTCTGGGAACGCACGGACCAGCAAAGCTCGACGCTGGGCGAAGATCTGCCGATACACCGTGTGCCTGACGGAGAGCCGCTGCCGCTGGCCGCCGGACGGCACGCGCTCGGCTGGTGGCTTGTCGGAGCCAGCCGGGCCATGTTGTCGCTGGCGCGCCAACATGCGCTGGACCGTCTACAGTTCGGCCGGCCCGTCGCCTCGTTCCAGGCGATCCGGCATCGGTTGGCCGAAACACTCGTCGCGATTGAGGGCGCCGAGGCCACCCTGCATGCCGCCGCAGCCGATCCCGACGATCTGGGCGCTCTGCTGGCCAAGGCCGCCGCCGGTCAAGCGGCGCTGACCGCCGCGCGGCACTGCCAACAGGTGCTCGGCGGTATCGGGTTCACCGCCGAGCACGAGTTGCACCGCCACGTGAAGCGCGTGCTGGTCCTGGATGGAATGTTCGGCAGCGCAAGAGAACTCACCCGCGAAGCGGGAGCGGTCCTACGAACCACAGGGTTCGCTCCGCGACTGGCAAACCTCTAGCTCCTAATTGCGCGAGCGTGCGTGTCCCCGGCCGACACGCCGCGCTAATATCCGGGTTTGCGCACACTCGTCCGCGTCATCGCGGCAGGCCCAAAACCCGCTGGGCGATGATGTTGCGCTGGATCTCCGAGGTGCCGCCGGCGATCGTCCCGGCGAAGCTGCGGAAGTAGCGATCGAACCAACTGCCGTAGTGGGCATCCAGATTCAGCGGCGCGAACGGACCGGTGACATCAGGGTGCTGGAGACCGTCAGCCGCTGCAGCATTGAGCGCATGCTCAGATGCGGTCTGCACTGCTTCTGATCCCAGCAGCTTGAGCACCGACAGGCTCGCTACATCCTCCTCGCCACGGTCAGCGCGGGCCAGTGCGGCCGAGCCGAGCAGTCGCAGGGCTTCGGAATCCATCAGCAGGGTGGCGTAGTGGTCGCGTTGTAGCGGATCCGCCGGTTGGCAATCGACGATCAGTTCGCGTAGCCGATCGGCGTAGCCCAGCCACAGCATCGTGCGTTCGTGCCCCAGGGAGCCGTTCGCCACCCGCCAGCCCTGATTCAGCGGGCCCACCAGGTTGTCGACCGGCACCCTCGCGTCGTTGAAGAAGACCTCGTTGAAATCCAGGTCGCCGCCATCCGCCGCCGACGCGAAGGGCCGTCGCGTCACACCCGGCGTGTCGGTGGGGATCAGCAACACGCTGATTCCCTTGTGTTTTGGCGCATCGGGATCGGTCCGAACGAAGGTCAGCAGCACGTCGGCATCGTGAGCGCCGGACGTCCATACTTTCTGCCCGTTGACCACGAAGTGGTCGCCGTCCAGCACCGCGCGGGTCCGCAACGAGGCCAGATCGGAGCCCGCGCCCGGTTCGCTCATCCCCAACGACGCGGTCATGTCGGCCCGCAGAATCGGCACCGCCCAGCGCTGCTTCTGCTCGTCGGTTCCGAACGACAACACCGACGCAGCGATGATGCCCACCCCTTGCGGATTGAAGCTTTGGTAGATCCGTCGCCGCGACAACTCTTCGAGATGCACGTATTGCTGTAGGACGGTGGCGTTGCGGCCGCCGAACTCCGGCGGGTTGCCCGGCAGCAGCCAGCCGTTGTCGAACAGCAGCCGCTGCCATCGGCGCGCCCAGGGCGGCACATGCGACGACGAGCGCGGCCGCTCGCCGGTTTGAACCTCGTCGGGCAGGTGCTCGTCCAGGAAGGCCACGAATTCGGAGCGGAACGCTTCCACGTCGGCGGCAAAAGTCAGTTTCACGGGTACTCCTCGGCATCGGCGCCCGCAGTTCCACATTTCTGCTTCCGGGAGCACTGCAAAGAGAATAGTATTCTCGTGGTAAGAAAGTTACAATCTCTGACACGTCGTCCGTGAGGGGGTGCGAGACACCAATGGCACGGCGTTCTCCGGTACAGTCCAACCATGTTCTCCCCTCACGGCAACCGTCTGAGCCGTCGGTGACCAGTCCCGGCGAAGAGCCGGCCTGGAAGCAGCGGGCGGTCGAGCGGTCCATCAAAACCGCGAAACTGCGCGCAGCCCAGCGCGTTCAACGTTTCCTGGATGCCGCCCAGGCCATCATCATCGAAAAGGGCAGCACGGACTTCACCGTCCAAGAGGTTGTCGACCGGTCCCGCCAGTCGCTGCGGAGCTTCTACCTGCAGTTCGACGGCAAGCATGAGTTGTTGCTCGCCCTTTTCGAGGACGCGTTGAGTCGGTCCGCCGACCAGATCCGCGCGGCTACGGCCAGCCACTCCGACCCGCTCGAGCGGTTGAAGGTCGCCGTCGAGCTGCTCTTCGAGGCGTCCCGTCCCGATCCCGCCGCCAAACGGCCGTTGTTCACCGACTTTGCACCGCGATTGCTGGTCTCCCATCCAGCCGAGGTCAAAGTCGCTCATGCCCCGCTTCTTGCATTGCTGACCGAACTTATGGAAGAGGCGGACGCCGCCGAACTACTGCGCGCCGGCATCCCGCCCCGGCGGCTGGCCGCGATGACGATGCAGACGGTGATGTTCATCGCCCAATCGAGCGGCGGTTCCGACGACGCGACCGTGCATCCCATCACCGCCGACGAGGTCTGGGACTTCTGCTCACGGGGATTCGCAGCCGAGAATTAGGTTACCGCGGTTCGAGAACTCGACTTACACTATCTGAGTGCCCGACCTGTGGACGGACCTGCTCGGTTGTTTGAATCTGCGATTCTGCGACACCGAGCAACCCGGGCAAGCCAACGCAACCACGTTCCAGGGCCCCAACCAGCAACTCGAATACCACCGGCTTTTCGGCGGTCAGTTACTCGGCCAATTCGTTTGTGCGGCCTCGATGAGCTGCCCGGACAAGCGCATCAAATCGCTGCATGCGGTGTTCGCCCGGGAAGGCCGGCCGACGAACCGGTGCGATACCAGCTGGCGCGTCACCACGAAGGCCGGTCATTCGCGACGCTGGCGATCACCGCCAGCCAGTCCCGCGGCGCATTGGCCACCGGCTCGGTCTGCATGCACACCGCCGAGGACGGCCCAGACCACCAGAGCATCGAGAGCGTGCCGCCGGTCTTGGACGAGCAGTAGCAAGTCGAATTGGGCCTCATTCCCTGGGAGACTCGCTGCGCCGACGATCTCAATGCTGCTACCGCCGGTCCGCCCCGGTTCGAGCTCTGGATGCGCACACCACCAGTTGACCCCGAGCTGGCGCCCGCGTTGGCCGCCTACGCCACCGATCTCACGCTGATCGGGACGGCGCTGCCCCCGATCGAGGGAGTCGACCAAGGCGGCAACGGGACGGCGTTCACCTCAGCGGTGACCAGCCATACACTGTGGTTCCACCGCCCGTTCCGCACCGACGACTGGCTGCTGCTGCGGCAGCACAGTCCGGTGTTGGCGCACGGCCGGTGTTTTGGGCGCGGCGATGTGCTGGGTAAAGACGGTTCGCTCGTTGCTTCCTATGCACAGGAGGCCCTGCTGCGTTTCAGCCAGTGATGGGTGGCACCGGAATATGTTGGCAGCCAACCTCTCTGGTCGTGATCAGCGCGGACAAGCCGCAATTGCAGTGTTCGAATATCGCACCACCCGACGCTTGGAGAATTTGATTCTCGATGTGCGAGAACTTTAGATGTCAGAAACGGATTCGAGATTGACACTGGTAGCGGCTGATGACAGAGTTCAGGAGCAACAGGATGCAAGATCCCGTGAGAACACGGTTCCGTGAGAGGCGATATCCGTGACAGTCAGCGCCGCCAGTGACGTCTACTACGACCCGTACAACCCCGAGCTGAATGCCGATCCGTACGGAATGTTCCGCCGGCTGCGCGAAGAATCGCCGCTGTACTACAACTCCGAGCACGACTTTTATGCGCTGAGCAGGTTCGCCGACGTCGACACCGCTCTGGTCGACTACCAGACCTTCAGCTCGTCTCGCGGGGCGATTCTGGAGCTGATCAAGAGCAACATGGAAATGCCTTCTGGTGTCTTGATTTTCGAGGACCCGCCGGTGCACGACGTCCACCGCAAACTGCTGGCACGAATGTTCACCCCTCGCAAGATCAACGAACTGGAAAGCAAGATCCGCGATTTCTGTGCTCGCTGTCTCGATCCGCTGATCGGCACTGACCGGTTCGACTTTGTGACCGATCTCGGGGCCCAGATGCCGATGCGGGTGATCGGAATGCTTTTGGGCATCCCCGAAAACGACCAGGAGGCGATCCGGGATCGCTCGAATGCCACGATGCGCACCGAGGTCGGTCAGCCGATGACCATTGCCTCCGATGGCTTCGACACCGGTGAGGCTTTTGCTCAGTACATCGACTGGCGAGCCGAGCACCCGTCAGACGACATCATGACCGAGTTGTTGAACGTCGAGTTCGAAGGCGAAACCGGCACCACCCGCCGGCTCACCCGCGACGAACTGCTCGTCTATGTCAATGTGGTAGCCGGGGCAGGCAACGAAACCACCACCCGGCTGATCGGCTGGACCGGCAAGGTTCTCGCAGAACATCCAGACCAGCGGCGGCAACTGGTCGAGGACACGTCGCTCATTCCACGGGCTATCGAAGAGCTGTTGCGCTTCGAGCCGCCGGCGCCGCACGTCGCACGGTATGTGACCCGCGATGTCGAGCTCTACGGCCAGACCGTACCCGAGGGCAGCGTGATGATGATGCTGATCGGGGCAGCCAACCGCGACCATCGCCAATTCCCGCCCGACGGTGACGTTTTCGACATCCATCGGGAAGCCCGTCAGCACTTGGCCTTCAGCGTCGGCACGCATTACTGCCTTGGCTCGGCGCTGGCCCGGCTGGAAGGACGGATCGCGCTGGAGGAGATCCTCAAGCGCTTCCCCGATTGGGACGTCGACCTGACCAACGCCACGTTGTCCCCGACGTCCACTGTGCGCGGATGGGAAGCGATGCCCGCGGTCATCCGATAAGCCGCAGCGGTGATCGAGTGCACGTCAAAGTTTCAACATCAACGGAATTGAGGTAGGGATGGCGGGACGAGTCGAAGGCAAGGTCGCATTGATCACGGGTGCAGCCCGTGGCCAGGGCCGCGCGCACGCGGTGCGGCTGGCGCAGGAAGGCGCCGACATCATCGCGGTCGACATCTGCAAGCCGATCGAGAGCGTCCAAGTTCCGCTTTCCACACCGGAAGATCTGGCCGAGACGGCAGATCTGGTCAAGGGCCACAACCGCCGCATCTACACCGCCGAAGTCGATGTGCGGGATTACGACGCGCTGAAAGCTGCAGTGGATGCTGGTGTCGAGCAGCTCGGGCGGCTGGACATCATCGTCGCCAACGCCGGTATCGGCAACGGGGGGGCGACGCTGGACAAGACCAGCGAACGAGACTGGACCGACATGATCGACGTCAACCTCGCCGGCGTATGGAAGACCGTGAAAGCCGGTGTACCGCATCTGCTGGCGGGCGGACGCGGCGGATCGATCATCTTGACCAGTTCGGTGGGCGGGTTGAAAGCCTATCCACACACCGGTCACTATGTGGCGGCCAAGCACGGCGTGGTGGGGCTGATGCGGACCTTTGCGGTCGAGTTGGGCCAGCACATGATTCGAGTCAACTCCGTGCACCCCACCAACGTGAACACACCGTTGTTCATGAACGAGCCGACGATGAAGCTATTCCGCCCCGATCTGGAGAACCCCGGCCCAGATGACCTCAAGGTGGTCGCACAGATGATGCACACTCTGCCGGTCGGGTGGGTGGAGCCGGAGGACATCAGCAACGCGGTGCTGTTCCTGGCGTCCGACGAGTCCCGCTACATCACCGGCGTCACGTTGCCGATCGACGCGGGCAGCTGCTTGAAGTAAGTCGATCGTGACAACTGCCGAACTCTCGGTTCCCAAAGAGTGGGAACACGTTACACCCGAGTGGATGACGGCGGCGATCGCACGCCACTATCCCGGTGCCGAGGTTGGCGAGGTCACAGTCGAGCTGCGTGACGACGGCACGAACCGGCGCGCCCGGCTGGCGTTGAGCTACTCGGCCGGTTCCGGGCCGCCCACCGTCTTCGTCAAGGCTGCGGATCCGGCGCACAAGGAGCTGATCCGCGCGACCAGCGGCATGTTCCACGAGCCGCGATTGTTCAATTCCGGAGTTGAGTTGCCGCTGGAACATCCGACCGTCTATACGGCCCTCATCGACGAAGGCGACTACGACTTCGTGATGGTCATGGAGGACCTGACGGCCCGCGGAGCCGACCCGCGCGACGCGACACGGCCCATGACCGTTGCGGAAGTCGCGACCGGTGTGCGCGGCCTGGGCCGGATGCATGGCCATTATTGGGGCAACAGAGTTCTCGAGGCCACGGCGCTTGACTGGCTCGAGCCGTTCGAGCCCTGGGGCGGCATGGAGATCGCGCCCCTGCCGGCGGCCATTGAGAGGTTGGGCGATGACGCTCCGGCGCAGGTGAAGTCGCTGACGATCGAGCAATTGATCGGTGATATCTGGGCGCCCTACATTCGCACGTTGACCAAGTCGACGCAGACGCTGTTGCACGGCGATCCGCATATCGGCAACACCTATCTGCTGCCTGGCGGCGAGGTCGGCTTCCTGGACTGGCAGGTGGCGCGCCGCGGGAACTGGTCGCTGGATCTCGGATATTTCCTCCAGGGGGCATTGACCACAGAAGACCGACGCCATGCCGAACGCGAACTGCTAGAGCAATATCGTGATGCCCTGGCGTTACCGGCCGACGAACTGCCGTCGATGGACGAGATCTGGCTGCGCTATCGGGCCTCGGTCGCCCATGGGCTGACCCTGTGGCTCTGCACCGCCAGCGCCGGCGAGCTCTGGCAGCGGCCGGACATCGCTTTGGCGCTGGCGCAAAGGTATTCGGCCGCCTACGCCGACCTGGACGCGGCGGCAGCTTTAGCAGCAATCGGCTAAGCGATACCCATCCAGGTCCGCATCGGTTAGCGTTTTCCGCCATGGACGCTTTCAAAGGCCGGGGCGCGGTCATCACCGGCGGAGCGAGTGGCATCGGTTTCGCCACCGCCGACAACCTTGCCCGGCGCGGCGCGGCCGTCGTGCTGGCAGACGTCGAAGGTGCTGCGCTCGAGCAAGCCGTCGCGCGGCTGCGCGCCGATGGCCTCGAGGCGCATGGCGTGGTCTGCGATGTCCGCCACCACGATGAGGTTATCGGCTTAGCCGACCAGGCGTTTCGCCTGCTCGGGCGAGTTCACGTGGTCTTCAACAACGCCGGTGTCGCGGTGGCCGGGCCGATCGCGCAGATGTCGCACGACGACTGGCGCTGGGTGGTCGACGTCGATTTGTGGGGTCCGATTCACGGCGTCGAAGCTTTCTTGCCCCGACTCCTCGAGCAGGGTGAGGGTGGCCACATGGTGTTCACGTCGTCGTTCGCCGGCTTGGTAGCGAATGTGGGCCTCGCGCCGTACTCCGTCGCCAAATACGGTGTGGTCGCACTCGCCGAAGCGCTGGCCCGTGAGGTCAAGGCAAACGACATCGGGGTATCGGTGCTGTGCCCGATGCTCGTCGGAACCAATATCGGCAACTCCGAGCGCAATCGCAGTATCGACTACGGAGGGCCGGCGCAGCAGCTGGTTCCAGGACCGGAGACCGGCGGGGAAGGCGTCCTTGACGTCGATGCCGTCGCCGGGCTGACGGTGGAAGCAATACTGGCCAACCGGCTCTACATCCTGCCGCACCAGGCGTCGCGGGGCTCAATCCGGCGCAGGTTCGAGCGGATCGACCGCACCTTCGACGACCAGGCCGCCCACGGTTGGACCCACTAGTGGGGACTAGGCGGGGCCTAACGTGGGCTTATCGGTATGTGGATGGTGATACCAGCCGCCGGCGGCGTGTGTCCCGCCGTCGACGTGAATGGTCTGTCCGGTGATGTAGCTCGCCATATCCGAGGCGAGAAACACTGCGGCACTTGCGACCTCGTCGACAGTTCCGGCTCGGCCGATCGGGACAGCCTGGCCGATATCCTGGCTCAGGTCGCCGAGGTTGGCGAGTCCCTCGGTGATGGTGATGTCCGGCGCCAGTGCGTTGACCCGGATACCGTGCGGTGCGAGCTCGAACGCCGCGGTTTTGGTGTAGTTGATGACGCCGGCTTTGGCGGCCGCATATGCGGCGTAGCCGGGTGCGGCGCGCACCCCTTCGATCGAGGTCAGGTTGATGACGCTGCCGGGTAGGCCGGCGGCTACCAGAGATCGCGCAACCCGCTGAGTGCACAGCAGCACATGACGGATGTTGGCCTTGTAGAGTGCATCCCAGCCGTTCTCGCTGGTCTCCAGCAGCGGCGAGAAGAACGTCCCACCGGCGTTGTTCACCAGGATCGTCACCGGTCCAAGTTCTTCGGCCGTACGCTGCAGCGCGGCATCGACCTGTGCGCTGTCTCGGACGTCGGCGACAATGCCCAGCGCGCCAATCGATTCGGCAGTGCTAATGCAGCTCTCGGTATCGCGTTCCCAGATCGCCACCGATGCCCCGAAAGCGACCAAGCCCGCCGCAATGCCGCGGCCGATGCCTGCTCCGCCACCGGTCACCACTGCGACACGGCCGCTAAGTTGGATGTCGGATGGACTGATGGCCACGGAATCTAGCCTGCCGCAGCGGCTTTCTCGAAGTACTGATCGGCGAAGCGGGTGATGCCGTCGAGTGCGTCGCGGGTGCGTTGCCACGGTGCGACGATGAGTCGGTCGATACCTGCGTCAGCGGCGCGCTGCACATCATCGGTCGAGGAGATCGGTACGGAGGTGGTGATTTGTGGTCTGCCGCTGCGTCCATGCTCAGCCCACAGTCCGCTGAGTATCCCGACCGACTCCGGTATCCGATCCACAGTGTGGTTCATCGGCAGCCAGCCGTCGCCCAGGCGCGCGACCCGGCGTAAGGCGGCCTTGCCGTCGCCGCCGATGTGCAACGGCGGTCCGCCCGGCTGCACCGGTTTGGGCTCGAACATGACTTCACCGAAATCGAAGAACCGGCCGTGGTATTCGACACTGGGTTGGCTCCACAGTGCCCGGCATACCTGTAATGCCTCGTCGACGCGTGGGCCGCGGCTGTCGAAGTCCAGGCCGACCGCCTCCCACTCTTCGCGTAGCCAGCTCGCGCCGACGCCGAAGTCGAACCGGCCGCCCGACACGATGTCCAGGGTCGCAGCGGCGCGTGCGCTGACGAAGGGGTGGCGCAGGCCGATGTTGTAAACATAGGTGCCCAAGCGGATGGTCGCGGTCTGGGCGGCAAGAAACGACAGGTAGTTCAGCGCGTCGAAAATCGGTGTCTGCGGCGGCACTGGTGGATGCGCATCGCCCTGGTGAGGGCTACCGCTCATCGCGACGGGGAACACCAGGTGTTCGGGAAGCCAGACCGACTCGAAGCCCAGCGCCTCAGCCTGCTTCGTCAGCTCGGGCCACAACCCGGGATGGGCGCGTGCCAGCGGAATACCGAATTTCATTGGGCTTTCGCCTTTCTCGCAACGCCCGGCGCCGAGCCGATGACCCCGTCGGCTTCCAGGCCGGCGATCTCAGACTCGGTGAGGCCGAGCTCGGCAAGGAGTTCATGGTTGTGTTGCCCGAGCAGCGGGGCGGGCTGTCGGTGGAAGCGATGCGGTCCCCGAGAGAAGCGCGCAGGCACCGTGCTGTGTGGAACCGACTCGTTGACCGGGTGTCCGACGGATTCGAAGAAACCACGGAAAGCGAGCTGCGGCAGCTCGGTTTGCCGATGCGGTTGCATGACCTTCGCCACTGGGACACCGGCTTCCCACAGGCAGCCGACGATCTCGTCGCCGCTGCGGTGCTGACACCAGGCGCTGAGTTGCTCGTCGATCAGGTCATGGCGTTGCCGCCGTCCGGCGGCACTGGCCAGCGCCGGATCGGTTGCCCACCGCGGGCGGCCGAGCGCGTCACGCAATCCGGCCCACTGTTCGTCGGTTGCCACCGCGACCGCGACCCAGCTGTCGGGGCGGCCGAACTCGTCGATGTCGGCTGTGCGGTAGAGGTTTTGCGGCGCTGCCGTCGGACCGCGGTTACCGTCCCGTTGCAGCAGGGCGCCGTAGGCGCTGTATTCGACGACCTGTTCGGCGGCGACGTTGATCGCGGCGTCGACCATGGCGGCCTCCACCAGCACTCCTTGCCCGGTTCGGCGTCGGTGTTCCAGCGCCAGCAGTAGCGCGTTGACCGCGTGGATGCCGGCGTTGGGGTCGCCGACCGAATATGGGTCATAGGGGTTGCGGTCGGGATAGCCGGTGAGCCAACTCAACCCGGACGCGGCTTCGATAACGTAGGCGAAGGCCGGATTGTCGCGCCAAGGCCCGTCAAGTCCGAACCCGGGCATCCTCAGCAGGATGGTGTCAGGCCGGATCGCTTGCACCGCCGCGAAATCCAGTCCGATTTGTTCGAGCACCCGGGGCGTGAAGTTCTCGACGATCACGTCCGATGTTGCGATGAATCGGCGCAGCAGATCGCGTCCGGCAGCCGTCCGCAAATCGAGCGTCAAACCCTTTTTGTTGGTGTTGAGACCAGAGAAGATCGGCGAGCGCTCCCACCATTGGTCTTCGGTCACCGGCACGCCGGCGATGAGCCGGGTGCCGTCCGGCCTGCCGGTGGACTCCACGTGGATGACCTCGGCCCCGAGTAGCGCCAAAAAATGCGTGCAGGATGGACCCGCCCAGAACGTCGTCATGTCCAGCACCCGTAAGCCGCTCAACGGCAACCGATCCGCCGTGCCGCTGGCTGCCGATCGGGCGGGCGGCCGGGCCTGGCGGTAGTGGGCGGTATGCTCACCGAGCCGTGGGGCAGGTGTTGGCGGCGGCAGCAACGAGGGCTGCATGCGGTAGGGGTGGCCGGGCTGCCAAAAGCCGTCCCGAGGATTGGTGACAAACGACCCGCGATGCTGGAAATGGTCCAAGCCGGTGATGTTGGCGCCGTTGGCCACTGGAGCATTGGGAACGCGGAATGCGGTGGCGAGATCCCGGATCTCCTCGACCGTCTGCTCCTCGAACCAGGCATAGATGTCGTCGGCCTTCTCGTTGGCCTGCTCGGTGATCGTGAGCGGCGATTCCTCGTCGATCCAGTCCTGGTGACCGGTCATCGCGCACAGATCGAACCACTGCTGCGCGGTCCCGCAGCCGACGTCGATTAGGCCGTCTTTGGCCCGCGCGATGCCCGGGACGGTGAGTCTGCGGGCATCCCGCCAGGGCCGGCCGAGCATCTCGAAGTAGCTCACCGGGTAATACGTGAGGCCCAGTATCTGCGTCTCCAGCATGGACAGGTCGATGAGTTCACCAGCACCGCTGTCGATTTGACGCAGTCGCGATGTCAGGGTGATCGCACTGGCAAACGCTCCGGCGAGATACTCACCGACCTGCCCGCCGACGAATACCGGTGCTCGGTCCGCCGACCCGCGGCCGAGACCGACGATTCCGCCGGACCACGCCTGCAAGGTGAATTCCGTCGCCGGCAGGTCTCGCCATGGCCCGGTCAGGCCGAACGGAGTGATCGCGGTGACGATCAAATGCGGGTGAGCGTGCTGCATTTCGGCGGGAGCAAATGACGGGTGCTCGGCAACGGCCGAGCCGCGCGACCACACCACCGCGTCGGCAGATGCCAGCAACCCGTTGACGAACGCCACATCAGTCTCAGGATCGGCGACTACGCTGTGCTTGGCGCAGGCCAAAAAACTGAACAGGGCGCCGTCGGTGCCGGATTCGATGGCGGCACCCGACGCGGACCATCGTCGCAATGGGTCTCCTTGCGGCGGCTCGATTTTGATGACGCGCGCACCGCCGTCTGCCAAGAGTTTGGTGCAGTAGGCGCCGGCGATGCCGGTGGACAGGTCGACGACGGTATAGCCGTGTAAGGGGCCGGATAGCGCCTCCACGGTTACCCGTTCTTCTCGCGACTGGATTTGCTCAACCGGAACTCCGGCGGAAACTTGCTGTCGTTGTCCTTGACCGCGTCGGTCAGCCCGCTGCCGATAGCGTCGTCGAGCATTAGGCTGTCGCCGTCGGGAGCAGCACCGCCGCCCATCGATTCGAAGAAACCAGTCAGCAGGCTGCCGAGATATTCGCCCTGATACTGCTTGACCACCTCGAAGAAGACCTTCTGCATAAAGATGGTGTCGGTGGGGCGGTTTCGCGCGCACGCCAGCGCGTATTTGTCGACCTCGGCCTCCAGCTGATTCCGCGGCACGACTTTGTTTAAGAAGTTGCAGTGGAACATCTCGTCGGCGGTGAAAGGCCGTCCGGTGAAAACCATTTCCTGAAACGTCCGCAAGCCCATGGTCTGGACCCATGTCCACATCCGCGGGCCCCAGCCGTAGTACCGGAACGACGGGTGACCGAACAGAGCGTCGTCGGAGGCGATCACCAGGTCGGCGTCAGCGGCCTGGTAGAAATGCCAGCCGTAGCAGTACCCCTTGGCTTCGACGATGCTGATCTTCTTGAATTCCTGCAGCGCGCGATTACCGGCCTGCGAGTTGGCGTACCACTGGCTGATCGTCGCGCCGTGACGAAAGGATCCTTTGGGCGGGTATTGAATTCCATCGTCTTCCAGCCGCAATTCAGCCAAGCGGGCCTCGGGCGAATCTTTGCCTTCCATGAACTCGGGAAGGTCGGCGCCGCTGCCGAGGTCGTCGCCGACACCGCGGATGACCACCACCTTGACGTCGTCGTCGACGGTGGCGGCGCGCAGCAGATCGGCATAGCGAAGCCGCGCAGCGGTGGTGGGAGCGTTGAGAAACTCGGGACGGTTGAAGGTGATCGTCGCGATCTTGGTCTTCGGGTCCTTCGCGTAGAGGATGATCTCCTCAGGCGGGGGAGGCTGGTCAGGCATGAACTACGCCTTGCCATGACGGACTCGTCGTCAGCAACTCGGGACCGTCCGCGGTGATCAGCACCGCCTCCCGGCCGAATACCGCGCCGATACCTCGCTCCCAGACGTAACCGGTGACCGCGAGCACCATGCCGGGCTCCAGCTGTTCTTCGGCGGCGGTTGCCGGCAGATGCGACGACACCACCGGTGGGTCGAAACCCAGTCCCAGCCCGCGCGCCACCGGCATCGGCGGCAGCGGCTCCCCTGCGGCGTGGTAGGCGGCCAGTAGTTCAGCAGCCGGTGCGGCAGGCTGACACGCTTCATAAAGCCTGTCCCACAGCAACTCCCAGCGGCCGTAGAGATCGGCGGCACCGTCGACATCGCCGACCGGCCAGCTGCGGCCGACCTCGCCGGCGTAGCCGCCGGCGAGTACACCCGCCGACAGCGCCACCAGATCCCCGGATGCGACCCGTCCATCGTCGCTGCCGCGCCGCCACGGGTGATCACGCGAGGTCACCCATGCCACATCCTGGGTTGCCGGCGTGCTGACCCCGCCGGCCGCCACAGCCTCCAGCAGGACCCCGGCCAGGGTCTTTTCGCTGATTCCGGGCCGCAATTCGGCCACTGCTGCGGCCAGTCCGTTCTCGGCCACCCGGATGGACTCGCGTAGCGCAGTCACCTCTTCGGTCGTCTTGATCCGCCGGGCGGCGCGCATGGCCAACTCCCCGTCCACCAGGTCGGCGTTGGGAAAGGCCACCGGCAGCAGCTGTGCGAACCCGGGCGAAAGCGCATCGGTACCCACGCGTTTCGCTGTGGCCGCACCCTCGATGCCTTGCAGCACCGAGATGGTGTTCATCGGATTCCAGGCGATGCCGTAGAGGTTTTCGTGCGGGATGTCCTCGGGGACACCTTCGTCCCAGGTGCTGAGCAGGTGGATGGCCCCGGTTTCCGCGACGACGACGCAGGTGGGACCGAACGGCCGGGTGCCGGCCACCCACAGTTGCGGTGCGCCGGTCACGTAGCGCACGTTGGCTTGTCGACCAAGGACCAGCACGTCGAGGTCGTGGGCCGCCATTTGGGCCAGTGCACGCTCGCGACGCCCGGAGCGCAACGCCCGATCGTCGGGCAGAACTTCAGTAGCCATCGGCGCTACTCCTCCTCATCGCGTCGCTGCGCAGCTGGGCGCTACTCCGCGCCATACGGGTCATAGGGATAGTCGGTCAACCGAATCCAACCTTCCTCGGTGATGACGATGATCTCTTCGCTGCGATAGCCGCCGGTACCGTCCTCCCACACCACCGGCTCCAGGACCAGCACCATGCCGGGTTCGAACACAAAGTTCTCGTCGAACTCGTCGCCGAGATCCGTCCCGATCATTGGTGTTTCAGCCGCATTCACGCCGATACCGTGACCCAGGTAGAAGTGGGGCAGCCAGGGTCGGCTGCCGCCGTTGGCTTTCGTCGCGGCTCTTCCCAACTCGGCGGCGGTAGCCCCGGCACGGGTGACGTCGAGCACCGCGGTCATGATTTCTCGCCACCGGTCGAACTGTGCCTGTTGGCGCGGTGTGGGATCCTGGCCCACCACCCAGGTCCGGCCGAAGTCCGAGCAGTAGCCGGCGTAGGTGATGCTGACGTCGGTCCACAATACGTCGCCGGCCGCCAATTCGCGCTCGGTCGTCAGCAACGGCAACGCCAGATCGCCGTGTGTGGTCCACACCCCGTCGGCCTTGTTCTTCGGCATTACCTGCCAGATCGGTTCGAGCATGCTGGCCATCGCGCCCAGTTCGAACGCGCGGCGCAAAAAGCCTGCCGACAAGTCGATCTGGCGGATTCCGGGGGCCAGCGCCGCCTGCACATCGACCATCGCCTGGTCGGTGATCCGGCATGCGGTGCGGATACAGGCCAGTTCGTCGGTGGTCTTGATGACTTTGGCGGCGCCGATCACCTGGGCGGCATCGACTGGGCGGCCGGCCCGAAACAACTGGTGCTGGGCGCGTCGCATCGCTCCGGTGAACTCGTCGACCGCGACGACCGCCTCGGCCGGCACCAGTTCGGCGACCCTCCGCGCGAAGTTCTCCACGCCCTCATCGAACTCGAGATAGACCGGGCCATGCAGATGGTCGGCAGGCAGCCCCGATTCGGATGCCGTGCCCTCGCGGAACGGCAGGAACAAATGCGGCCACGGGTCGTCGGCGCACACCACCGCGACCGGCCGCTCGACGTAGGACAACCCGGCGTCGCCCAGCGGCCAGCTCGCTCCGGTTGCGTAGACGACGTTGTTGTTTCCCAGCAGGATCAACGCATCGACGCCCCGATCGGCCATCACCGACCGGAGCCGCGCACCGGTCTCTGAGCGCATCCGGTCGAGGTCCGGAGTGTCCGGGATTTCGATCGCAGACGGCGGCGCCTGCATGAACGTCGTCACCGAACGGCCCTACAGTCCGAGGAATTCGGTGATGTTGCCGCTCACAATCTGTGCAGCCGCCTCCGGGCCGACCGCATCGACCACCGTCGCCAGCGACTTCTCGGAGTAGCCGTAGGTGCTTTCGTTGTGCGGGTAGTCGCTCGACCACATCACCTTGTCGACGCCGATTTTGTCGATCAACTGCAGACCCAACGGGTCGACCATGAACGACGCACTCATGTGGGTGTCCCAGTAGTACCGCACGCCGTGCTCGACGGGCCGGTTGAACATGTGCTGATACGACGCGACGAGATGTTCGGCGTCCTGCAAAGCCCATGGCACCCAGGCGATCCCACCTTCGAACCAGCCAATCCGCAGCTTGGGATGCCGGTCGAGGATGCCGGCGAAGATGTACTTGGAGAACGCTTCCCGGAACCCGTCGATGTTGATCATCATGCCCACCACCACGCTGTTGAATTCGCATGGGGTTTTCGGCGGCGTCTCGCCGATGTGATGGGCGACCGGCAGGCCGGCTTCTTCGATCTCGTCCCACACCGGGCTCATGGCATCGCTGGCGTAGTCGATGATATTGCCCTCGTCGTCCTTGCCCGGGTTCAGCGGAAGCAGGAACGTCTTGAGACCAAGCGATTTCAACTCTGAGAGCGTCCGGCGGGTGCCTTCCGGATCCCACCAGTTGATCAGCCCCGCCCCATAGAAGTGGCCACCGGAACGTTCCTGCAACTCGGCGATGTACTCGTTGTAGATGCGGAACGCGAGTTCGCGAAGCTTTTTGTCCGGGTAGTGGAAAAGCGCCAAGATAGCGTTGGGGAACGCCAACTCCTTGTTGACGCCGTCTTCGCGCAACTCCTGGATTCGCGCCTCGATGTTGGTGCTTCCGGCGCCCGGCAGGTCGTCGTATTGCATCAGCACCGCGCTGAAGTCGCCCGGCAGGAACGACTGCCCTTTGCGGCCGACCTGGTATGCCCCATCCTCGTACCAGATCCGCGGCGCTTTGTCTTTGAGGTCGTCGGGAAAACGTTCGTAGAAGATGTCCTCGGCAAGCGAAATGTGGTTGTCCGCAGAGAAAACCACCGTGCCTTCCGGTAATCCGGTGCTTTTGACGTCGGCGTGGCCACGTCGATCCTTGGGCGCGCCGTAACCTCCGGGCGGGTACAGCGAAATGGTGGACTGGCTGGACATCGTTGATCCTCCAATCGGATCGGCTGGGTTTTCGAAAGTAGTCATCTATGCCTGGCCCGATAGGCGATCACCAGGTCACCGGCAACTCGTAGACGCCGTAGGCCAGGCGGTCGTTTTTGAACGGGATCTTGTCGAACGGCACCGCCAATTCCAACGTGGGCATACGCCGGAACAGTTTGTGAAAGACCATCTGCAACTCGACGCGAGCCAGTTGCTGGCCGACACATTGGTGCGGGCCGAAACCGAACGCGAGATGCTGGCGGGCGGGCCTGCCCAGATCGAGCACCTCGGGGTCGGGAAACTCCGCGGGGTCCCAATTCGCCGGAGCCAGGTCGATGATGATGCCGTCGCCGGCACGGATCACCTCGCCCGCGATCTCGATATCCTCGGCGGCCACCCGGCGCTGCCCATTCTGAATGATGGACAGGTAGCGCAGCAGTTCCTCCACCGCATTGGCAACCACGGTGTCGTCGTCGGTGTCTCGGATCACGGCCAGCTTCTCGGGTTCTTGCAGCAGCGCAAGAATCCCCAAACCGATCATGTTCGCCGTGGTTTCGTGTCCAGCAATCAGCATCCCAGTGCCCAGCTGGGTCGCCTCCTTGAGGCTGAGCTCCCCCGATTTCACCCGGTCCCCCAGGTCCGAGACCATGTCCTCGGTGGGTTCGGCAATCCGGGCTTCCAACAGCCGGATCAGATACTTGGACAGCTCGCTCGCACCTGCGGCGGTGTCCTTCGCGGTCGCATAGCGGGAGACTCCCATGGTCGCGTGCTCCTGGAAGAAGCCGTGATCTTGGTACGGCACGCCGAGCAGTTCGCTGATTACCAGCGACGGGATCGGCAACGCCAGCGCCGTCACCAAATCGGCGGGCTGCGGACCGGCCAAAATGGCGTCGATGTGTTCGTCGATGATCTGCCCGATCGCCGGGCGCATGGCCTCCACCCGCCGGGATGTCAACGGGCGCGACAACATCCGGCGGAAGCGGATGTGTTCGGCACCATCGGAAGTGAACACCGACCGCGGGCGCTTGTGCACCGTGGCAAGCATGCCTTCGTTCCAGTGCGGAAAGCCGTCGCGCCGATCGTCGACGCTGACCCGCGGGTCGCCGAACAGGGCGCGCGCCTCCTGGTAGCCGGTGATCAGCCACGGCGTGCTGCCGTCCCAAATCCGCACCCGAGAAAGCGGTTTCGTCTGCGCAAGCGCCATCACGTCGGGTGGAGGCGCGAACGGGCAGCTGCCCGACCTCGCCATCGGGTATTCCGGAATTCCCGAGGTGGTCTCGGTCGCAGTGCCGGTGAGGGTGTCGGACAACTTCTCACTCCTCGATCTGAATGGCTTGGGCGGGGCAACCCGCAGCGGCGCTGCGGGCGTTGTCAGCCTGGTCGGCCGGTGGGTGTTGGTTGAGCAGCACGACGACTCCGTCCTCGTCGCGTTGGTCGAAAATCTCCGGCGCCCGCATCACGCAGTTGCCCGACGATGCGCATTTGTCTTGGTCGACAGTCACTTTCATCTGTCGCTTCTTTCCGTCACCGGAGCCAGCCACAAACCCACGATCGCATCGATAAGACCGGAACCGGCGGTCTGCCAACTGGACAGAGATGTTTTTGCGGCCAGCGCCCGTTCGCGATCGGCGCACGTGTGCATCAGTAGATTGCGGGCCATCAGATTGCGCTCCACCCGAACCTCGATCGGCAGCTCGGGCAGACAGCCGTTGATGCCGTCGATCACCTGCACCAGCGACGGGGACGTCAGCGCGTCTTTGACGACAATGTTGTGATAGGCCGGATCGGTCATCACCTGTGCGGCAAAGCGCGCATACCAAGTGGGGTTGCCCAGCGCAGCGAGGTGTTCGGTGAGCGGGCATACCAAGCACGCCACCCAGTCGCGCATCGCTGCGGAGTCGCCGTTCTGCACAAGCTGAGCAACCATCTCCTCGCGCAGCCGCTCGATGGGCACCCGGTGTTTGTGCTCGATAGCCCGCACCAGGTCCGTTTTGGTGCCGAAATGGTAGCCGACGGCGGCGTTGTTGCCCTGCCCGGCGGCCTCGCTGACTTGCCGATTGGACACGGCGAAAACCCCGTGTTCGGCGAACAACCGCTCGGCCGCCGTCAGGATCGCCTCCTGAGTCGTGCTGGCCCGCTCGGTGCGCGCGGGCCTCGCCGTAGTCACGCCGCCAAGTCAACCCCGCGGCCCTGTTTAAGTCAAGCGATTGATTTAATCTTTCGGACGGCGCCGCCGGATCGCTTTACCGGCCGACGTTCCGCCGTCGACGGGGAGCACCGTCCCGGTGACATAGCGGGATCTCTCACCGGCCAAGTAGAGCGCGGCCTCGGCAACGTCGTCGGGTGTGCCCTCGCGCTGTAGCGGCCGGTCGGCCCGCATCTGCTCCCGGATGGTGTGCTCGAAACGCTCGAGTTCTTCACCTTTCATGCCGGAAGCCGACGAGGCCAGGATCGGAGTCGGGATATTGCCCGGAGCAATGCAATTGACCCGGATCTCGTAGTGCGCCAACTCGATTGCCACAGACTTGGTGAATTGAATGACAGCCGCCTTGGAGGCGCGATACGTCATCACACCGCCACCGGCCTGGATCCCACCGATTGACGACACGTTGATAATCGAACCGCCGCCGCCGGCCGCCATGTACCGAGCCGCCTCGCGAGTGCCTGCCATGACGCCGAGCACATTGACCCCCATCACCCGCTGGAAGTCGGCCAGATCGTCCTCCAAAAAACTGCGGTGCATCCGACTGGAGATGCCGGCGTTGTTGACCATGACGTGCAGGCCGTCGAACTGCCGAACTGCTCGCGACACCAACTCGGCGACCTGGTCGGGTTCTGCGGTGTCGGTATGACGGAAATCCGCTCGGGCCCCGTACTTTTCCGCGAGCGCCTTACCCCGGTCGGCATCGACGTCGCCAATCACCACCCGGGCGCCCTCCGCCAGGAACCTCTCGACGATGCCAGCGCCGATGCCCGAGGCACCGCCGGTGACGATCGCGACCTTGCCAGCTAATTCGTTGACCACACCGACGAGTTAATCGACGCGATCTTGGTTAAGTCAAGCGATTGATTTAGAAAAACCTGAATCGACGCCCCCGCGCCCACCGGCCTGGTCTGCCGACGCGCACCCGTTGTGCGGTTTCATACGCGACTCGCCGCAGCCTGCGTATCAAATCGCACCCTGGGGGCCCGTGCAGGCCGAATACCGCATCGGCGACGCTTCCCCGCCCCCTGGTGATCTTGAAAAACGGATGGATTCCCTGGCTGTTCGATCTTCGTGCGTGATACGTTCGCCTCGGTGGGGCCTTTAACTATGCGTCTACACGGTGCCGGCTTGGATCAGCCGCGGACCCACCCCACTTGCATGGCTGTGCAACTCGGCGTGGCCTGGTGGCGCAGTGAATGCAGTCGTCATCCCTTCCGTTCAAAGGAGCCGATTTGAAACTCAAACGATGTGGCGCTGCGCTCGGTGTGATGGCCACCGGCGCGCTGGTGCTGTCGGCATGCGGTAATGACAACAGCGCGAATCAAGGGAACCAAGGGGCGCAGCCGTCTGGTTCGTCGTCTGCCTCTGCTTCGTCGTCGGCGAACGTGACGTGCGGCGGAGCCAAGACGCTGAAGGCCAGCGGCTCGACAGCACAGGCCAACGCGATGGCTCGATTCGTCAACGCGTTCGAGCAGGCTTGCCCGGGTCAAACCCTGAATTACACCGCCAATGGTTCGGGTGCCGGCATCAGCGAATTCACTGGCAAGCAAACTGACTTCGGCGGCTCCGACGTACCGCTGAGTGCCGACGAGGCCGGCAAAGCGCAAGAACGTTGCGGCTCACCGGCATGGAACCTGCCCACGGTGTTCGGTCCCATCGCGGTCACCTACAACGTCAAGGGCGTGGACAAGCTGGCCCTCGACGGTCCGACAGCGGCCAAGATCTTCAACGGAACCATCGCCACCTGGGATGACCCTGCGATCAAGGGGTTGAACAACAACGCCACGCTGCCCGCCGAGCCGATTCACGTTGTGTTCCGCAGCGACGAGTCCGGCACCACAGCCAACTTCCAGGAATACCTGGACGCCGCCTCTGACGGCGCGTGGGGCAAGGGAGCCGGCAAGACGTTCAACGGCGGAGTCGGCGAAGGGGCCAAGGGCAACGACGGCACGTCAGCTGCCGTCAAGAACACCGAAGGGTCGATCACCTACAACGAGTGGTCGTTCGCTCAGGCACAGAAGTTGAACATGGCTCAGATCGTCACCTCCGCGGGCCCCGAGCCGGTGTCGATCAGCAGCGACTCGGTCGGCAAGACGATCGCCGGTGCGACGATCAAGGGGCAGGGCAACGACTTGGTCCTCGACACGATGTCGTTCTACAAGCCGACGCAGGCCGGCTCGTACCCGATCGTGCTGGCGACCTATGAGATCGTCTGCTCGAAGTACCCCGACCCGCAGGTTGGTTCGGCTGTCAAGGCGTTCCTGCAGGCCACCATCGGCCCCGGGCAGAACGGCTTGGCGGACAACGGGTACATCCCGATTCCCGACTCGTTCAAGTCGAGATTGTCAACCGCGGTCAACGCGATCGCCTGATCTGAGGCCGCCATTTCCCGAGAATCACTGACCCGGCCCGATCCGACCGGGGCAATGCCTGGGTTGACGGCGACAGGTAGCGCAGGACGGCACGGCGACCGACTGTTCAAGTCGGTCGCCGTTGCCGCCGGCGCGACGATCGTGATCGCGATCGCCTTGATCGCGATATTCCTGCTCATCAACGCCGTGCCGTCGCTGCGTGCCAACCACGCGAACTTCTTCACGAGTGCCGAATTCGACACCCGCGATGCCCAGAACCTGGCATTCGGCATCCGCGACCTGTTCATGGTCACGGTGCTGAGTTCGATCTTCGCCTTGGTGTTGGCGGTGCCGGTCGCGGTCGGGGTCGCGGTGTTCCTGACCCAGTACGCGCCGGCACAACTGTCACGTCCGTTCGCTGTGATGGTCGATCTGCTGGCTGCGGTGCCCTCGATCATCTTCGGGCTCTGGGGCATCTTCGTATTAGCGCCGCAGCTCGAGCCGATCGAACTGTTTCTCAACCGCCACCTGGGATGGTTGTTCCTGTTTCACAAGGGCAATGTGTCGCTGGTCGGCGGTGGCACGATCTTCACCGCCGGGATCGTCCTGGCCGCGATGATCCTGCCGATCATCTCGTCGGTGTCCAGAGAAGTGTTCCGGCAGACACCGCATATGCAGGTCGAAGCAGCGCAGGCGCTCGGCGCGACGAAGTGGGAAGTCGTGCGGATGACCGTACTGCCCTTCGGCCGGAGCGGCGTCATCGCGGCGTCGATGCTCGGTTTGGGCCGTGCGCTGGGAGAAACGGTGGCCGTGCTGATCATCTTGCGCGCGGCCGCGCAGCCCGGGCGTTGGTCGCTGTTCGACGGCGGCTACACGTTCGCTTCCAAGATCGCTTCGGCGGCAACCGAATTCAGCGAACCACTACCAACCGGCGCTTACATCTCCGCTGGATTCGTGCTCTTCGTGCTGACGTTCATGGTCAACGCCGCCGCCCGGGCGGTCGCCGGCGGGAAGGTCAACGGATGATGAGTACCGCGGCGCTCGACCGGCCGGTCAAAGCTGCGGCGTTTCGCGGCATCGGCATTAGGCGGCGTGTCAAAAACAGCGTCGCGACAGTGCTTTTCCTGGTGTCATTCGTCGTCGCGTTGGTCCCGCTGATCTGGTTGCTCTGGGTCGTCATCGACCGCGGCTGGTGGGCCGTCACCCGAAAAGGCTGGTGGACTCATTCGCTGCGCGGCGTGATGCCAGAGCAATTCGCCGGCGGTGTCTATCACGCGCTCTATGGCACGGTGGCGCAAGCGGTGGTGGCCGCCGTCATCGCCGTGCCGCTGGGATTGATGGTCGCGATCTACTTGGCCGAATACGGTCCCGACCGGCTGACCCGGGTGACCACCTTCATGGTCGACGTGCTGGCCGGGGTGCCATCGATCGTGGCGTCGCTGTTCATCTTCAGCCTCTGGATCGCGACTTTGGGCTTCGAGCAGAGCGGCTTTGCGGTGTCGCTGGCGTTGGTTCTGCTGATGTTGCCGATCGTCGTGCGTGCAGGCGAAGAGATGCTCAAGCTGGTGCCCGACGAACTGCGGGAAGCCAGCTACGCGTTGGGCATCCCGAAGTGGAAAACGATCGTGCGGATCGTCATTCCCGTTGCGCTGCCGGGCATCATCTCGGGCGTCTTGTTGTCGTTCGCCCGCATCATCGGGGAAACCGCACCGGTGCTGGTGCTGGTCGGCTACAGCCGATCGATCAACTACGACATGTTCAGCGGCAACATGGCGTCGCTGCCGCTGTTGATTTACACCGAACTCACCAACCCCGAGCACGCCGGTTTTCTGCGGGTCTGGGGCGCGGCGCTGACGCTGATCATCGTGGTCGCCGTCGTCAACCTCGTTGCCGCGCTGGCGACCAGGATCCTGGCCATCGGGCGGCGGTAGTCGTTTGGCCGCCGGTATTTCCGGTCAGATCAGCTAGGCGGCAGCTTCTCCACCCTGTTGTTACCGCGGTCGGCGACGTAGACGTTTCCGTCGTTGTCCACCGCCACGTCCAACGGGGTGTTGAGGCCGGTGAACGGCAACACCACCGGCTTGTCGGAGCCGGCCGGCAACTTCACCACTTGGCTGTTGTCGTGTTCGGTGACGTAGACGGTGCCGTCCTTGTCGACTGCGATACCCCAGGGCACCGCGAGACTGGTGAACGGCAGTTCGATCTGCTGGGTCGTACCGGCCTGCAGCTTGAGGACCCTGTTGTTGTCGGAGTCGGTGATGAAAACATTGCCGGAGCCGTCGACCGCCACGCCATCGGGGTGGTTGAGGCCGTTGAACGGCAGATCGGTCTGCTGGTTGGTACTGGCGTCGAACTTCACCACCCTGTTGTTGCCCCGGTCGGCGACGTAGACGTTGTTGGCGCTGTCCACCGCCACACCCTCGGGATAGTTGAGACCGTTGATCGGCAGATCGGTCTGGTCGTTCGATCCGGGCGCCAACTTCACCACCCTGTTGTTGAAGTCGGTGACGTACACGGCGCCGCCGCTGTCCACCGCCACCCCTTGGGGTTCGTACAGCCCGGTGAACGGCAGCACGGCCGGGCTGCTCGAGTCGGGCGCCAACTTCACCACCCGGCCGTACATGCCCTGGTTGGTGACGTAGACGTTGCCGGCGGTGTCCAACGCGACCCCGCCTGGGGAGAGGTGGAAGTTGAGGCCCTTGAACGGCAGGTCAACTTGCCCGTTCGCCGACTTCGGGCCGGACGACGACCCGAATACCAGAATCGCCACCGCGACGAGGACGCCGACCACCACGAGCGCGATCGCCCCGATGAGGACCCACCGCCTGCGTTGCTCGTCGTCGGCCCCCGGTGCTCTGCTGAAGTCCGGGGTGTCGCCACGGCTGCCCGTCGCCGGGATCCCCGGTTGGCTGGGCCAGTTGCCACCGCCGGCATCCGGCGGAGGGGCCCACGCCGGCTGGGTCCACGCGTCGCCGCGCGGACGCGACCCCGTGGACTGGTTGCGGAAACCGGCCGCCGGGCCCGGGTCGACGGCGGGGGCCATCTGAGTGGCACTTTCGCCGCGCCGCAGAATCGTGGCGGCCTGGTGCTGGTCGGAGGTCGTCAGCGCCTCGTGGGCGGCCGCGGCCAGATCACCGGCGGTGCGATAGCGGTCCTCGGGCTTTTTGGCCATGCCCTTGGCGATCACCTGGTCGAGGGCCGGCGGAACCTTCCCGGGTTGCATTTGGCTGGGGCGGGGCACCGGCTGCATCAAATGCGCGGCAACCAACTGTTCGATGCTGTCCACCCGGTACGGCGGCGCTCCGGTCAGACACTCGGCCAACACGCACGCCAGCGCATAAATGTCGGCGGGGTAACTGACTTCGTCACCGGAGAACCGCTCCGGGGCCATGTACTTGTAGGTCCCGATCGCGGTGCCGGTCTGGGTCAGCCCGGGGTCGGTCGCGGCGCGGGCAATACCGAAATCCACCAGGTAGGCGAAGTCGTTGCCGGTGATCAGAATGTTTTCCGGTTTGACGTCGCGATGCATCACGCCGCTGGCGTGCGCGGCGTCCAGCGCGGCGGCGATCTGGCTGACGATGGCCACCGCCCGCCCCGGTGGCAGCGGCCCGCCGCGGGCCAGCATGTCACGCAGCGACGTGCCCTCGATCAGGCGCATGTCGACGTAGAACTGCCCATTGATTTCGCCGTAGTCGTGGATCGGCACCACGTGTGGTTCGGTCAGCCGTCCCGCGGTATCGGCCTCGCGTTGCATCCGGGCGCGAAACTCCGGGTTTCCGGAAAATTGCGAGGAGATCAGCTTCAACGCCACCACCCGCCGCTTGCGAGTGTCCTCGGCCTCGTAGACCTCGCCCATTCCGCCGCGGCCCAGTAGCCGCTTCAGCTGATAGGGCCCAAACCACGAACCCACCCGCGAATCTGGGTCGGTCACCGTCGACGCTCCCTTCCGCTAATCACGAGATCGCATTCACCGCCGACTCGAGTTTCGATTCGAACGACTTCGGTAGCGGGATGTACCCATATTCGTCCAAACCGTCCTGCCCGGAACCGATGCTGGCCTGCATGAACGCTCTTACAGCCGGGCCGGTCGCGGGATCCGGATACTTCGAGCAGACGATCTCATAGGTCACCAGCACGAGCGGGTAGGCACCGGTCTGCGTGGGCTTGTAGAACGACGACGTGTCCACCACCAGGTCGTTGCCCTGCCCCTTGAACTTCGCACCCGCAATCGTCTTTCCGACTGATTCGGCCGTGATCGTCACCGGATCCGGCCCCGCTGACGTAATGATCTGGGCCATGTTCAGCTGACGGCCCACGGCGTAGGACCACTCGTTGTAGGTGATCGCCCCGTCAGTGGTCCGCAGGATTGATGACGTGCCGCCATTGCCGACGGCGCCCTGCCCGACACCTCCGTTGAACGTTTTTCCGCTGCCTTTGCCCCATGCACCGTTGGATGCAACATCGAGGTAATTCTGGGTGTTGTCGGTGGTACCGGATTCGTCGCTGCGGAACACGACCAGAATCGGGGTCGCGGGCAGGTTGGTGCCTTTGTTGAGCGCCGTGATCGCCGGGTCGTTCCACATGGTGATGGTGCCGTTGAAGATCTTTGCCGCCGTGGGGCCGTCCAGGTTCAGGGTATTGACATTTTTGATGTTGTAGGTGATCGCGATCGGGCCGAACACCGTCGGCAGGTCCCATGCCGGCGAACCGCACCGCGCCGCCGCTCTGTCGGGCTCACCTTTCGATGGATCCAAGGCCACGTCGGAGCCGCCCAGGTCAGTCTCGTTACTGATGAACTGCTCCACGCCTTTGCCGGAGCCATTCGCGTCATAGTCCAGCGTGTAGCCGGGGCAGGCGCGGATATAGGCATAGACGAATTGCTCGATCGCGTGCGTTTGCGCGGTTGAGCCACTGGCCTTGAGTTTCTTTTTGCCGCCGCACTGCACTGGTACCGCGGTTGCGCTGGATTGCGACGAGGAACTGTTGTCGTGGCTGCTGCACCCTGACAACACCAGTGCGATGGTCGCCAGCAAGCTCAGGGCGGCGCTGAATCGGTTGACCTTCACGCAACTCCTTTGAAGCGTCAGGGTGACGAAATAAGCTCACTCCGCCGCCGGGTCGGGCCGAGTGTGGAACCACCTTCAGTCGCACAGGCGCATCGCTGCTCGGCAATAGTCGGCAACAGAACGCCGAGCTTACCGTGAGTAGGTAACAGCCGAGGATGAACGGTCCGTTTGTCGCTGTGCGGTCAACGGAGGAATTCTTGCAGCAACTCGTTGACAATTGCCGATTGCTCGATCTGCGGGCAATGGCCGGCCGCGTCGACCAGAGCCGAACGGCCGCCGGGAATCTGGTCGGCGATCTGCTTGGCCCAACCGGGTGGAAGGAGCTTGTCGCACGCGCCTTCGACGACCAGCGTGGGAACCGAAATGCGGCCGTACGCACGGCTACTCGACGGACTCGGCGGCGGCTGGGCGCCGGGACGGCGGAACCGTGCCGCCGCAACCGCCTCCCAGGCCCCCGGCGCGATGCTGGATTCGTAGCGACGCCGCACATAGTCGTCGTCGGCCGGGTAGGCGGAATCATGGAACAGCGCCGCGACGATGCGGCGCATGCCCTCGATGGACGCGTCGTATTCGTAGAGCGCCTCCATGTGTTGGTTGCGCTGGATATCGCCGCCGCCGCAGATGACCACCATGGTCCGAATCGGCAGGATGCCCGAATCCGATGTGACGTCGTTGAGCAGCATGATGGCACCCATCGAATTACCGACGAAGTGTGCGGAATCGATGTTCAACGCAGCGCAAAACCGTGCGACATGGCGGATTCGCATACCCCGCCCGTCGTTGAAGTCGATGACCTTCGCCGACTGCCCGAAGCCCAGCATGTCCGGTGCCAGGACCCGATGATTGGCGGCAATGGCCACGACATTGCGCTCCCAGCCTATCTCCGCACTGGCGCCGAACTCCCCGCCGTGCAGCAAGACGACCGGCTCGCCAACCCCGGCTTCCAGGTAGCTGGTGACGAGCCCGTCGATCACGACGGTTTTGTGCTGAATCTCCAACGAGACTCCTCAGTTCGGGTCCAACGGACCGACGGGGTTGGTGGTTGTCGCGTGGACGAGCAGTTCGGCGAGTTCTTGCGGCCGGCTGAGGAACGGGCAGTGCGAGGAGTCGATGGTCAATTGTTCGACGCCAAGTCGCTGTGCCACTGTGTCGGCCAGCCAGCGGGGCATCGACCGGTCCTGCAGGCAACGGATGAAGCTGCGCGGCAGGTTAGCCTGCCAGAACCGAGGTACGGATACCGGTGCGACGGTGGTTTCACCGAACCGCTCCGGCCCGAGGCGCTCGAACGCCCACCGGGCGGTCTGCTCGTCACAGTCGTGCCAGAAGTATTCCCATGCCCCTTCAAAGTCCGCGAACGTCATCGCGCCGTCGTCGCTGAACCGTAAGTAGCCGAGCATCTTTCCGGCGTCCCCGTCGAACTCACCGTCTTCGGCGTTGCGCATGGTCATTGCTTCGGGATAGCTGCGGCCTTCGCGGGGTAGTGCCGCAGCCAGATAGACGATGTGTCTCAGCACATCGGGCGCGGCGTCGGCGGCCAGCGTCGCATCGAACCCGCCGCCGGAATGGCCTACCAGCACATCATCAGGCTGCAACACCGCAACGATTGCTGCCCTGCGGTTTTCGAGCGTCGACTCTTCGTCGATGCGATCGCCGTGACCGGGCAGATCAACCGCGATGCCCTGGTGGCCGAGCGTTTCCAGCGCGGTAATCGTGCGTGCCCAGCACCATGCAGCGTGAAAGCCGCCATGTACCAGCACAAAACGCATGGGTACCCGCTCAGCCGGCGCTCGCGGCGGGAGCGGAACGGACGAATGTCAGCACCTGGGATGCCAACAGGTCGAGCTGGGCCTGCACGCCCGTATCAGCCAGCGCTCCGGCCGCATCCCAGATCTGGTCTGCCGAGTTGATCGCCACGCCCAGCGGAGTGGGCCAGGCGCGCAGCGCATGACCGATGGCCCGAAGTTGGTCGAGCGTGCCCACGGCTGCCTGCCACCCGTAAGCGCAGCTGATGCACCCCCAGGGCTTGTTGTCGAGGTAGACCCGGGAATCGCCGCGCATGTCTTCGATGTAGTCGAGCGCGTTCTTCACCAATCCCGAGATGCCGCCGTGGTAGCCCGGTGAGCCGACGATGACGGCATCGGCCTCGCGCAGTGCACCGATCAGCTCGATGGCTCTGGTTGTTCGGGCCGGCTCGTGCGGGTTATACATCGGCAGATCGATGTCCTCGCCGCAGTACAGCCTGGTCCGTCCACCTTGGCGCTCAACGGCTGTCAGACAGCTCCGCAACGCGCGTTCGGTCGACGAGTTCGATCGCAACGTCCCGCCCAGACCGACGACCAGTGGCCCGGTCTCAGTAAGTTTGCTCATCTTCGCCCCTACTTGATTGCGATGGGATTCAGCGGAGACCCCACCGCGCCAACGACTCTCAGCGGCGGAGCGACGAGTTGAAACTCGTAAACCCCGTCGGCCGCGCAGTCTGCCGCCAGCGCGGTCAGGTCCCAGTACTCGCCGAGCATCAAACCCATGTCGCGCAGGCACAGCATGTGCATCGGCAAATACGTTCCCTCGACCCCGGATACCGGGTCTTCGACCATCAGGTTGTCGGCTGCAACTGCCGCGACGTCGTGGTCGTGCAGCCAGGAAGCACAGCGCCAGTCCAGGCCCGCGCCCGGCTCACTTCCGTCACCGGCCTCGAGAAACCTTGCCCACCAGCCGGTTCGAATCAACACAATATCGCCGCGCTTGATGGTCACCTGCTGTGAGCGGACGACGTCGTCGAGCTCGTCGGGCGTGATCGGACTGCCGAGTTCGAGAAAGGTGTCCGCACCGCGGTGGCGGACCAGGTCCAGCAGCACACCGCGCGAGGTGATGCCTTTGGTGTCGATCTTGTCGATGCCGCAGTGCAATGCGCCGAAGCTGGTGACCGAGCCGGCCGGGAAGCCGTTGTAGAGCTGGTCGTCGTAGTAGACGTGCGACAGCGCATCCCATTGGGTGGCGGCTTGCAGCGGCATGATGACCATGTCGTCATTGAAACGAAACGGGTTGTCTTGAAAGTATTTACTGAGCTCCTGAGCGACCGGATTGCGTGGCCATTGCGGTCCGTATTGCGCCAGCGTGCTGGTGTCGCCACCGTCGACGGTCATGACGTGTATCGGGTTGTGCCGGAACCGAAACGCACCCTGCGGTCCTGCCGACCCGAAGTCCACACCGAGCGGAAAGACCTTGCCGTGCTTGACCAGGCTCGCCGCCTCGGCGATCTTCTCAGCAGTGATGAAGTTCAGGGTGCCCAGCTCGTCGGTGTCTCCCCAGCGGCCCCAGTTGCTGACCTCGCGTGCGACGCGACGAAAGTCTGTCAGGCCGGCCACGACGCGGCTCCTTTCTCGAGCTCGCCGGCGATCGCAGCGCCCACGGTTCCGCCGTCGACCCAGACGACTTGTCCCGAAATGTAGCTGGCTGCGCGGCTGTTCAGGAACATCAGAACCGCTGCTTGTTCGGCGGGTTCGGCGACCCGACCCAGCGGCTTGGGGATCTCGTCGAGGTAATCCTGGCCGTAGGCGGTCCGCAGTTGGTCGAGGATCGGTGTTTCGGTCACGCCCGGGCCGGTGCAGTTGATCCGGATACCCCGGGCACCCAGGGCGACGGCAGAACCCATGGTGTAGAGAATGACCGCTTCTTTCGACAACCGGTAGCCCCCACCGGTCAGCGCGTCGGGGTGGCGGCGGCACCACTCGATCCCTTCGGCCATCGTCGCGGTGTGCAGCAGACCAGCCGTTTTCTGGTGGCTCTCCCGGTAGCCGGCAGCCGCCAGCGAGGACACACTCACCACCGACGACCCGGCGGCCATCTTGGGGATCACCGCCTCGGTCAGATGCCGCAGGCCAAGAAAGTTGACCGTGACGACGAGCAGCGGATCGCCGATCCCCGAGGACACACCGGCGACGTTGAACAGCGCATCGACTTGCCCGCCAACCGATGCCACCGCACGATCGATCGACGCGCTGTCCGCCAGGTCCACCTCGTGGAACTCGCCGATCTCACCTGCCGGCCGGGCGCGGTCCAGACCGACGACGTCGGCCCCGAGCTCGGTGAGTTGTGCCACCACCTGCGCACCGATGCCCGAACCACATCCGGTCACGACCGCCCGGCGGCCGTCATAACGCCACAGTTGCTCGATCACGAACCTGGTTCTTTGGCACGCTGCGCAGCTTGGACGCGACCCTCGTTGATCTCGGCCATGGCTTCGGGGATCTCGCTGGCGGTGAACTTGCCGCCGCGGCCGGTGGGCAGCCCACCAAATGAGTAGCTTTCGTCGAACTCGGGTGCGGTCGAGGCGGTGCGGCGTGCCTCGATCTTCTCCACGACCGGTGCCAGTCGCTTGGCTTTGTCGGCCACTGCTTTGGCATCGCGTTCGATGAACTCCGGCAGCACTTCCTTGCCCATGAGCTCGATGGATTCCATGGTGCCTTCGTGGCTGCGCGGGTTGAGCAGCAGGATGATCTCGTCGACGCCGCTGTCTTCGTACCCCCGCAGGAACTCCCGCACGGTGGCCGGTGAGCCGATCGCCCCGCGACCGGGTCCGTACGCCAGCGTCGGGTCTTTCTCGCATTCTTCGAGATACCGCTTCCAAACGCCGGTGCGCCCGGGGGTGTGCACGCCGGTCATGTAGTAGTGCATGATCCCGAACGAGAAGAAGCCACCGCCCATTCCGAGTCGTTCCAGGGCCTGCTCGTCGGTCTTGGCCACCATCATCGACAGGTCGCCGCCGATAGCCAGGATGTTCGGGTTGATCTGCGGGGTGACCGGGACGCCGCTTTCCTCGAGTTCTTTGTAGTAACCGTTCACCCGCTCGGTCAGCGGTCCCGGACCGGTGTAGGCGAAACTGAGTGCGCCGATGCATTTTTGGGCTGCCATCTGAACGGACGCCGGCCGTGTGCAGGCCACCCACACCGGCGGGTGCGGCTTTTGCGCCGGCTTGGGGATGACATTGCGGGCCGGCATCTCGATGTGCTGGCCTTTGAATCCGGTGAACGGTTCTTCGATCATGCAGCGGATCGCCACCTCCAGTGCCTCTTCCCACTGGGCGCGTTTGTCTGCGGGATCGATGCCAAAGCCGCCGAGTTCGCCGACCGAAGACGATTCTCCGGTACCGAACTCAACCCGGCCGTTGGAAATCAGATCGAGGGTGGCGATGCGTTCGGCCACCCGTGCCGGATGGTTGACCACTGGCGGCAGGTGCATGATGCCGAAGCCCAGTCGAATGTTCTGAGTGCGCTGGCTGGCCGCAGCCAAGAACATCTCCGGCGCGGTGGAATGGCAGTACTCCTCTAGGAAGTGGTGCTCGGTCAGCCAGACCGTCGAGAAGCCGGCCTTGTCGGCCGCCTCCACCTCGTCGAGGCAGTCCTGCAGCAGGATCCGCTCGTCGTCGGGCTGCCACGGGCGCGGGAGGGCGAATTCGTAGAACAGCGAGATCTTCACTGGTTACCTCCGATAAGTGATGAGCTTTGGCTGACAAGGTGTTTGGCGGCGACATAGCCGAATGTCATGGCCGGGCCTATCGTCGCACCGGCTCCGGCATAGCTACGCCCCATGACCGGCGCTGCGGTGTTGCCGACCGCGTAGAGGCCACGCACCGCGGTGTCGTCGCCGCGCAGCACCCGAGCACACTGGTCGGTGCGCAGACCGCCCGACGTACCGAGGTCACCGAGAATGACCCGGAACGCGTAGTAGGGCGGTTTGCCGAGCGGATACAGGTTGGGGTTGGTCAGGGTGGGATCTCCGTAATAGTTGTCGTAAACGCTGTCACCTCTGTTGAAGTCGTCGTCGTGGCCGTTGTGGGCAAGCTGGTTGAAACGTGTTGCGGTTTGGCGTAGTTGATCGGGTGGAACCCCGATCTCGGCGGCGAGACCGTTCCAGCTGTCCGCGGCCTTGACCACACCCGACGCCAGCCAGGCCTTCGGCATCTTGCGTCCGGTGGGCACCGGGGCGCCCGGAATCTTGGGTAGCGGCAGATGACCGGCGATCACGTATCGATTCCAGGACCGGTGGTCGGTGATCAGCCAGCACGGAATGTGGGTAGTCCCGGATTTCTGCCCGTCGAGCATGGCGTGACCGAAATCCATGTACGGTGCCGCTTCGTTGATGAAACGTCTGCCCGCACCGTTGACGATGAACTGCGCCGGCATCATGCGCTCGTTGAGCATGAATTGCAGCCGCCCGTCGGGCCATTGGATGGCCGGGAACCACCAGGCTTCGTCGAGCAAGTCGGTGGCGCCGCCCACTTGTTGGCCGGCACGGATACCGTCACCGGTCGCCGCGGGGTTGCCGAAGCTCCAATCCTGGTCCACGACCGGTTGGTGTTCTTTGCGCCAGGCCAGATCGTGGTCGAATCCCCCGGTTGCCAGGATGACTCCGCGACGGGCGTGGATCTGCTGCACTGTCCCGTCTTTGACGACCACGGCGCCGATCACCGATCCGTCGTTGTCGGTGAGCAACTGTGTCATCGGCGAGTCCAGCCACAGTGGAATGGCACGGTCCTTCATCGCCAGACGCAGCCGAGCCGCCAGCGACTGACCGATGGCTGCGATCCGGTCGCCGAAGAGCCGCGCCCGGGCCATCCGCCACAGCAGTTTGAGCAGGACCGCTTTGCCGGCCCAGGACTGACGAACCTGATAAAACGATCGAAGCTCCTTGGGGCCAAGCCAAATTCCCTTGGGAGCCAGCGCCAAGGGTTGCAGCAGGTTTTGCTCCTCTTCGGCCAGCTCGCGCAGATCGATGGGCGGCACATTGATCGTGCTGCCGAGTTCGGAGCCGCCGGGCAGTTCCGGGTAGTAGTCGGCATAGCCGGGCTTCCACACGAACTCAAACCATGGGCTGAGTTGCTCGAGAAACGCCATCATCTCCGGCGCGGAGTCGACGTACTGCCGGATCCGCGCATCGCTGACCAGCCCTTCGGTGATGCGCTGCAGATACTCGACAACACCGTCGCGAGGCGGTGCGTAACCTTCCCGGCGTTGCGCCGGCGCGCCCGGCACCCAGATTCCGCCACCCGAGAGCGCCGTGGAACCACCGAAGTGGTGCGACTTTTCGACGACCAGCGTGTCCAGGCCCGAAGCATGAGCCGTCAGGGCGGCGGTCATTCCGCCGCCGCCGGAACCAACGACCAGCACGTCGACGGTGTGGTTGGTGGTCGCCGTCATGTCGATACCGCCGTGCGGATGGCGAACCCGGCGATGAGTTCGGCGGCTGCTTTGTAATAGCGCACTTCGGTCTGGTAGGGGCCGGCCGCCGCGAGCGCAGCGAAAGCCGCGACCCAGGTGCGGATCTCGTGTGCGGAGTTGCCGCCCTCATGGGCGATGAACGAGTTGGACCACTCATCGAGGTCGGCAAGCTGTCCGGAGTCGACGATCTCGAGAAATCGGTGATCCCAGGCCGGGTTGATCGGTTGACGATCGCTGCGTCCTTCGGCCAGCTGCTGCGCCGCCTCAATTACCGCGGTCTGACGGGCCTGACGCTGCTCGGAGGTCATCGGTTTGCCGTGCACGATTCGTTCCGCTACTTGCGGGGTTGCGGTCGCCAAGGTCGCTATCGGCGGATCATGGGAAAGCCCACCGGATCCCACCACCAGCACCCGCTTGTCCAGCGTGGCCAAATGGTGGCCGACCGCGGTTCCCAGCGCTCGGGAACGCTGAAGCGGGCCGAGCGGTGTGGCGACCGAGTTGATAAAGATCGGCACTACCTGGGGCGCGGTGGCGTCACCGAACAGTTTCTCCAGGGGTTGGACAGTGCCGTGGTCGACGGCCATGCTCGCCGAAATCGCGAGGTCGACGCCCGCATCGAGTACCGCTTTGGCGCAGTCGAGCGCGATCGCGCCGGGAACGTTGAGTGGTCCGGCGTGGGTGCCGTAGTCGCCGACACCCGCTGCGCCGGTGGCGATGCAGAACGGCGGCATCAGCTTGTAGAAGAATCCGTTGTAGTGGTCGGGCGCGAAGATGACGACGAGTTCGGGGTCGAACTTGCGCACCAAATTCTGAGCTTGCGCCACCGCACTGTCGATGTCATCAATGAGGTCCTTGGGCGGCCCCGGCAGATTCAGTAGCGGGCTGTGGGACATACAGCACAGGGCTATGGGCACTTCGAGAATCACCCCCTCCCGGAGTCAAGGTGAGGACGTCGAAGAGTGCTGAGCTCAGTTCCGGTGCGAGCTGGGCGATTCCGGCGGCAGCGATGCAACGGTCGGGACGCAGGAACAATACAGATTCCTGGTGGGCATCGAACCAGGTCTTCAGATCGCAGTCGCGATCGCCGACGACCACCACGTCGGGATCGTCGTGACCGGGCCACTGCAGCTGAGGCAGTGGGCGCGCCGCCACAAACCGCGCGCCGAGCGCCTTCCAGCTCGCAAACGCCTGCTCCCCCAGGATTTCCCGTGGGTTGTTATTCCACGCCAGCACCGCGAAGTTGGCGCCCAGCACATCGTCGAGCATCACATTGCACCGTTGACGAGTATCTACCCGCGGTTGCACGAACAAAGTGCCGACCGGCGAATCTTCGCGGCGCGGGTCGGAATGCACAACCGCGCCGTGCTCGTAGCGCGGCATCGGCTTGAACCGCATCTCCAGCACATACCGCTTGAGCGAGGGCACAATTGAGGCTGACCGCACCATGAGGTCGCGGACGGCAGCGACCCTTCGGTTGGTCGGGGAGATCACCCGGCCCACCATGGTGGACAGGTCGATCATGGCCCGGGCATGCTTACGCCGTTCGACGTCGTAGGTGTCGAGCAACGCGTCGTCGGCTTGGCCGGTCACCACTGCGGCAAGCTTCCAGCCCAGGTTCGCCGCGTCCCGGATACCGCTGTTGTAGCCCTGCCCTTGCCACACCGGCATCAAATGTGCGGCGTCGCCGGCAAGAAGCAGCCGACCACGACGGAATGCGCCCGCGATCCGGGAGTGGTGGGTGTACACCCGCCGCCGGATCACCTCGACCCGGTCGGGATATGGCACGAACGGGGCCAGCATGCGCGCCAGGAAATCCGGGTCCTGCGCCTGCTCATCGGATTCGTCGGCGTGAATCATGAATTCGAACCGGCGGATTCCGTGCGCGATAGAGATCGACGCATAGGGCCGCTCGGGGTCGGCGCCGACTTCACTGTTGGGGTGACCGAGTGGATCATTCGCTAAGTCGACGACCAGCCATCGGGTCGGCGAGGTCGTGCCATCGAAGGACACGCCCATCAGCCGCCGGGTGGTGCTGCGCCCGCCATCGCAGCCAACGACATAGCGCGCCTGCACGCTCGACGGCTCGCCGTCGCCACCGAGCTCGACTGTCACGGCCTCCGGTGCTTCCGCGTATGAGGTCATCGGGCGATTCCAGCACACCTCGACGTGCTCGAATCTGTCCAAACCGCGCAGCAATTCGGCATCAACCAGTGGCTGCACGAAGCCGTTGCGCTTGGGCCAGCCGAACCGGGCATCGGCGGGGGCCATCTCGGCCAGCACTCGGCGCTTGGCGTCGACAAATCGAAGAATTTGGTTCGGCACGGTGTGAGGCAGGATCGCCTCGGCGAGGCCGATGGTCTGGAAGGTCCGCAGTGCCTCGTCATCCAGGCCGACCCCGCGCGGATAGTCGATCAACGTTTCCCGCTCGTCGACCACCATGGTGCGAACACCGTGCAGGCCGAGGATATTGGCCAACGTCAGGCCGACTGGGCCCGCCCCGACCACGACGACGTCGAGATCTGTTGTCACGTCAGCGTCCCAGGAGAAAGTCGAGATGCAACCGATTGAACGTCTTGGCGTCCTCATACTGCGGCCAGTGCCCGCAACTGCCCATCACCTCGAAACGGGCACCGGGAATCATCGACGCGATCCGGCGGCCTTCGCTGACATCGGCGGTGGGGTCATCGCTGGTCCACAACACCAGGGTGGGCGCAGTGATCCGGCCGTACTCCGCCGGCCCCAGCAGGTTGCGCGCCCGGATCTCGGGGTCCTGCAGCGCCATGATGTCGCGCATCGCGGCGACGAAACTCGGCTGGCGATATACCCGCTGCCGACTGGCGACCAAGTCGTCGTAGTCTTTCGACTTGTCGGCCATCAACCACTTGATCCGGGCCTGCACGGTCTCCCAGGTCGGGTTCTCTGCCGCCGCCATCGACAGCGTGATAATGCGTTGCATCACTTCGGGATCGGCCTGCGAACCGCCGGCGGTATTGAGCACGAGCCGGTCGACTTTGTCGGGGTGATCGGCAGCGGCGCGCGCGACCACCCAACCGCCGAGCGACTCACCTGACAGGCTGCCCCGTTCGGCGCCGATTGTGCGCAAAAACGCCAGCAAATGTTCGACGTAGTGGCTGATCTCGAGCGGATGACCGGGCTTATCGGTGTAGCCGTGCCCGAGCATGTCGATGGACCACGTCCAGAAATGCTCGGCATGCGCTTCCAGGTTGCGGACGTACGCCTCGGCGTGGCCGCCTGACCCGTGCAACAGCACGAGTACCGGTTTGTCCGGGTCGCCGGCGCGCAGGTAGCGGGTGCGAACGCCCTCGACGTCCAGGTAGCCCTGCTCGAACGGGACACCCTGGAGGTCACTCCAGACGCTTTCGTACTCGGCCACCTGGTTCCTTTCTCCGGAAATTCAGCTCTCGTCAGTCGCCGCTATCATGTGCTAAAATCGCACGGTGATGTGCACTATGTATAGAGCATCACTCTCCGCCGGTTGTCTGTCAAGGGAAGCGCCGCGGTGGTGAACGGATCACAGACGCTGGCCAGAGGGCTCAACGCCCTGCAACTGGTCGCGGGGGCGCCTTCGGGCCTGAACGTGCAACAGGTCGCCGACGGCCTCGGGGTCCACCGGACGATTGCCTATCGCCTGCTCGGCACGCTGGCTGAGTTCAGGTTGATCGCCAAGGGCGACGATGGCCGCTACCGCCCGGCCGCGAACCTTGCCGTGCTGGGGGCCTCGTTCGATCGCAATCTGCGCCAACTCAGCGTGCCGATTCTGCGGGCGTTGGCCGACGACCTCGGCACCACCGTGTCATTGCTGGTGGCCGAGGGCGATCAGCAGGTGGCGATCGCGGTGATCGTGCCCACCCAGGTTCCCTATCAGCTGGCGTTTCACGAGGGCAGTCGATACCCGTTGGACCGAGGCGCGGCCGGGATCGCGCTGTTGGCGAGCATGCCGGCGCGGCCGGCAGAACGCGATCTCGTCGCCGAGGCGCGGACACGTGGCTGGGTAATCACCCACGGCGAAATCGAGCCCAACACTTATGGTTTGGCCGTGCCGGTGCACCGGGAACCACCCTCACCACCGACGTGTATCAACTTGATCTCACACCGGGAAGATGTCGTGATGGGCGGACAGGACGCCGTCATCAAGGCGGCCAAGCAGTTGTCGGAAATCCTCAGCTGAAAGGACGCTGCCCATGCCTTCTTGGGACCATGAAGTCGACGTCGTCGTGCTCGGCAGCGGCGGCGCCGGTCTCACGGCCGCCCTGACGGCAGCCGCCAACGGTGCGTCGGTAGCGGTCTACGAAAAGGCCGCGACCGTGGGTGGCACCACCGCGGTGTCCGGCGGCGTGGTATGGATTCCGGCGCATCGTCGTTGTCCCGACGAAGAATTGACGATCGCCGACGCGTTGCGCTATCTGCAGGCGCAGTCACTCGGTTCGATGGACGAGGCGCTGGTCGACACATTCGTCCGCACCGGCCCGGCCATGCTCGACTTCGTCGAGGCGCACAGCGGTCTGCGCTTCGAAATCGCCACCGGCTTCCCCGATTACAAACCCGAGCTTCCTGGCGGGCGGCCCACCGGAGGCCGGTCGCTGAGCGCTGCACCGTTCGATCTGAGCCGGCTCGGCCAGTGGCGCGACCGGATCACTTCGTTTCCCGCTGACTGGTCCAACGTCGGATTTGACGCCGAGACCCGGGCGCGGCTGCACGCGGAGGTCGACGAGACCACATCGGACCTGTGCGTGGCCGGCACCGCGCTGATTGCCGGACTACTCAAAGGATTACTCGACCTGGGCGTGACACCGCAGACCAAGGCGCGGGCCGAGGAGTTGGTTGCCGACGACGACGGGATTACCGGCGTCCGGGTTCGCTGCGACGGACAACGGCTGACCGTGCGTGCCCGGCGCGGCGTAATTCTGGGCACCGGCGGGTTCGAGTGGAACCGGCCATTGGTCCACGCATTTTTGCGCGGCCCGATGCACGGAGCGGTCTCACCGCCCAACAACACCGGTGACGGCTTGCGGATGGCGATGGCGCACGGGGCCGATCTGGCCAACATGGGCGAAGCGTGGTGGGTACCCATCGTGCAGATCCCCGGCGACACAATCGACGGCGAACAACGCAGTCGCAGTGTACGGCTGGAGCGGACCCGACCGCGAAGCATCATCGTCAACCGCGCCGGACGGCGATTCGTCAACGAGGCGTGCGACTACAACTCGATGGCCGGAGCTTTCCACTACCTCGACCCGCGCGGCGGGTACGTCAACGATCCGGCGTGGATCGTATTCGATTCGCTGCACTTGAAACGCTATGGGTTTCTGGGCGTCGCGCCCGGGGAGCCGGTGCCGGACTGGTTCTGCGCGTCACCGGACTTGGCCGAATTGGGTGCCAAGACCGGTATCGATTCCGATGGGCTGGCCCACACGGTCGCGGCGTGGAACCGTAATGTGGCCGCCGGCCACGATCCCGACTACGGCCGCGGATCGAGCGCGTACGACGGATATTGGGGTGATGAGCGGGCGACGACGCTGGCCGAGAAGACGCTCGGGCCAGTCGATAACGCTCCCTACTACGCGGTGCCGGTATCAGTGGGTGCGATGGGAACCAAGGGCGGACCGCGCACCGACCGCGACGGTCGCGTCCTGCACGTCAACGGCGAGCCGATACCGGGCCTGTTCGCCGCCGGCAACGCGATGGCGGGTGTGACCGGCCGGGCTTACGGCGGTGCCGGTGGAACCATCGGACCGGCAATGGTTTTCGCATTCCGCGCCGCGCACGCCGCCGTAACGGACCGCTCGGTCGTCGCCTGAAGCGTTCTGCCGCCGAACACAACATTTCCCCGAAACCACCGATCAGCACCGCGCGGATGGTTCGATAGCTCCATCAACCGAGTCGCTAGTGATCGAGGTGGGCAATGAGGCGACTCAACGGCATGGACGCCATGTTGCTGTACACCGAAACCCCCAGCCTGCACACGCACACGCTGAAGGTCGGCATCATCGACGCCACCGACTTCGACGGTGAGTTCAGCTTCGAGGTGGTTCGGCAGACCTTTGAGCGCCGCCTGCACCTGCTGGACCCACTACGCTTCAAGCTCGTCGATATTCCCTGGCGGCTACACCACCCGATGTGGCTGGAGAACTGCGAGGTTGATCTCGATTACCACTTGCGTCGGGTGCGGGTTCCGCAGCCCGGCGGTCGACGAGAGCTTGACCAGGTGATGGGCGAGATCGCCAGCACGCCGCTGGACCGTAGCCGACCGCTGTGGGAGTTCTACTTGGCCGAAGGCCTGAGTGACGAGCGCTTCGCGCTGATCGGCAAGGTGCACCATGTGCTCGCCGACGGGGTTGCCTCAGCGAACCTGCTGGCGCTGCTGATGGATCTGAAGGAAGCGGCCGGCGACGAACATACCGACTACGAACGCTGCGCCCCGCCCACCACGACCGAGCTGTTGCGGGCCGCTGGACGCGATCACATGCGGCAGGTTGCCGCGCTGCCGCGGCTGGTTACCGATGCCGCACGTGGCATCTCCCGTGTCCGGCGGCGCTCACGACATCGCGGCGAACACCCCGATCTGGCCGAGAATTTCAAAGCGCCGCCGACCTTTCTCAACCATGTTGTCTCGCCAGTGCGGACGTTCGCCACCGCTGTCTTGTCGCTGGCCGAGGTCAAAGAGACCGCCAAACACCTCGGCGTGACGTTCAACGACATCGTCCTGGCAATCGCGGCGGGCGGGCTGCGAGAACTGTTGCTGCGCTACGACGGCAGGTCTGACCGGCCGATCATCGCCTCGGTGCCGGTCAGCACGGACAGATCACCAGACCGGATCTCCGGCAACGAAATCAGCGGGCTGTCGGTCTCGTTGCCGGTGCACGTCGACGATCCTCTCGAACAGGTCCGTCTGGTCTCGGTGGCCACGACGATCGCCAAGGAAGATCACGATCTGCTCGGCCCGCAGCTACAGGGCCAGCTGATGGCGTATCTGCCGCCGCCGTTGACCCCGGCCCTTTTTCGATGGTCGTCGAAGCGGGCAGCGCAGAACAGGGCAATGAACGTTGCGGTTTCCAACGTGCCCGGGCCGCGGGAACGCGGCACGATTGGAGGCGCTCCGGTCACCGAAATCTATTCGGTGGGAATTCTTTCCGCAGGCGCGGCGGTCAATATCACGGTCTGGAGTTACGCCGACCAGGTCGACATCTCGGTACTCTCCGATGATCAGACCTTCAACGATGTACACGAAGCCACCGACGCGATGATTCATGCGTTCGGTGAAATCCGGCGGGCCGCAGGCTTTTCCGGCGAACCGGCCAGGGTCGAAACGGCAATGGCACCGGCAACCGCCAACGGCTAGCCGCTTCATCCCAGTACGGGGAAGCGGCGTTGTTGCGCGAGCCGGTCGAGCGCGGCTTGCATCACCGAACGCACATGCGCGTCGACCTCGGCGATGTCCGGCTCCGGGCCGAACCGGGCCGCGACGTCGATGGGCTCCAGCACCTCGGTGACGATCTTGGTGGGCAGCGGTAGGTTGGGCGGGAAGATCACGCTGAGTCCGAACGGGACACCGAAGCTGACCGGCAAGATCTTCATTCGCGCCCGATACAGTCCCAGCAACTTGGCTATCCGGTCACCGCGCAGCAGAAACAGTTGACTCTCTTGGGCCCCGATGGAGACTATCGGCACGATGGGGACGCCGGTCTCGATGGCGGTGCGCACGTATCCGGTGCGACCTTGGAAGTCGATGGTGTTGGCACTCAGCGTTGGCCGGTACGAGTCGTAGTCGCCACCGGGGAAGACCAGCACCACCCCACCGGACCGCAGCGCCTGGGCAGCGTTTTCGCGGTCGGCGTGGATGACGCCGGCCCGGATCAGCCATTGGGCTAGCGGCCCGATGAACAAACCGTAGTGGCCCAGTGTGTAGACCGGCCGGTCGTACCCGAATTTGTGGTAGAAGGCGGGCGCGAAGATCAGCACGTCGGGAGTGAGCATGCCGCCTGAGTGATTGGAGACCACCAATGCACCGCCGGCGGCGGGAAACGATTCCAAGCCGTGTACTTTCGCCCGGAACCAACGCTTGACGACCGGACCGATCGTGTTCGTGAGCTGTCGGGTGAGGCCCGGGTCCCACTTGGCGATGTCCGGTTTGCCGTTACCGCTCACAAACTCCCCTGTCTCTGGACCGGCCTGGATCGGCTTTTACCTGCGGATATGCTACTCTTCATATTCGAGAATGTCATAATCCATCGTCGTTCAGCTAAGGGGGCGCATGCCCGCGACCGTCCTGGTGACCGGGGGGTTCGGGCTGGTCGGGTCGGCGACCGTGCGGCGGCTGGCCGCCGGTGGCAGACAGGTGGTGGCCGCCGACCTCGGCACCCCCGCCAATCACAAGGCGGCGCGAGCGCTGCCGGCGGGCGTGGAGACCCGGTGGGCTGACCTGACCGACCCTGCCGCGGTGGATCGGCTGGTCGCTGAGACCGCGCCCGCGGCAATCGTGCATCTGGCCGCCGTCATCCCGCCGCAGATCTACTCCAACGCCAAGCTGGCCCGCAAGGTCAACGTCGACGCCACTGAGACGTTGGTGCGTGCCGCCGAAGCGCAACGGATCCCGCCGCGTTTCGTGCAGGCCTCCAGCAATGCGGTGTATGGCGCGCGTAACCCGCACCGGGTGACGGCTCCCGTCAAGGCGGACACCCCACCCAAGCCATCCGATGTGTATGGGCAGCACAAGCTCGAGGCCGAAGAACTCGTGCGCTCGTCGAAGCTCGACTGGGTGGTGCTGCGACTCGGCGGTGTGTTCAGCGCCGACCCCACCGCAATGCCGTTCAGTTCCGACGCGCTGTACTTCGAAAGCTTGCTGCCGACCGACGGGCGGCTGCACGGCGTCGATGTCCGCGACGTCGCGGCCGCATTCGCGTCGGCAACCACCGCAGACGTCGTGGGTGAGATTCTGCTGATCGCCGGCGACGACTCACACCGGTTACGGCAAGGCGAGGTCGGCCCGGCCCTGGCCGCCGCCCGCGGTATGGCAAGAGTGTTACCCGAGGGCAGGCCCGGAAATCCGGACAGCGACACCGACTGGTTCGTCACCGACTGGATGGACAGCACCCGGGCGCAGCAGGCCTTGAATTTCCAACATCATTCGTGGCCCGACATGGTCGCCGAGATGCGCGCGCAGGGCGGCTGGATGCGCTACCCGATGCGACTGCTGACGCCGGTGGCGAGGCAGATTTTGACCCGGCGCGCGGCCTACCGCCATGCCCCCGGCCGCTACGCCGACCCCTGGGGAGCGATCCGCGCCAGGCTCGGAGATCCGCGGCCCGATAAGCCGTTCAGTCAGCGGACGTCTCCATGAACCGGCGGGTCAGCCGAAGCAGCTGCGAGCGCAGCACATCATCGTCGACGTCCGCCACGAGTGGGTGCATGACGCCGACGGCGATGGCGCCGGACAGCATCGCCGCCGTCACTCGTGCGTCGTCGCCGGCGTCGCCGACAAGGACGCCGTACAGCCGCTGGATGAATTGCTGGAACGGCTGATGTTGGGCAAGCAGCCGGACGATGACGGGATCGAATTGCAGCGTGCTCGCCACGCCACGGCGCTTGACGGCAAGTTCGATCACGCCGTCGAGCAGCAACTCGCGGGCCCGCAGCTGGGACTGCTCGGCTTCGGCGGTCTCCAGCGCTTCCTCCAGCCCGCCCAGTTCACGTTCGGTGAGCGCGATGACGATCTCGTCCTTGGTTTTGAACTGGTGGTAGACAGCGGCTTTCGTCACGCCGATGGCGTCGGCGATCATCTGCAACGACGTGCCGCCGACCCCGTTTTCGGCGATCAGGCGCAGCGCGGCATCCAGAATGCGGGTCTGTGCGGCGCTGCGCCGGATGGATCGCAGTCGCGTGTCGGCCTCGGTGGACACCACCCGGCCAGCCTAGCCGATCGGCTATTGACCGTGGCCTAGCCGATCGGCTAGGTTCGGCGAGCAGGCGCAAAGTTCCTTCGGATACCGGAAGGTGTGATGTCGACTCTCGCCGAGGAGCAGGATGTCCGACCGTCGGTCAGTGTGCGCGGACAGTTGATCTGTCTGTGGCTGACGCCGGCCGTCGCCGTGGTTTTGTTGATCGCGTTTTTGGCGTTCCCGGGCTTCTTTCCGCCGATGTCGCCGCGAATGACCGCCGACCAGGTGGCCGACTTCTACGCGCACAACACCACGATGATCCGCTTCAGCATGATCACCTACAACCTGTTCGGCATCATGTTGATTCCGCTGTTCGCGCTGATCGTCGTGCAGATGAAACGGATGGCGACACCTAACCACGTGCTCGCCTACTGCTACTTGACCGCGGCCGTCAGCGGCGCAACGTTATTCGCGCTCGCCGACATCTTCTGGCTGGTGGCCGCCTACCGGCCCGAGCGGAATCCGCAGTTGATCCAATTGCTCAACGATTTGGCCTGGATCACGTTCATTGCACCGGTCGGCATGCTGGTGGTCCAGAATCTCTGCCTTGCGGTGGCGGTCTACCTCGACGCGCGGCCCCGGCCGATTTTCCCGCGCTGGGTCGGCGCATTCAGCCTGGCGACGGCCGCGGCGATGACACCGGCCGCGTGTGCAGCCGTAGTTCGAAGCGGACCGTTGGCCTGGGACGGGGTGGTGTCGTTCTGGCTGCGCATCGGTGCCTTCGCGTTGAATGTCGCGGTGATGTTCGTCGTGCTGCGGACGGCGATCAGGCAACAAGCTGACGACGGAGTCGCAGCGGAATGACCCGCAGCGCAACGGCTTCAGCGGGAGCGATGGCCGCCAGAGATGGCGAGCGCCATCGGCCGAAAACCAAAACCGATCTGCTGATCTGCTATTGGGTTGTCCCGGCCTTTTACAGTCTGTTCGGCCTGATCTTCGTCGTGCTAACCCGGGTGATGCCACCGCCGCGCCCCGATGTCGCCGCCGACCAGATGGTCGATTTCGTCCATCAGCATGCGTTGACCATCCAGATCGGCTTTGCGTTGTTGATGGTCATCATCGGCTTCGCCGGCGTGACCAATGGCATTGTGGTGTACGAAATCAAGCGCATGTCGGTGAGCCCGGTGTTCGCGTATGCGTACCTGGGCGCACTGGCCGTCGGCGCGATACCGGGATGCCTGATGGCCGCAATATCGTTTTTGACGGCTGCGTTTCGACCTGACCGCGACTCGGAGATCGTCGCGCTGATGTATGACCTGACATTCTTGTCTTTCGTCGGATCGCTGGGGTGTTTCTCCACCGGATATCTGGTGTTCGCGATTGCCATCTTGTTGGACAAGAACCAGGTTTTTCCCAAATGGCTGGGTTACATATCGATTTGGCAGATCGTCACCGAGTTGCTCGCCGCCCCGGTGTTCATCTTCAGATCCGGACCACTGGCCTGGAATGGTTCGATCAGTTTCTGGATGGGCACCGCGATCTTCGGGTTCTGGCAGGTGTGCGTGATCGTCCTGCTGAAAGTGGCGGTCGACCGCCAGCCCCTCGGTCAGCAGGTACAGGATTAGGGCTGGGCCGATGACAGAAACGCGATCCGATACCGGCCGCAAACCGCAGGCACATGTACCCGGCGATGGCAGCATGTGGGTGTTCGTGCTGGGCGACCTCATCATCTTCGGCGCCTACTTCGTCATCTTCATGGTCTACCGCGCGCAGCAGCGTGCTCTTTTTCTGGAATCCCAAGAGCATCTGAGTCTCAACATCGGGGTCGTCAATACGTTGGTGCTGATCGCCAGTTCGTGGTTCGTCGCGCGTGGCGTGCAGGCGGCCCGTTCGGCTGATCACACCGCGGCGGTGCGGCTGCTGGTGTGCGGCGGCGGCTGCGGTGTGCTGTTCATGGTCATCAAGGCGTACGAGTGGTCGTCGAAAATCAGTCAGGGACTGACCTTTCCACGTAATGACTTCTTCATGTTCTACTACCTGCTCACCGGCGTGCACCTGTTCCATGTGCTGCTCGGGCTGGTGATACTGGGCGTCGTCGTCGCCGATCAGCGCAATCCCACACTGCGGCGGGTGAGCATGGCCGAAGCGGGCGCCACCTATTGGCACATGGTGGACCTGCTGTGGATTGTCATCTTCGCGCTGCTGTACGTGATGAGGTGATGCGATGACCACGACTGCGCGGCTCACCGGCGTGTGGCTGATTCTGTCGGCGATCACCGTCGGCACCTGGTGGCTCGGACCAGCACACGCCCAGGGAACGCCGACGGCCAGCGTCCCGATCACGATCGCCGTCTTGGCCATGGCATTGGTCAAGGCGCACCTGATCATTCAGAACTTCATGGAAGTGCGCACCGCCCCGTGGTGGCTACGGCTGGGCAGCGATGCGTGGCTGCTCATCCTCTGGGGCGCAATCCTGGCGATCTACCTCTGGTGAACAACTGCCCCGTCGCGACTGCGAGCGTGAACCTAACTTCACGCTGGGGCGGGTGACACCACGTCAGGACAGCAGTCCTTCGGCCGCGGAGTAGGGATCGTTGCGGCCATCGGCAACCGACTCCGCGAGCCGGTCGAGATCCGGATGCATGCGCAGCCGGGTTTGCGCCAGCGACAGGATCTGCGCCCGGGCGCGGGCCAACCGGCGAGCGTGGCTGTCGCTGCGGTGATGGGCGTCGATCGCCTCCATCAGTTCCGTCAGGCCTTCACCCTTCGCGGCGACGAAACTGAGGATCGGCGCCTTGGTCTCGGCGCGCAGATCGCGAACCGTCTGCTCGGCGCCCTCCCGATCGGCCTTGTTGACGACCACGATGTCGGCGACTTCCAACAATCCCGCCTTGGCGGCCTGCACGGCGTCGCCGGCTCCTGGGTTGAGGATGACGATCGTGGGGTCGGCGACCGCAGCGATTTCGATCTCGGACTGCCCCACCCCGACGGTTTCCAGGAGCACCACGTCGTAAGCCAGTGCGCCGAGCAACCGGATGGCCGCGGGAACGGCGGCGGCCAGTCCGCCCAGATGGCCGCGGGTGGCCAGCGAACGAATCAACACCTCGGAGTCGTTGATATGGCGGGTCATTCGAATCCGGTCACCGAGTAATGCACCACCGCTGAATGGCGAGGACGGGTCGACGGCCAGCACCGCCACCCGCAACCCCCGCTCGCGATAGCCGCCGACGAGAACCGCGATCGTCGTCGACTTGCCCGCCCCCGGCGGCCCGGTAATCCCGACGACGTGTACCGCCGACGGGTCGAGGCTATCCAGCACCTCGGTCCGGCGCTCACCCTCGACCAGGCTGAGTAGTCGACCGGCCGCGCGGGGAGATCCATTCCGCGCGGCGGCGATCAGCTCGGCGATGTTCATCTCCAAGATTTTATGGCGCCGGCACCTCGATGACCGTGGCGGAACCCATCCCACCGCCCGCGCACATCGCCGCGACCCCGAAACCGCCGCCGCGCCGCCGCAATTCGTGCACCAGCGTGACGAGCATCCGGGCCCCGGTGGCCGCGACCGGATGCCCTAACGAGCAGCCGCTGCCGCTGACGTTGACCCGGTCGGGGTCCAGATCGAGCAGTTTGATGGTGGCCACGCACATCGACGCGAATGCCTCGTTGATTTCGAACAGGTCCACGTCGGATAGCGAAAGGTGTGCGCGGGCAAGAGCTTTGGGGATGGCTTCAACCGGCGCTAGGCCGGTGGCGGCGGGGTCGACGCCGACCGATGCCCAGGCGCGGACGGTCGCGAGCGCAGGCAAACCCAACCGGTCGCTGGCGATGGTCAGCACCGCAGCGCCGTCGTTGGCACCGCAGGCATTGCCGGCTGTGATCGAGAAGCCCTCGATCTCGGGGTGCAGCGGCTTGAGCGCGGCCAGCTTCTCGATCGTGGTGTCCCGACGGGGATGCTCGTCGACGTCGAACAGCCCGTGCGGTGTCTCGATCGGGACGATTTCGTCTTTGAACCGGCCCTCGTCGATTGCGGCGATCGCATTGCGGTGCGACCGTAGCGCCCAGGCGTCCATCTCCTCGCGGCTCACGCCCGCCGTCACCGCGGCATTCCAGCCGACGGTGATCGACATGTCCATGTTCGGCGCGTCCGGCCGGTTCGGGTGCGTCGGTGGGAACCAGTCGACCCATTCGCCGTCAACCTGCAAGCGCGACCGCGGCGACGTCGAGGCGGAGTTCACCCCGCCCGCGATGATCAGCTGGTCCATTCCGGCTCGCACGCTGGCCGCCGCGCTTTGCACCGCGGCCTGGCCGGCCGCGCAATGGCGGTTCTGGGCCAGTCCCGGCACGGAGGGCAACCCTGCGGTCACGGCCGCGTGGCGGGCCAATACCCCTCCGCCGTAGAGACCTTCGCCCAGGATCACGTCGTCGAGCTGGGCGGTGTCCACGTCCGCCGCGGCTTCGGCAACCACGTGGTGTGCCAGCTCGTATGCGGTGGTGTCGCGCAGGGTGCCCTTGCGGGCGGTACCGATGGGCGTCCGCAGCGCGGACACGATGACAGCTTCATGCACAGCTTTTCTCCAATTCGACAAGCGGGGTCAGTTTTTGCCGGTGGTCAGTTTGGTGACGATCGAGCGGAAATCCTCGGTTTGGAAGGACTCTTTTTCGGCGGTCAGCGCGAAGTCCAGGGTGGCCAGCACCGCACGCTCGAGGTGCACGTTGAGCACCCGTTTGGTGCTTTCGACCGCTTGCTGCGGCAGCTCCATGATCTTTTTGGCGGCGGCCACCGCCTCCGCGACCGGATCGTCGGCAATGTGGTTGGCCAGCCCGAGTTCGACGGCACGCGACGCGGAGATGCGAGCGCCGGTCAGCGCGTACTCCTTGGCCAACAGCAGGCTGATGTGCAGGGGCCAGGTCAGCGGTCCCCCATCGGCGGCCACCAGCCCGACCTGTACGTGTGGATCGGCCAGGTAGGCGTCTTCGGCGATATAGACGATGTCGGACAATGCGACCAGGCTGCAGCCGAGGCCGACGGCCGGCCCATTGACCGCCGCTACCACCGGAATTCGGCAGCGCGCCATCCCCAAGACGATGTCACGTCCGTCCGCGATGGTTTTGGCGCGCAAGTCGGCGTCGCCGGCCAATTCAGCTAGGTAGTGGAAGTCCCCGCCGGCCGAAAACGCCCGTCCGGCACCGGTTATCACCGCGGCCCGTGCCGACACATCTTCGCTCATCCGCTGCCACAACTTAGCCAGCCCGTGGTGCAGGTCGTCGTTGACCGAGTTGAGTGAATCGGGCCGATTCAGCGTGATGATCCGCAGCGGGCCCTCTGCGCGGACGTCGATTTCGGTTGGCATGTCGTACACGTCAAACTCCTTCGATGGTCGTGACCCGCTTCACCCGGGCTTCGCCCGCGTTCGCGATCACTCCTACTTCGATGGTCGTGACCCGCTTCACCCGGGCTTCGCCCGCGTTCGCGATCACTCCTACAATCCCAAGATTCGTGAGGCGATGATGTTCTTCTGTATCTGCGAGGTGCCGCCCATCACGCTTTGCGCGCGGCTGTACAGATAGGCGCTGAGCAGGTCGGCGTCCTCGGTCCCGCCGGCCGCCAGTGCGGCGTGGCCGACCGACTGCTCCACCCAGGTCATCAGCAGCTTGTCCAGCGACCCGTCCGATCCGTGCGACACTCCGTCGAGCTGCTCAGACAGCCGCCGTCGAACGTGATGGGTCAGCATCTCGGTTTGCACTGCCGCCCAGGCAAGTTCGTCGCTGGGTGGACCGTCGCTGCGCGCCGCCAGCTGGCGCACCAGCTTGCCGTAGCGGGCCGCATAGCCGAGCGTGGACGGTTCACGTTCGTGTCCGACCACTGTCATGGCGATTGCCCATCCGTCGCCGGGGGCGCCGACCATCTGGTCGGCGGGCACCGTCGCACCGTCGAAGAACACTTGGCCGAACTCGGTGGTGACGCCGTTCATCATCTGGAGCGGACGTTGTTGCACGCCGGGCTGTTTCATCGAGATCACGAACGCCGACAAGCCGCGGTGGCGTTTGGCGGCCGGATCGGTGCGGGCCAACAGCAGACACCAGTCGGCGACGTCGGAGTAGCTGGTCCAAATCTTGTGCCCGTGTATCACGTAGTTGTCGCCGTCGCGGGTGGCGGTCGTGCTCAGCGACGCGAGGTCCGAGCCGGCGCCGGGCTCGCTGAATCCCTGACACCAGCGTTCGGTGCCGTTGATCATGCCGGGCAGGAAGCGCTGCTGCAGTTCCTCGCTGCCGTGATGTCCAAGTCCGACCACCAGGTAGCCCAGGCTGGGCCGTGGCGGAGCCCCGGCGCGGGCCAGCTCCTCGTCGACGATGACGTCGTACACCGGCGGCAGCTCCTGACCGCCGTGTTGCCGCGGCCACGACAACCCGAAAAAGCCACCTTCGTAGAGCGCACGATGCCATTCCCCCTGCCGGCTCCAATACTCGTCGCCGGAGCTCGTAAATTCCTTGGCATGTACCGCAAGCCAACTTCGCAGCCGACCCCGGAACGCGGCTTCGTCCGGCGAATCACGAAAGTCCAATGTCGACCTCCTCGAGCTTTACGGGCCACAGCCCCGCAGATGTCAGTGCGCGCCGCAAGTAGACGTGCGCCAGGCATTCCCAGGTATTGCCGATGCCGCCGTGTACTTGTACCGAAGTCTCACATACCGTTCGCGCGGCGCGTGCGCAGTAGATCTTTGCCACCCGGGCGGCCCGAATCGCCTCGGCGGGCGGAAGTTCGTCGACCGCCCACGCGGCGTGGCGCAGCACGCTCACCGAACCTTCGATCAGCGCCAGGCTTTCGGCTAACAGATGAGCGACCGCCTGATAGGAGCCGATCGGTTTGCCGTACTGCTCACGGATTTTCGCGTAGTCACAGGCCAGCGTGTGCGCGCCGCGGGCCGTTCCGACCAGGTCCGCCGACGTGGTGGCCAGCGCCAGCGCCAGCCAGCGCGCCGCGACGTCTTCGGCAACCTCGCCAATGACATTTGGCATTCCGGAGAATTCGGCGTTGACTCTGGTCAGGTCCGCGCCCACCCGAGCGCCACCCAGATCGACGGCCGACACCGTCGTATCACGCAGAGTCAACGCGCGCTGGTACCCGCGTGCGTCGGTTGCATACTCTCCGAGGGCTATTGTCGCGCCGCGGCTATCTGAATCGACGTGTCGAGCAAGCTCGTCGGCCAGCACCGGCCCCAGAAACGGCGCATCGACCAGTCCGCGGCCGAATTCCTCTGCGACGACGGCGACTTCGACCGCGGTGGCCCCGTCCGACCGCAGCGCGCGCCACCCCGTCGCCGCGATCTGCTTGTCCAGCCGCGTGATCCGGTCTTGGTCGGTCAGGCTTTGCACCGATCCGGGACCGAGGTCGTCGGCCAGTTTGGCGGCGGCATCCCGCAGTTGTTGTTGTTCAGCTGTCAGACGTACATCCATACCGCTCCTTCAGCGTTCGACGCAGCACCTTGCCCGACGGCAGCCGCGGGATATCGTTCACGAACACCACCTTGCTCAGCCGTTTGTAGGACGCCAGCCGCTCATCGACTCGCGCGCTGAGCTCCGTTGCATCAACGGGGATGTGCGTTGCGACGGCGGCGATCACCGCTTCCCCGTCGCGCCCGTCGGGAACGCCGAACACCGCGCAGTCTTTGACCGCGGGATGACCGTGTAGCACAGCTTCGATTTCGGCGGGTGCGACCTGGAAACCACGCACCTTGATCATCTCTTTGGATCGGTCGGTGATCCGCAGCCAGCCCGCGCTGTCGAGACATCCGACGTCTCCGGTGCGATACCAGCCGTCGCAGCATGCCTCTGCGGTAGCGGCGCGCGGCAGGTAGCCGGCCATCAGCGACGCCGAGCGCGCCTGGATCTCACCGACTTCTTCCGGGCCGAGCGGTTCCCCGGTCTGCATCGAGACCACCCGCACGTCGACGCCGGGTACCGGCTTTCCGACCGAATCGAGCTGGGCGCCCTCAATCGGATTGCAGGCGATGACCGGCAATTCGGTGGTGCCGTAGGCAGGAACCCAGCCAATGCCGGTGCGGCGCGTGAGGCCTTCGGCGACACTCTCGCTGACTGGCGTGGCGCCCCACATGATGAACCGCAGCGACGAGAGGTCATAGGACTCCAAGCGCGGGTGCGTGGCCAGCGACAGCGCGATGGGCGCGACCGCCATCTCGATAGTGATGCGGTCGGCCTCGATGTGGGCCAGCATCGCGTCGATGTCGAACCGGCGATGCAACCGCAGCCAGACGCCGGTCTGCAACGCGGTCACGATGTTGAGCAGACCAAGAATGTGCGACGGCGGTGTGGTGACCTGGATTCGATCACGCGCGGTCATCCCGAGCGCATCGCGCCAGTGCCCGACTGCGGCGCGCAGCGATGCATGGGTATGCCGCACGGCTTTGGGCAGACCGGTGGTGCCCGAACTGAACACCAGTAGTGCATCGGTCTCGGCCCGCGGTGACGCCCGCACCGGCGATCCGGGGGTGATCGGTTCGTCGAGGTGCAGCATTGGCATCAGTTCCGACAGCACCGGCTGATCACCCACAGCGTGCCCAGGGCTCGTCAGAGCTAACGCGTGCTCGACCTCGTCGCGCTTCCAGGCCGGGCTGATCAGCACCGGCGTCGCAGCCAACCGCCAGATGGCATGCACCGCGACGACGAATTCGGGTCGGTTGGACGACATCAGAGCGACCCGGCCGCCGGCGGTGACCCCTTGCTTGCTCAGCGTCGCCGCCAGGCCGTCGGCCAGCGCATCCAGTTGCGGCAAGGTGTACTGCCGCTCCTCGAACGCGAGCGCGGTCGGTCCGGTCACCCTTGCCCCTCGACGGATTGAGAAGAAGCTATCGCTTTGAGAGAATAGTATTCTCTATACTGAAGAACGCAAGTACGGAAGGGGGTGGCTATGGCGGAGCTGCACGCGTTTCATCGGGCGACGGTGACCCGGATCGTGAAGGAGACCGCCGATGCCCGCACCTTCGTGCTGGCGCCGAATGACCAGCCCTTTCGTTACCGTGCGGGGCAATTCTGCACGTTTCGGGTGGCTGTCGACGGCGAGGACCTTTATCGGTCCTACTCGATGTCCAGTGCCCCAGAGACCGATGCCGAGCTGATGACCACGGTCAAACGGGTGCCGGGCGGCAAGGTGTCCAACTGGCTGGTGGATAACGTCTCCGAGGGCGACGAGCTGACCATGACCCGAGCCGCGGGAATCTTCTGTCTGGGTAACAGCTCCGTGCCATTGCTGGCTTTCGCCGGCGGTAGCGGCGTCACCCCAATCCTGTCGCTGGCCAAGAGCGCGCTGGCGACCACGGACCGCCCGGTGCGGGTGCTGTGCGCGGACCGGGACCGGGCGTCGGTGATTTTCGACGCGGCGATGGACGAGCTTGTCGAGCGTTACCCCGGTCGGCTGGCGGTTGTGCGGCATCTCGATAACGAGCAAGGGCTGATCGACGCGACCGCGGTCCGGGATTTCATTGCCGACGCCGTCGACGCCGACAACTATGTCTGTGGCCCCGAGGGCTTCATGACCGTAGTGCGCTCCGCCCTGCCCGGCCCGGGACAGCTGTTCGTCGAGGACTTCGACGCGGCACCAACGGTAAAGCCGCCTGCAGCGCCACCGGTCGACGGCGCGGCGGCCGACGGCACGATCACGATTCACCTCGAACGCAAGAAGGTGACGGTGCCGCGAGTCCCCGGCGAAACCCTGCTGGAAAGCGCCCGCCGGGCCGGCCTGGCACCGCCTTTCAGCTGCGAGGCAGGCAACTGCGGAACCTGCATGGCACGACTGAGCGAAGGCAGTGCGACCATGCTGGTCAACGATGCGCTCGAGCCGGACGAGGTGGCCGACGGCTACGTTCTGACGTGCCAGGGCATACCTGACACCCCGTCGGTGACGGTGCATTACGAGTAGCGTCGCAAGCTCATGGCCGAGCTTTCGAATTTCGCGAATCACCTGTCAGGTGATCAGGGGCTGTGTGTGTTCAGCACCGTGCGCCGGGACGGCAGTATTCAGTCCTCGGTGGTGAATGCCGGTGTGTTGCCGCACCCGCTGACCGGCGTGCCGGTCGTCGGGCTGGTGGCCATCGGGGGCTCCCGCAAGCTCGCCAACCTCCGCGCCGATCCGCGCGCCACGGTCGTCGCCAAATCCGGCTGGCAGTGGGCCGCCGTGGAAGGCTCGGCCGAGCTGATCGGCCCGGACGACCCACACCCGGACCTCGACGAGGAGCGGCTGCGACTATTGCTCCGCGAAATATTCACCGCCGCTGGCGGAACGCACGACGACTGGGACACCTACGACCGGGTGATGCGCGAGGAGCGTCGCACCGCTGTTCTGATTGCACCAACCCGGGCCTACTGACGCGCCGGGTCAGTCGTCGGCGAAGTAGTGGCCCTTGTCCAGGTCTGCGATGAGCCCCGGTTGTACCGGGTGCCAATCCAATTGCTGTTGAGTCAGTGTGCTCGAGGCCGGAATATCCATCGCGAAGATGCCACCGACGAAGCCGGAGTGCTCGAAAATCTGCTCTGCGGCAATGGGATTCACCGGAAGCCGCAGATTCCTGCCGATGGCCTGGGCGATATCGCGAACTGGTATGCCCTCTTCTCCAACTCCATGTAGCCGCGCCCCGGCGGGAGCATCCTCCAGCGCGAGCCGGAACAGATGGGCGGCGTCGAGTCGGTGCACGGCCGGCCAGCGGTTGGATCCGTCGCCGGGGTAGGCCGAGAAACCCTTGGCGCGGGCGGTGTCGATGAGCAGCGGGACAAAGCCATGATCGCCCTTGCCGTGTACCGACGGTGGTAGCCGCACCGCCGAAACCCGCACGCCGCGACCGGCAAACGACAGGGCTTCTTCGGAGGCGCGGGGAAAACTCGGGTCAGCGTCGTCGTCTTCGGTCCCAAAACGGCCTGGCGCGGAAACGGCGATTCCGGACGCGACGACGAACGGGCGATCGGATCCGACGAGCGCCTGGCCCATCGTTTCGATGGCGCGCCGATCCGCCTGCGCGCCACCCGCGTAATCGGAGAAGTCGTGAATGAACGCGGTGTGGATTACGCCGTCGGCCGCAGTGGCGCCGGCTCGCAAACTCTCCAAGTCGTCGAGGGCGCCGCGGTGCACCTCGGCGCCGGCTGCCGTCAATGACGTCGCGGCCGTTTCCGAGCGGGCAAGGCCGACAACCTGGTGGCCCGCCTCGATGAGTTCCCGGACGACGGCAGAGCCGATGAATCCCGTCGCGCCGGTGACAAAGACACGCATGATGCACTCCCCTATGGTCACTTCAACTGGTGAGTCCACCCTGCAGCCGCTCGGATCCGGTGTCTAAGATCTGTCTCGTATCGCTCAATGCAATTCTGGTATCACCACAGCTCACCGATGCCTTGACTACCGATGGCCCGGTAAGGCGACGGTACGCTTTGGGTATGTCCGAGTCGCCGACGGCCGACCTCGACCTGCGCCTGGTGCGGTACTTCGTGGCGGTGGCCGACCATCGGCATTTCGGCCGCGCCGCCGCCGCCCTGCGCGTGGCGCAGCCGTCGTTGAGCCGGCAGATCCGGCGTCTGGAACAGCAGATTGGCGCCCGACTGCTGGACCGCACTCCGCAGGGCAGCCGCCTCACTGAAGCCGGCGAGGCTTTTCTGCCGCGGGCCAAAGCGCTGTTGCGGTCGGCCGGGCAGGCCGCGGCGCAGGCCCGGGCCGCTGCCCAGCCCAGCCGCATCACGATCGGCTATACGCCGGGTCTGATCGTTACGCCGGCGACGCGCGAATTGCGCCGCCAGCATCCCGATGCGGATGTGCGTGCCGTACACCTGGATTGGGATCAGCCGCGTGCGGCGTTGCTCGATCATCGGGTGGACGCGGTGGTGGCCCGGCTGCCGTTCCCTACCGACCGGTTGCACGTGACGATCCTCTACGACGAGCCTCGGGTGCTGATGGTCCCGTTGGATCATCGCTTGGCCGGCAAGGAATCCGTCACTCTCGACGATATCGTCGACGAGCCGATGCCGCGGATGCGCGACTCCGACCCGACGTGGAGTGCATTCTGGCGCGCCGAGCCTCGACCGGATGGGCGACGGGCACCCGACGGACCGTTCATTGATGCGCTGGAGGACAAGTTCGAGTTGATCGCGTCCGGGCAAGCTGTGGTTATCTCGGCGGGCGTGTACGCCAACTCCATTCGCCCAGACATCACCACGATTCCGCTGGAGGGTGTCGAACCCAGCCACGTCGTGTTGGCAAGCCGTGCCGGTGACCGCAGCCGCTTGGTGTCAGCCTTCCGCAAGGCAGCCGAGCTCTACCTCACCGCCCCGCGGACCGACCGGAGTCGTCCAGGTCCGGTGGCGGCCGATAGTCCGGCTGATAGCCGTCAATGTGAACCGGGTTACCAACCAGACGGAAATCGCCTGCGGTGACGATGATCTCGGGTGTCGCCTTCAGCGCGTCGGGCAATGTTCGCACCGCTGCGGCCGGCACGCCGAGTGGCCGCAGCCGCGTTTCCCAATTGGCAGCGGTGTCGATCGCCAGAGCTTCGGTGACGATGGCGCGCACCTCCTCGGCGCGCGTCACCCGCTCGGCCATCGCTTCGAAGCCCTCGATGTTCGCTTCACCGGCGAACGCCTTCCAAAAACCATCGTGGGTGATGAACAATGCAAGATAACCGTCGGCGGTCGGAAACATCTGGGCCGGAACATAATACGAGTGTGCGCCGAAGGCTCGCCGCTGAGGCTCGACACCGTCGTTGAGATAGGCGGACGCGTGGTAGTTGAGCTGAGAGAGCATCACGTCACGCAATGACACGTCGACCTGGCCGCCGCGGCCGGAGATGATGTGCGCGAGCAGCCCTAGCGCAGCACTCATTCCCGTGGAGTTGTCCGCCGAAGAGTAGCCGGGCAGCGTGGGCGGGCCATCCGGGTCGCCGGTCAGCGCCGCGACTCCGGTGGCTGCTTGGACGACGTAGTCGAACGCCGGGTCGTCGCCGCCGTGCAGCCCGAAGCCGGTGATCGCCACACAGACGATTTGTTCGTTGAAACGGCGCAACGATTCATAGGTCAGGCCCAGCCGGCGGATCGCCGATGGCTTCAGATTGACCAGCAGCGCATGGGATTCGGCCACGAGCTCGCCCAGCTTGACTTGGCCCTCGTGCGAGTTCAGGTCCAGACAGATGCTGGCCTTGTTGCGGTTGAGGCTGGCGAAATAGCTGTCACTGACTTGCCGTGAGATCTCTCCGCCCGGCGGCTCGACCTTGGTGACCTGCGCACCGAGATCGGCCAGCAGCATGGTGGCGTACGGGCCGGCCAGCATGGTGCCGACCTCGAGGATTCGGATACCGGCCAGTGGTCCCGTCATCGCAGTTCGGCGCCCAGTGCCGCGATGACTTCGCGGGTGCGCCGTTTGGACGCGACGAGCTCGTCACGGTTGTCACCGATGGGCAGCAACCGCACCGACAGATCCGTCACGCCGGCCTCGGCGAACCGACGGAATCGCGCCAGGATGGCCTCCTCGTCGCCGGCGGCGCAGATGTCACCGACGTCTTTGGCGTCGCCGTAATCCAGCAGCCGCTGATAGTTCGGCGACACCTCGGCCTCTCCGAGGATCCGATTGGCGCGCTCCCGTGCTGCGTCGACTTCGTTTGGCGCACACAGGCACACCGGTATACCGGCGACGATCCGCGGTGCGGGCCGCCCGGCGTTGTCGGCAGCCTTGGTGATACGCGGCACGACATGCTCGGCGACGGCTCGCTCGTCGGCCATCCACAGCACGGTGCCGTCGGTCCGCTCCCCGGCAAGGGTCAACATCACCGGGCCGAGGGCGGCGACCAGCACCGGCAGCGGCGACACCGCGGCCAGATCCAGCGGATTGTGCACGGAGAAACTCTGGTTGTCGACATCGACCGGCCCGGGCCCTCCGAATGCGGCCGCGAGCACCTCCAAGTAGTCGCGGGTGAAGCCGGCCGGCCGCTCGTAGGGCAGGCCGAGCATGTCCCGGATGATCCAGTGATGCGAGGGGCCGACCCCAAGGGCCAACCTTCCGCCGGTGGCGGCGTGCACCGATAACGCCTGGCGCGCCAGAGCAATCGGGTGCTGCGCCTGCAACGGCACGACGGCGGTGCCGAGTTCGATGCGGGTGGTGCGGGTGGCCATCAGCGCCACCGCGGTCAGCGCGTCGAAGTCGTTGGGCACCTGGGGGATCCAGGCGGTATCCATGCCGACGTTCTCGGCCCACTCGATATCGGCGAGCAACTTGGTGACCTTGCGGGCCGAGTCGCCGCGCTCGGCGCCGATCATTACTCCGAGACGCACGGTTCCTCCACGGTCGGTTCGGGGACGCCGGTGAGCTGGCGGATCTCTCGCACCAGCACCTCCAACGCTGTTCCAGTCGGAAAGACCGCCGCGGCACCGGCGGCCAGCAGTTTGGGCACGTCGGCCTCCGGGATCGTCCCGCCGACGACGACGGCAATGTCGGCGGCGTCGGAGGCACGCAACGCTTCGATCGTTCGGGTGGTCAGCGCGACATGCGCACCGGACAGGATGCTCAGCCCGACCACGGCTACGTCTTCCTGCACGGCGATCGACGCGATGTCCTCGATGCGCTGCCGGATCCCGGTGTAGATCACCTCGAAGCCCGCATCGCGCAGGGTGCGGGCGACGATCTTGGCGCCGCGATCGTGTCCGTCCAGGCCGGGTTTGGCCACCAAAACTCGTGCTGCCATTCAGAACACCACCGGTTGCTCGAATTCGCCCCACACCGCTTTGAGCGCGGAAACCATCTCGCCGACGGTGCAGTAGGCATTGGCGCAGTCGATCAGCTTGTGCATGAGATTATCGGTTCCTTCGGCGGCACGAGACAAGGCGGCGAGGCTGGCTTCCACTGTGGCCGAATCTCTTTCGGCCCGCACCTTGGACAACCGCTTGAGCTGAAGATCGCGTCCCTCGGCGTCGAGTTCGTACGTGACGATCTCGGGCGCCGGCTCTTCGGAGACGAACCGGTTGACCCCGACAATCGGGCGAGTGCCCGCCTCGATGTCCTGGTGCATCTGGTAGGCCTCGTCGGCGATCAGGCCTTGCAGGTAGCCGTCTTCGATGGCACGCACCATTCCGCCGTGCTGTTCGAGGTCGTGCATGATTTCGATGATGCGGGCCTCGGTGGCGTCGGTGAGCGCTTCGACGAAGTAGGAGCCGCCCAGCGGATCGGCGACCCGGGCGACACCGGTTTCGTGGGCCAGGATCTGCTGGGTGCGCAGCGCCAGCGTGGTGGACTCCTCGCTGGGCAGCGCAAACGGCTCGTCCCAGGCCGCGGTGAACATCGACTGCACACCGCCGAGCACGGCGGCCATCGCCTCGTAGGCCACCCGCACCAGGTTGTTCTGCGCCTGCGGTGCATACAGCGACGCGCCACCACACACGCAGCCGAACCGGAACATCGACGCCTTGTCGGTGGTGGCGCCGTAGCGTTCTCGCACGATGGTCGCCCAACGACGCCGTCCGGCACGGTATTTGGCGATCTCTTCGAAGAAGTCGCCATGGGTGTAGAAAAAGAACGAGATCTGCGGGGCGAACTGGTCGATGGTCATCCGGCCGCGCTCCACCACGGTGTCGCAATAGGTGACGCCATCGGCCAGCGTGAACGCCATCTCCTGCACCGCGTTGGCTCCGGCGTCGCGGAAATGCGCGCCGGCCACCGAGATCGCGTTGAACTTGGGCACTTCGGACGCGCAAAACTCGATGGTGTCGGCGATCAGCCGCAGCGACGGTTCCGGCGGCCAGATCCACGTTCCGCGGGATGCGTATTCCTTGAGGATGTCGTTCTGGATGGTCCCGGTGAGTTTGGCCCGGGGTACACCCTTGCGCTCGGCGGCCGCCACGTAGAACGCCAGCAGGATCGCAGCGGTGCCGTTGATGGTGAAGCTGGTGCTGATCTTGTCCAGCGGAATGCCGTCGAACAGGATCTCGGCGTCGGCGAGGGTGTCGATCGCCACGCCGACCCGACCGACCTCCTCGCCCACTTCGGGGTCGTCGGAGTCGAAGCCGCATTGGGTGGGCAGATCAAGCGCTACCGACAGGCCGGTTCCGCCTTGGTCCAGCAGGTAGCGGTAGCGGCGGTTGGACGCCTCGACGGTGCCGAACCCGGAGTACTGACGGAAAGTCCACAGCTTGCCGCGGTAACCGCTGGCGAAATTGCCGCGGGTGAATGGATAGGTGCCCGGTGGCGGCGGCTCGACAGGACGGTCCCCCGGCCCGTACACGGGTTCCAGCGGGATGCCGGACGAGGTCTCAGTGTGGTTATCCATCGACTGATAACGTACTTGCCAAAAAAGAGAATGCCAATACCGCATGGTTGACCAGGCCAAAGGAGAGTGATGGGTACTTTTGACGACCGCACGGTGGTGATCTCCGGCGCAAGCCGTGGGATCGGTCTGGCGATCGGTATTGCCGCGGCCAAGCAAGGGGCCAATGTGGTGCTGTTGGCCAAGACCGACCAACCGCATCCCCGCCTGCCCGGCACCGTGCACACCGCAGCCGCTGAAATCGAGGCGGCCGGCGGCAAGGCTTTGGCCGTGGTCGGCGACGTGCGCCGGGAAGAAGACGTGCAGCGCGCGGTCGAGGCCGCGGTCGCCCGGTTCGGCGGGCTGGACGTCTGCGTGAACAACGCCAGCGCCATCGCTACCGAACCGACCGAAGACCTGTCGGCCAAGAAGTTCGACCTGATGCAGGAGGTCAACATTCGCGGCACCTTCCTGCTGACCTGCGCCTGCCTGCCACATCTGCGTGCCGCCACCAACCCGCATGTGCTGACGATCTCGCCGCCGGTGAACATGAACCCGCGCTGGCTGGGCGCACACCCCGCCTACACGCTGTCGAAGTACGGGATGACGTTGTTGTCGCTGGGCTGGGCGGCCGAGTTCGCCGAAGCCGAGATTGCGGTCAATTGTCTGTGGCCGCAGACCTACATCGCGACCGCGGCAGTGGCGAACATGGCTGACGGCGAGCGGCTTGCGGCCTCGTCGCGCAGTCCGGAGATCATGGCCGACGCGGCCGTCGAGATCCTCTCCCGTCCCGCTCAACAGACCACGGGCAACTGCTACATCGACGCCGACGTGCTGCGCGGGCAGGACTTGTCGTGCTACGGCGGCGGCGACCAGCCGATTCCTGACCTGTTTCTGGACTGAGCCGGCGCAGACGATCGTCATGCGCGACAAAGAATCTCGCCGTGCGGGATGGCCAACCAACCATCAGGCGCCCCTGCCCAGGCCCGCCACGCGGAGGCGATCTCGGCGAGCTCTCCGCTCGTGGCCAGCGCCGAGTCCACCAGCTGGTCGGCCAGCGCCGACTGCACAATCCGGTCGGCCCACATGCCGCCCCACCAGTCGCGGTCCTCGGGCGTGGCAAAGCACCAGATCCCGCCGCCGGGTGTGATGTCGTCGAAGCCCGCTTTTCTGGCCCACGACAACAGCCGGCGGCCGGCGTCAGGCTCGCCGCCGTTGGCGCGGGCCGCGCGGTCGTAGAGATCCAGCCACCGATCGAGCGCCGGAACCTGCGGATGCCAGATGAATCCGGCGTAGTCGGCGTCGCGCGCGGCGACATAGCCACCCGGCACGCACACCCTGCGCATCTCTCGCAGTGCCAGAACTGGATCGGCGACGTGTTGCAGCACCTGGTGCGCATGCACGACATCGAAGGTGGCATCAGCGAATTCGAGTGCGTGCACGTCAGCGGTGGCAAAGGAAATGTTCGACAGTCCGCGCGCCTGGGCCGCGGCGCGGGCGGCATCCAACGCGTCGTCGGTGATGTCCACGGCGGTGACCTGGCCCGGTGCGACGCGGGCGGCCAGGTCGACGGTGATCGTTCCTGGTCCGCAGCCAATGTCCAGCATCGACATCCCTGGTTGCAGATGCGGTAAGAGGTAACCTGCCGAATTCTCGGCGGTGCGCTGCCGATGGGAACGCAGCACCGACTCATGATGGCCATGGGTGTAGCGATTCACCGTGCAGCTCCTAGCTTTTAGTTGACGGGGACGTCAAGGATCGGGTGGTCGACGGTCGACCCGGGACCGTCGAAATGCCACCACTCGCCCGAATACACCTGCAGCCCACCGATGCTCATCGCATCACGAAGCCGGGCCCGGTTTGTCTGCGCGGTGGTGCTGACACTGTCGGTGGCGAATGCGTGAGCACGAGGAGTGAAGTCGTCGAAATCGGTGCCCATATCGACCAGGCAGGCTTGTCGGCATTGCGTGCCGGCGAGCGTCACATCGACCGAGCGTCCCGCTTCGTGGCTGTGTGCATACCGGCCGGGCCGCGCCACCCACGCTGGTTTGGGCACCACCTGAAACATCCTGACCTGAACCTCGTGCGGCCGGTAGCAGTCCCAAAAGGCCAGGACGGCGCCTTGCGTACGCAGCGCATTCGCCGCGGCAGCAAGGCCCGGTGCCATGGATTCATGCACCAGGCAGCGCGCGTTGGCGGGATACAACGGCATTCCGGTGAAATTGTTGGGTGTCGCATATCGCAGGTCGATGACCGCGTCCGGAACGACGCTGCGAACGTCGACGAATCCCGCCGCCTGCGCCTTGGCGCTCACCGGGGGCACGTCGGCGCGGGCCGATGCCGGCCAGCAGATGGCGCTCGCCATGACGAGCAGTCCCGCCAGGAACCGGCGAATGGCCCACATGGTCGGAATTGTCCTCGATTATCGAGCGAATAGTGAACGCGGTGTCACCTGCTGCCTGCAGGGACGTGGATTTGATGGAAGCTGGCCAGCCTGAGTTTTTGGCGCATTGGGGCTTGCTCGCGCGGCGGTAAACTTTTGCCCAGACCGGTCGGATGTGGCTGTGTGAAAGATCGGGTGAGCGTGGTGGGCGAGAATTTGCGGGTGGACCCGGTGGATGTGCGTTTTGCGGGTGAGCAGGTTGACGCGAATGCCGGGGATTTCATGACGGGACACGCGGCAGCGCATCAGCGCATCGCTGCTGCCCAGGCCGGGTTTATCGGAGACAGCGCGGCGGCACTGGCAGAGTTGGCCGCGCACTGGCAGGAGGAAAGCACCGGCCAGCACCGTGAACTGTGCGAGCACGCCGAGAATTTGCGGATGGCAGGCGCCGAATATGAAACCACCGACACCGACGAGGCCGCAAACATTGACGCTGCCGCCTCGAGGGTAGCCAAACGAATGGGTATCTGACGGGTGGGTTTGACGCTCGCCGATCTGCAGGAGTGGGACCCCGAACAGATCCACGAGTTGGGCGACGCTGCGGCGGCACGGGCACGGCACAGCCGGGAAGCCGCGCAAAACATCGCTAATCTGCCGGTCTTTGCTACCTGGCATGGTGACGCCGGCGCGACCGCCCAGGATGCGATGACCAAGAGCAGCACCAAAATGGAGCTCTCAGCGCAAAGCGCGTTTCGGGTGTGGGCTGGCGCTGGGCACGCCTATCAGGAAGCCACAGGGGTCAAAAAAGAACTCGCCGACATCTTCGCCGAGGCGGCGGCCGCGCCGGCGGTGCACATCGACACCACAAACAGCACCGTGACCCCGCCGGACACCAGCGGGTGGGCCGACGCCGATATCCAGAAGGTCAAAGCCAAAGTCGAAGAACTGCAACGCAAGATCGCCGCGCTGCTGGCCACCGCTGAGAAAACCAATAGCGATTTGGCGGCTGTGCTGAGGGCAGCCACCGGGATGCAGGCTCCTGATACCGCCGCAGATCCGCCAGGAGGCAAGCCACGGACATGGCAAGACATGGCTGTTACCCCCCGGCGCCGGGCCGGGCGGTGCCACACCTGCAGGCCCGACTGCCGACCCCACGGGCAAGCCGCCGACGCTGGAAGACCTCATGTTGGGAAGGGGTCAGCCTGCCAACCAACAACCGCCCGCTGGCAGCCTGCCCGACCTGCTGAGCCGGCTTCACCAACCTGGGGCTTCTGGCGCGCCGGCGCCTCAGCTCACACCCGCCGACGCGGAGAGATTCAAGGCCATGGCTCGCCAAAGCATGGCCCGCGACGGTGTGCCACCCGATCAGATCGAGGCACGCCTGGACGCGATTGTGGCGCGAACCCAGCAGTGGATCGACAACGGCATGCCCAACTACGTTGCCCCCGAGCCGCAACGCCCGCCGCCGCCTGGATTCGGCGAAGGATTCGGTGACCGATGGCGGGCGACCGAGCAAGGCATCAAAAACCTCATCGGGCAAGGAGGACCCGGCGCACCGGGCGTCCTCGAGTCATGGGAGCAGATGCTTAAAGGCACTGCCGAGACAGTCCGAAACCCGATTGGTGCGGCGGCCGAGGAATTCAAAAGCGCGTTGGACTCACCGAGTCCCGCCTACTATTTGGGCGCCAAAGCCTCCGACGGTGCCTTCGCCCTGCCCGGCTTGCTGTTCGGTGGCGAGGGCGCAGCTGTTGAAGCAGGACTTCCGGCAGAAACGGTCACAGAGGGCGGTGCACCCTTAGCCGTCGTGCGGGGCTGGGAGCCTACGGGTGGAATGCCGTGGGACGACTTTGCGTCCCACTTCGGCACCTCGGAAATGCGCAGTTACCCTTTGAATGATGGGTTTCCGCCAGGGTATGTCCCTCAGCCCGCCCAGTTGCCTGAGGGTGCCATCATCGACCGGTTCGGGTCCGAGTACGGCCGCTATCTTGCACCCGATGGCACCCCTTTCGCGGATCGCTCCTTAGCGCCAGAGTCGGTTGGGGGGGACTACAACCGGTACATGGTGACTGGAAAGCCATTGCCTCCGGGCTGGCAAATCGTGGAGGGACCGGTGGAGCCCTTCTACGGGCAGACGCCATCACCCGGAGCCACGCAATACATGATCACTGCGCCCGACGGCACCCAACCAACTGTGTGGGAATTAGTAAGACTAGGAGTACTTGATGAGTATGGACCGCCCCTTGGACGATAAAACCCGGGAACTTCAAATCCAGGTCGACCGGCTGTCGGAGAAGCTGGGAGTACGCCCTATGCCTGTCGGATTGCGGACGAATGACGGCCTCAATATTTTCGTCGCCGACGACGGCTACCACTTTACTTTCTACGAGAGAGGGAAAATCGGATTCGACAGAGCGGGCAGCCTCGATGATCTTCTTTACTGGTACTGTGAAAGCATCGTAACACGTCAAGCCGCCAAGCAAATAGGTGACCGCGCAGAACGTTTTATATATGAGTATCAAGTGCTGAGCCATTTGAGCATCGATTGGGCAAAGAGAAATGTCCGAGAGACTGCGGCCATGTTCCGCAAATACAGCCAAGCGGAGGACATTGCCTTACTTCCCGACATTGGCGAAGCGCTGTGATATTCGCACACACGGGCCCGCGGTAGCGTGTCCCCAAGCCGACCCGTGTGCATATGAATCTTCGAAATGCCGCTTGTAGCTTTTTGATTTTACACATTGACACGGAAGGACACCGTTAGCTGTTGCGTTCAGGGATATCTGGCAGCAATCCTACATCTTCGCTTTTGCCCCAACCTCGTAGCTTGGCAGCCATTTCACGCACGCAGCGCTTAGCCCAGCGCGGTTCAAGTTGATTGAGCAGTTCATATTGTTTGGCCCACATCAGGACGCGGAATTCCTCGTTTTGGGCGCTGTACTGGGCAGAGTATGAACAGCCGATGTTAAAAGTGATGCCCTCAGCGAACCAGTAGAGAACGTCGTCGATCTCGCCGACTCGGTCGAAGTTCGGCTTGCCACGCTCCCAGTAGCTGTAGTGATACCTTCCGTCATCGTCGATGAAAATGTTCAAGTCGTCATTCTTCAAAAGAACGCCGACCTCGACTGGTTCAGCGTTCAGCGCCCCCGCGAGGCGATTGATTTCTGATTGCAGGCGGGCCGTCTTGTCATCAACCAAAGGCGCTTGACCTCACTTTCTCGGTTTGCGCTGAGTTGCTCTCTTCACACACTTTCCTGCCGTCTCTACGGCTCCAATTGGATGCTGTCGCGGATGCAGTTGACTCGCTATTGCGAGTCACCGGCGAGACGGCTGGGCCGACCAAAGACGATTGGCCATAGTAGGCCCACTGCGTAGGCAATCCACGATCGAAGACGAGCTGACACGACACGAAAAGACCAACTTGCGTACGTTTCCTAAAGTGGCCAGGGCCGGGATCGAACCGGCGACCTTCCGCTTTTCAGGCGGACGCTCGTACCGACTGAGCTACCTGGCCGGAAGGCACCGTGTGCCTCGCCGTGAATGGCGACCCTGACGGGACTCGAACCCGCGACCTCCGCCGTGACAGGGCGGCGCGCTAACCAACTGCGCCACAGGGCCTTGTTGCACTGCCTGCTCCGCGTCGCCGCGTCGCGGTACCCCCTACGGGATTCGAACCCGCGCTACCGCCTTGAAAGGGCGGCGTCCTAGGCCGCTAGACGAAGGGGGCCAGAACCGAATCTCTCCGGGGTACTCGCAACATGGTTCCGTTGTGAGCCAAGCCAGCTTAGGCCACCGCAGACCCAATCCTCAAACGAGCCCCGCCGACGGACGCAGTATCCTGTCCGTCGCAGCCCCTATAGCTCAGTTGGTAGAGCTACGGACTTTTAATCCGCAGGTCCTAGGTTCGAGTCCTAGTGGGGGCACCACGGTCTCGGATGACCTCGGCTGATGCCGGGGGATGTTTCGGCTGATCCTTGACAGCGGTTTCGGTTGATCTTTGACACACGCACTGCGACCTCATGCATTCCGGGTACTCCCCGCCCCATGAGAGGAATGTCACGGCGCACCTTCGGACTGCTCGCGGCAGGCATCAGTGCCACCGGTATGGCAGCCGCCTGTGGCTCGAAGCCCGCCACCACACCGGCCAGCCCACCGCCGCCGGCCTCCGGACCAGGGGTGGGCTTCGTCTTGTCGCACGAGCAGTTCACCACCGCCCAGCTCGTCGACCAGGCGCAAGCGGCCGAGCAGGCCGGGTTCCGTTACCTGTGGGCCAGCGACCACATCCAGCCGTGGCAGGACAACGAGGGCCACGCCATGTTCCCGTGGATCACGCTGGCGTTGGTAGGCCAGCAGACACAGCATGTGCCGTTCGGCACCGGCGTGACGTGTCCGATCTATCGCTTTCACCCGACGACGGTGGCGCACGCCTTCGCCTCGCTAGCGGTGCTCTACCCCGGCCGAGTCTTTCTCGGCCTCGGCACGGGTGAACGCCTCAACGAGCAAGCCGCCACCACACAGTTCGGCTCCTATCGTGAGCGCCACGACCGATTGATCGAGGCTATCCAGCTCATCCGCCAGCTATGGAGCGGCGAACGAATCTCGTTTCAGGGCCGTTACTTTCAGACCAATCAGCTCAAGATTTACGACCTGCCGCCGTCGCCGCCGCCCATCTTTGTCGCTGCAGGCGGCCCGAAAAGCGCGCGCCTGGCCGGTCAGTACGGCGACGGCTGGATCGCGCAAGCCGACAGCATGACAGAACCGAAGCTGGTGGCCGCGTTCAATCAGGGAGCCAAAGACTCCGGCCGCGATCCCGCCACCCTGACCAAGCGGGGTGAGATGTTCGCCGTGGTCGGCGGTCAGGACGAAATTAACCGCGCCGCCGAGCTCTGGCGGTTCACCGGCGGCGCCGTCGACCAGCCCAACCCCGTCGACATCCAACAGGCGGCCCAAGCCAATCCGCTGGACAAAGTGATCGACGGCTGGACCACCGGCACCGACCCAGCCGCCCACATCAAAGCGGTGCAGGCGGTTCTTGACACCGGCACGACACCGTTCATGCACTTTCCTCAGCAGGACCCGAAAACGGCGATCGACTTCTACCGCACCCAGGTCCTGCCTCGGCTGCACTAATTCAGTGCCGCGCGGATGTAGCCGACATCGCCGAATGGCATTTCGCCGTCGCCCAGCGGCTGTAACCCGTACTCGACGAAGAGATCGGGGTTACTGCTGCCGACCGTCTGCCAGCCGCGGTGAGTCAAGTAGGCGGCTGTCTCATTACGGTCGCCGAAGTACAGAAGGTCCGTCATCTCTAGGTCGTAGCCGTAATGGCGCCACCGTTCAGCCAGTTCCGTGGTGCGTTCCCGCTGTGCGTCGGTGAGGTTGTCGACGGTCTCGGTACCCAGCCGGCTGCCGCGAGCACTGAGCCGCGTGATGTTGTCCAGGAGTCGATCCTGCGCCTCCGGCGGCAGGTAACCCAAAAGCCCCTCGGTGAGCCATGCGGTGGGCCGATCCGGGCGAAAGCCCGCGCCCTGCAGCGCGGTTGGCCAGTCGTCGCGCAAGTCGATGGCCACCGGACGACGATCCGACGACGGACGTACACCCAACTCGGCAAGTGTCCGAGTCTTGAACTCGATCACTTGCGGCTGGTCGACCTCGAACACTGTTGTGCCGTCAGGCCACGGCAACCGGTAGGCGCGCGCGTCAAGGCCCGATGCCAAGATCACCACCTGCCGGATCCCTGCGGCCGTCGCGTCGGCGAAGAAGTCGTCGAAGTACTTGGTGCGCACCGCCAGGTTTTCGGACAGGCGATCGAAGTCCAGAGCTGGATCCTCGATGTCGGTGCTGGCCAGTTCTCCGCGCGCGAATTTAGTGAAGAACTCCACGCCCACCGCCTCGACCAATGACTCGGCGAATGGGTCATTGATCAGCGGGTCAGGTCGTTTGCTGGCCACTGCCCGCTGCGCAGCGACAGCCGTGGCCGTCGCTCCCACACTGGATGCCAGATCCCAAGAGTCACCATCGGTACGTGCCATATCATCCTCCGCACTATCAGAATACTTAGTTAGTATAACAAGTATTCTGGCGAAGCGATCCCAGCCGTTAACGCACAGCGCTGAGGTAAGTCACGTCGGCGAATGCCGCAGCGACCTCGTCGTCGGGGTAGACGAAGCCGTTGTCTGCGTGCAGTTGTGCGACGCTGCGATGCGTCACCTGCCAATCGTGTCGCGTCAGGTGGTCGATGATGTGGCTGCGCTCGAAGTGGTAGACCAAGTCGTTAAAGTCGATGTCAAAGCCGAGCTCACTCATCCGCTCGTGATGACTACGCCACCGTTCGTCGCTGAAAATGCGGGTGTCCGGGACGAATTCACAGGCCAGCCGGCTACCGCCAGAACTCAGCGCGGTGATGTTGTCGAACAGCGCATCCTGGGCGTCGGGCGGCAGGTACACCACGAGCCCCTCGGCGCTCCACGCCGAGGGCGAATCGACGTCGAACCCGGCCGCGCGTAGCGCCGCCGGCCAGTCGTCGCGCAGGTCGATGGCAACAGTGCGCCGCTCGGCGGTCGGCTCGGCGCCGAGGCCGCTCAGTGTTGCGGTCTTGAACTCGATCACCTCGGGCAGATCGACCTCGTAGACCACCGTGCCGGCTGGCCAGGGCAAGCGATAAGCCCGAGCATCCAAACCGGCCGCCAGGATGACCGCTTGGCGGACACCAGTTTTCGCCGCGTCGAGAAAGAACTGGTCGTAGAACCGAGTCCGGACCCCCATCCCCCGAGCCATCCGGTCCGGATCGAATTCGGAGTCCGCCTCGACGGGAATCTCGTTGTTGACCAGCCGGGTGTAGACATCGATGCCGACAGCCCGCACCAGCGGCGCGGCGAACGGGTCATCGATCAGCGGCTCCGGCCCAGCAGCGGCCAGCGCGCGCTGAGCGGCGACCATCGTCGCTGTCGCCCCGACGCTCGACGCCAGACCCCAGCTGTCGCTATCGGAACGCATCGGCATGCTCCTATCTCGTTTTTCATTAATATAGATCAGCTAGTTATTCGCGGAGGCGCCGGAGCTAGGCTGGGCCATGGACTTTGCCCAACGGACCATCGAGCTGGCTCGCCAGAACGTCGCCGAAGGTGGCCGACCATTCGCGACGGTCATCGTCAAAGACGGCGAGATCCTCGCCGAGAGCGCCAACCAGGTGGCCCAGACTCACGACCCGACCGCCCACGCGGAGGTCCTCGCCATCCGGCAGGCATGTATGCGACTGGGCACCGAGAACCTCGTCGGTACCACCATCTACGTGCTGGCCCACCCGTGCCCGATGTGCCTCGGCGCGTTGTATTACTGCTCACCCGATCAGGTGGTCTTCCTGACGTCGCGCGACGAATACGAGCCGTACTACGTCGACGACCGCAAGTACTTCGAGCTCGCCACCTTCTACGACGAGTTCGCCAAGCCCTGGGAGCAACGCCGTCTGCCGACGCGCCACCAGCCCAGTGACGCTGCGGTGGACGTCTATCGGTTCTGGCGCGAACGCAACGGAGACAAGCACGCTTCTTGACAGCCACGCATCCGGCTGCGCTATTATTTGCGTATGCATGCAGATAGCAAGGCACCTCGATTGCCGGACGATCAGGCCAGTCTGGTGGTCGAGGTGTTTCGGATGTTGGCTGACGCCACCCGGGTCCAGGTGCTTTGGGCACTTACCGAACGCGAGATGTCGGTCAATGAGCTCGCCGAGCATGTCGGCAAACCGGCGCCTTCGGTCTCCCAGCACCTCGCGAAGTTGCGGATGGCGCGACTGGTGCGCACCCGCCGCGAAGGGACCACGATTTTCTACAGCATGGAAAACGAACACATCTGCCAGTTGGTCACTGACGCCGTCTTCAACGCCGAGCACGCCGGCCCAGGGGTTCCACCGCACCACCGCTCCGATGCGGGGCTGCAGGTGGTTGCCAAAGCGACAGCACAACAAAGGAGATGAGGATCATGTCGCACCACACCCACCCACACGAAACGCCGCACGCCCACGAGCACGAACACGACGGCGTCGCTCACACGCACGAGCACACCAGCCACGAGCATGAGCATGTCGAGCACGACCACGCTCATAGCCACGACGACGGCACCGAGCACTCTCACCAGCACGTGCATCAGTCCGGCCTAGAGGAAGCACACAGCCACACCCACTAAAGGGCGCGCGTCACACGTTGGGGCAGTAGTGCTTTGGGTTGCCGCGCTCGTCCAGCGGGGGCAGGTTACGCGCGGGCGTGTGCACCAGCGGTGTCTCGGCCGGGATGCGACCGGTGGCGCGGTCCCACCCGGCGCGAGCCCGTGGATGCTTGCGGTAACGCGGGGGCACCACGGCGAAGACCAATCGCACGACGTCGCCGAGCCGGCGATGTAGCCATTCGTCGCGGCGCGTCCAGTTGTAGCCCATCAGCTCGCGCACCGGCGGATCGTAGAGGCCGACCGTCAACCAGACGAAGAACGGCGCCATCAGTTTTCGTTGTAACCGCCACAACCAATTTGGAATCCACTGCGCAAAGGGCGGTTTGGGCAGCACCGTGAGATCGAGAACTTGGCGCGCCGCCCAATTGTTCTCCAGCACCTCGCGGCACATGTGGTCCCAGTAGGCCTGAAACTCCTCCCAGCTCTTCGGCACTGGGCGCATGCTCATGCCGTACATCCGGTACCACTCGACGTGCTCGTCGAATAGCTGGCGCTTCTGCGCCTCGGTGATGCCGCCGCAGAACCGCTCGGCCACGTGCAATGTGCCGACGAAGAAGGTGGAGTGCGCCCAGTAGAAGACGTCGGGATTCAGCGCGTGATAGCGGCGGCCCTGCGCGTCGGTGCCCTTGATGTCGGTGTGGTAGTCGCGGACCTCGGCGCCGGTCGTCGGGGCGCGGTCGCCGTCGAACACGACGCCGCCGATCGGGTAGAGCGACCGCAGCAGCCGCGGCCAGCGCTCCCGGAAGAACGTCGAGTGGTCTTCGACGGCGGCGCCCAGCTGTGGGTGCATGTTTTGCATGGAACCGGCCCACGGGCCCTGCAGCATGCCGCGCCAATCGCCGAAGTATTTCCACGTCAGCGAGTCGGGTCCGAGGGGCATCGGCGGCGCGTCGTATCCCAATGGCGACACCGGGCAGCCGCTGGCCACTTCATCGGACCCGCCTTCGCTGGTCAGCGGGTGCGCCTCAGAAGTATCTTGAGTCACTGGTGAGGTTCCTGTCGGTCGTCAGTCAACCTGACTACATGCGTTGTCACTATCCAGTTTAGGAGTGCTGTGTCGTCGGGTCAACGACGGGGCCGCTGGTCCGGTGTCCCTCTAGAGGATCGGCAGGCGCTGCGCCGCGACAACCTCGTCGGCGCCGGCGTGCAGCTGCTCGGCGAAGAAGGCGGTCCCGCCCTGACCGTGCGGGCGGTATGCCGCGAAGCCGGGCTCACCGAACGCTACTTCTACGAAAGTTTCGCCGACCGTGACGAGTTCGTACGCGCGGTTTACGACGACGTCTGCACGCGCGCGATGTCGACACTGATGTCAGCGGGCACACCGCGGGAGGCGGTTGAGAGATTTGTTGCACTGATGGTCGACGACCCGGTGCGCGGGCGGGTCCTGCTGTTGGCGCCCGGAGTCGAGCCCGTGCTGACCCGCTCCGGCGCGGAATGGATGCCCAGCTTCATCGACTTGCTGCAGCGCAAGCTGACCCAAATCGGCGATCCCATCCGCCAGCACATGGTGGCCACCAGCTTGATCGGCGGCCTGACCGCACTGTTCACCGCCTACCTGGACGGGCGCCTGGCGGCCAGCCGCGAGCAGTTCATTGACTACTGCGTCGACATGCTGCTCAGCAGGGCCGCGACGTACTAGCGCCACGCCGGGCACAAACTTGCTGCTACTGGCATACACAGATATATTGACTGCAACCAACAGACACAGATAACTGGAGGGTCCATGTCGGCAGACTTGACCGACCTACAGCTGTTGCAGGAACTCGAGCCGGTCGTCGAGAAGAACATCAACCGGCATTTGAGCATGCACAAGAACTGGAACCCCCACGACTACATCCCGTGGTCGGACGGCAAGAATTTCTATGCGCTCGGTGGGCAGGATTGGGATCCAGCGCAGTCCCAGCTTTCCGACGTCGCCCAGGTGGCGATGGTGCAAAACCTCATGACCGAGGACAACCTGCCGTCGTATCACCGCGAGATCGCGATGAACTTCGGCATGGACGGCGCCTGGGGACAGTGGGTCAACCGCTGGACCGCCGAGGAGAACCGCCACGGCATCGCGCTGCGTGACTATCTGGTGGTAACCAGGGCAGTCGACCCAGTCGAGCTGGAGAAACTGCGCCTCGAGGTGGTCAACCGCGGCTTCAGCCCGGGCCAAAACCACCAGGTTCGAGAAGACCTGTTCGCCGAGAGTCTGTTCGACTCGGTCATCTACGTCACCTTCCAGGAGCTGGCCACCAGGATTTCGCACCGCAACACCGGCAAGGCGTGCAACGAGACGATCGCCGACAAGCTGTTGGCCAAGATCTCGGCCGACGAGAACCTGCACATGATCTTCTACCGCGACGTCACCGAGGCCGGTTTTGAAATCGCGGCCAACCAGGCGATGAAGTCACTGCACAAAGTGCTGCGCAACTTCCAGATGCCCGGCTACCAGGTGCCGGAGTTCCGGCGCAAGGCCGTGATGATCGCCGTTGGCGGGGTCTACGACCCGCGCATCCACCTCGACGACGTCGTGATGCCGGTGCTGAAGAAATGGCGCATCTTCGAGCGTGAAGACTTCACCGGCGAAGCCGCCGCAATGCGTGACGATCTGGCGGTGCTGATCAAAGAGCTCGAGCAGACTTGCGACAAGTTCGAGGTGTCCAAGCAGCGCCAACTCGACCGGGAAGCCCGCACGGGCAAGAAGACCACCGCAGCAGAACTGCATCAGACTGCAGGCACGCTGACGATGAGCCGGCGGTAGCCCGCCGTTGCGCATCGGCCCCATCACGCTCGCCAGCCCGGTGGTGCTGGCACCCATGGCGGGCGTGACCAACGTCGCGTTCCGCACGCTGTGCCGTGAGCTGGAACAAGCCAAGGTCGGCACCGTCAGCGGTCTCTACGTCTGTGAGATGGTGACGGCGCGCGCGCTGGTCGAGCGGCATCCGGCCACCATGCACATGACGACGTTCTCCGCCGACGAGTCCCCGCGATCGCTGCAGCTGTACACCGTCGATCCGGCCACCACATATGAGGCCGTCCAGATGGTCGCCGACGAGGGCTTGGCCGATCACATCGACATGAACTTCGGCTGCCCGGTGCCGAAGGTGACCCGGCGCGGCGGTGGCGCCGCACTGCCGTTCAAGCGGCGGCTGTTCGGGCAAATCGTCGCGGCGGCGGTGAGAGGAACCGCCAGCTCCGGTATTCCAGTCACCGTGAAGTTCCGCGTCGGTATCGACGACGCCCACCACACCCACTTGGATGCCGGTCGCATCGCGGAGACCGAAGGAGCGGCCGCTGTCGCATTGCACGCCCGTACCGCGGCGCAGCGCTACTCCGGCGCCGCGGACTGGGATCAGATCGCCGCGCTCAAGCAACACGTACGAACGATCCCGGTGCTGGGCAACGGGGACATCTTCGACGCCAGCGACGCGTTGACCATGATGGCCGCCACCGGATGCGACGGCGTCGTCATCGGCCGCGGCTGCCTGGGCCGCCCCTGGCTGTTCGCCGAACTGTCAGCCGCCTTCACCGGCAGTCCACCGCCGACCCCGCCAACCCTGGGTGAGGTGGCCGACATCGTCCGCCGCCACGGTCAACTGTTGGCCGCGCATTTCGGCGAAGACAAGGGCATGCGTGATATGCGCAAACACATCGCCTGGTATCTGCATGGGTTCCCGGCCGGATCCGAGCTGCGACGCGCATTGGCGCTGGTCAAGACATTGGCCGAGCTCGACGTTTTGCTCGACCAGCTGGACGCGGATGTTCGGTTTCCGGATGCGGCCACCGGCCCGCGCGGCCGGCAGGGGTCACCGGCTCGGGTGGCTCTGCCCGACGGCTGGCTGACCGACCGCGACGATTGCACAGTGCCGGCGGGTGCCGACATCATGCACTCGGGTGGCTGAATCGACACCTTCTCGGCATCGCGTTTCTGCCGACGGCTGGTTACGATGTGGAACTTGTTGCAATGTGCCCCGTGGCGGAACCCGCCGCGGCGCCGCTGTACGAGAGCGAGAACAACGGGCGCGACCACACCGGTCGCGTGGAACCGCAGTGCTGCCACCGCCAGCACTGCCCTGATGTATGCGCACGAACACCCAGATGTTTACGGGCATCTCATCGGAGCTTCGGAGGCCGGTAGGACATGAGTGACGGCGACTTTGGCGCCGATGAAGCCACTCCCGGCCGTCCGCACGCCCCGGGCGCCCCGCCGTGGGAACGATTCGGTTCACCGGCCCACGACGCCGACCCCATCAGTCGATGGTCGCCACCGCCAACCGAGCCCGCTGACCCCGACGACAGCGAGCCGACTGGATGCCACACGGGAGGCGGGCTCAGCGTCGCCGAACTGATCGCCAAGGTCGGCGGTCCGACGACAGTCCGGCCCAGCCATCGGCGCGCGGCCAAGGAAAAAGAGCCGCCCGAACCGGTCCCCTCCACACCCGACGCCCAGCCGGAGTACCGATACGACGCCTACGCCGTGTCGACGTCATCGGCCTACGCATCTGAGCTGCCGGACCTCGAAGTAGCTCACCGCCCACGGCGCGACGCCCAGTCCCAAGAGACCACCGTGCTGCCGACGGTGTCAGAAAAGGTGCCGCCGGCGCGGATCGCCGGAACGGCTACAGCTGCCGATGCCTCGACGCCCGAACCGAAACGCAAGCGCCGCCCGCTGTTGGCGGCCGGGCGCTCGCTGGCGGCCCTGATCGCCGTGTTGTCGCTGGCGCTGACTGGCGGGGCGTGGCAGTGGAGCGCCTCGAAAAACAACCGGCTCAACACCATCAGCGCGCTGGACCCGCATTCGCGCGACATCGTCGACCCCAATGGGCAATACGGCGACGAGAACTTCCTGATCGTCGGGGTCGACTCGCGTGCCGGAGAGAACAGCGAAATGGGTGCCGGTGACACCGAAGACGCCGGCGGCGCCCGATCGGACACCATCATGCTGGTCAACATCCCGGCCAACCGCAAACGTGTGGTCGCGGTGTCGTTTCCGCGCGACCTGGCGATTACGCCGATGAAATGCGAGGCCTGGAATCCCGACACCGGCGCCTACGGCCCGCTCTACGACGAGGACACCGGGACCTACGGGTCGCGGTACGTCTATACCGAGACGAAACTGAACTCCGCGTTCGCGTTCGGCGGCCCCAAATGCCTGGTGAAGGTCATCCAGAAGTTGTCCGGCCTGAGTATCAACCGGTTCATGGCCATCGACTTCTCCGGTTTCGCCAAGATGGTCGACGCGCTCGGCGGCGTCGAGGTTTGCAGCACTACCGCACTGAAGGACTACGAGTTGGGCACGGTGCTCGACCACGCCGGCCGCCAGGTCATCGACGGCACGACAGCGCTCAACTATGTGCGGGCGCGCAACGTCACTACCGAGAACAACGGCGACTACGGGCGCATCAAACGTCAGCAGCTGTTTTTGTCGTCGCTGCTGCGTTCACTGATTTCCAGGGACACGTTCTTCTCGCTGAGCAAGCTCAACAACGTCGTCAACATGTTCATCGGCGACAGCTACGTCGACAACGTCAAAACCAAAGACCTCGTCGACCTCGGCCAATCGGTACAGGGCGTCTCGGCCGGGCACATCACCTTCGTGACGGTACCGACCGGCGAAACCGACGAGAACGGCGACGAGCCGCCCCGCAGCTCCGACATGCGGGCGCTCTTCGACGCCATCATCAACGACGACCCGCTGCCCGGTGAAAACGACAAGAACGCGACGGCGAGCCTGTCCACCCAGTCGACCACCAGCACAGCGCCACAGCCCAGCCTCGCCGCTGAGGGGCATGCCGAGCATGTCCAAGCCGTCACGACGGCCCCCGAGGACGTCACCGTTCAGGTCTTGAACTCGACCGGCAAGACCGGTCTGGCCGCCACCGCCACCGACGAACTGCAACAACAGGGTTTCAACGTCATGGAGCCGTCCGACTACCCGAGCTCGCTGAAATCCACCACGGTCTTCTTCTCACCGGGCAACGAGCAGGCCGCCGCCACAGTGGCATCGACGCTGGCCAATTCAAAGGTTGAGCGGGTCAGCGGAATTCACGGGGTACAGGTGGTACTCGGGTCCGACTTCTCCAAAGTGAGTGCGCCCCCACCCACCGGCTCGTCGGTGAGCGTGCAAATCGACCGCAACGCACACAGCACACCCACCAAACTTCCCGAAGACCTGACGGTCACCAACGCGGCCGATACCACCTGCGAGTAGCCACAGGAGTTTTCGCGTGCATGAGGGGCGCTTCATGCCATTTCCGCGGCTGAGAACGTAGTCTTGGCGATATGCGGACCGCCTACCATGAACAACTTTCGGGGCTCTCCGAACGACTCGGCGAGATGTGTGGGTTGGCCGGAGTCGCCATGGAACGTGCAACACAGGCGCTGCTGCAGGCAGATTTGGTGCTGGCCGAGCAGGTTATCTCCGACCACGAAAAAATCGCGACGCTGAGCGCCCGTGCGGAGGAAAGCGCTTTCGTGTTGTTGGCCTTGCAGGCTCCTGTCGCCGGTGATTTGCGCGCGATTGTCAGCGCAATCCAGATGGTCGCAGATATCGACCGGATGGGCGCGCTGGCTCTGCATGTCGCCAAGATCGCGCGCCGGCGCCATCCCCAGCACGCGCTACCCGAAGAGGTCAACGGTTATTTTGCCGAAATGGGCAGGGTAGCAGTCGAATTAGGCAACAGCGCACAGGAAGTGCTGTTATCACGGGACCCGGAGAAGGCGGCGCGGATCCGGGAAGAAGACGATGCCATGGACGACCTGCATCGGCACTTGTTCACCGTGCTGATGGACCGGGAGTGGAAGCACGGAGTGGCCGCCGCCGTCGACGTCACGTTGCTGGGCCGATTTTACGAGCGCTTCGCCGATCACGCCGTCGAGGTGGCGCGTCGGGTCATCTTCCAGGCGACCGGCAAGTTCCCCGAAGACGACGCGGTGCCCACGTCCGGCTAGCCGAAACGGCCGGATATGTAATCTTCGGTGGCCTTCTGGGTCGGGTTGGAAAAGATCTTCTCGGTATCGTCGATCTCGACCAGCCGACCGGGTTTGCCGACGGCCTCCAGGTTGAAAAATGCGGTTTGGTTGCTGACCCGCGCGGCCTGCTGCATGTTGTGAGTGACGATAACGATGGTGTAGTCCTGCTTGAGCTCGGCGATCAAATCTTCGATCGCCATCGTCGAGATCGGGTCCAACGCCGAACATGGCTCGTCCATCAGCAACACATCGGGCTGCACCGCAATAGCTCGCGCGATGCACAATCGCTGCTGCTGGCCGCCGGACAACCCGCCGCCGGGCCTGTCCAACCGGTCCTTGACCTCGTCCCACAGGTTGGCGCCGCGTAGTGAGTATTCAGCGGTGTCGTCGAGTGTTTTGCGGTTGCGCACGCCCTGAAGCTTCAATCCGGCCACCACGTTGTCGCGTATCGACATGGTGGGAAATGGGTTTGGCCGCTGAAACACCATCCCGATCGCCCTGCGCACACCGACTGGATCGATGCCCGAGCCGTAGATGTCGTCGTCGTCGAGCAGCACCGTGCCCTCGACGCGGGCTCCCGGGAGAACTTCGTGCATGCGGTTGAGCGTGCGCAGCACCGTCGTCTTGCCGCAGCCGGACGGGCCGATGAACGCGGTTACACTGCGAGGAAGAACCGACAGCGATACATCGGCAACCGCGTGGAACGACCCGTAATAGATGTTGAGGTCTTTGAGGTCCAACCTCTTAGCCAACGCACGCTCCTGCCTAGAATTTCTTAGGCTCAACGACTTTCGCGACCACCCTGGCCCCGACACCGACGCACGCACACCGGCCGGCGGTCTGGTGACACATCATACCGGCCAGTGTGTCGGAGATGCCGAAGTGCTGGTCCCATAGCTTCCTGATCTGCCATCTATCTTTCGCCGCGGCAGCCGCCGGATCAATCAATCGATCGCGTTGATCGCGGCGACCAGGCGCGTCTTGAACTTGTCGGGCAGTGGCACGTAGCCGGCCGAGGAGAGACCGCTTTGACCGTCGTGGGTGGCCACGTTCAAAAATGACTTCACTGCCCCCGAGGTAGCCACGTCGTACCCCCTGGAACACACGATCTCGTATACCGCCAACAGCAACGGGTAGGCACCAGGCTCTCTGGTGCTGTAGAGCGACTGCAGATCCAACTTGAGGTCGTTACCGCTGCCGATGAACTTGGCGTCGTCGATAGCGGCGGCGGCGGTGTGGTCGGTGAGGGCGACGGCTCCGCTGCCGGTGTCGATCTGGGCATACGCGACCCGGGCCTGATCTGCGAAGCTTTTCTCGACGTAGCCGATGGCGCCCGGAGTGGATTGCACGGCCTGCGCCACGCCGCCCGACGTTTGGGCGCCGTCGCCCACGCCACCCTGAAAATCGGTGCCGGTGCCCTTGGTCCAGGTTTGCGGGGCGGCCGCGACCAGGTATTTCTGGAAATTGTCAGTGGTGCCCGACGGGTCCGAGCGGTAAATCGGTGTGATCTCGATGTCGGGTAGCGCAACGCCGGGGTTCAGCGCGGCGATCATCGGATCACGCCAGTTGGTGATGCCGCCGCTGAAGATTCGGGCCAACGCATCGGCGTTGACGATCAGCGGATTGACTCCATCGAGGTGATAGGCCACCGCGACCGGTCCGAACACCAACGGCAGGTGCCATACCGGATGCCCGTGACAGCGTTTGGCAGCCGGATTGATTTGGTCGGATTTCAACGGCGAGTCCGAGCCGGCGAAGTCGACGTGCCCCGCGACGAACTGCTCACGTCCGGCGGCCGAGCCGGTCGCGTCGTAGGAAACATTGTTGCCCGCGCACAACCGGCCCCAAGCCTGGTTGAACAGCGCGATCGCATTCTGTTGAGCGGTCGACCCTTCACCGGCCAGCTCGTCCTTGCCGCCACATTTAACCGATCCCTTCGATGTCCGGGTGGAGGAGCCGATGTTGTCGTCGCTGCCGCACCCGGCTAAAACCACACTGGTGATCACCGCCGCAACCAACGCTTTACCCACCGTGTTGCGCTTCACTGAACTCGCTTTCTCACCGATGAAGTTCGCAGCTCAATCTCTACGCTAGTGAGGTCACCCGGTCATCCGAAACCGGTTCGCCGGTATTGGACGGCGCCGCTGTCACCGGCAGGCCGCGCTACCTACGTCAGGGATCGTTTGCGGCATAGGCGGTGTCGACGCTGGCGACGGTGAAGCCCAGCTGTTGGTAGGTGCGCAGCGCGGCCGTGTTGTCGGATTCCACGTAGAGCATCACCGTGGGGTCGGTGGCGTCGACCAGCCGCCGTGCCAGGTATGCGATGCCGACGGCGGTCAGTGCACGACCGAGGCCGCGACCTTGCGCCGACGGATCAACCCCGACGACGTAGACCTCGCCGAGGCCCGCCGCGTCGGGATGCACTTTGGTCCAGTGGAAGCCCAGCAGCTCGTCGGTCGTCTCGTCGAACGCCAAAAACAGCCCGTCCGGATCGAACCAGGGTTCGCCGCGGCGTTCGGCCAGGTCGGCCGACGTCCAGCCACTCTGTTCCGGATGTCCGGCGAATGCGGCGTTGTTGACGCGAAGCAGCTCGGCATCGTCGCTGCTTCCGGTGTAGGTTCGCATTCGCACCCTGTCCGGCGTCGCGGGCGCGGCGGCGTTGTTCAACGAACGGCGCATCTGGATGAGCTCGCGCACCGGTGCCAGATTCAACGCCGCGGCCGTCGCCCGGGCCGCGTCCAATGTGCCGTGTGCCCAGAAACGATTGCGCGCACCAGTTTTCGTCAATGCCGCCTTGATCATGGCGGCGCCGATACCGCGCCGACGGGCTTGCGGATGAACCACAAGCTCGGCCATGCCGAAGAAATCGTCGTGCGGTGGGCTCAGGTTGAGGTAGCCGACCACCGTGTCCCGGTCGTGGCCGGTGGCCAAGAGGTGCTCGGTGCGAGCGTGGCCCAACTCCCGCAGAACTTGATCGCCGACGGGCGCTACGCCGTCGAATTCGCTTGCCACCGTGACAAGTTCACGCACCTGCTGCTGCTCGGCCGCAGTCAGCTCCGAGCGCCAGTCCGGCGGAGTCACTGGCTGTGCAGCGGGTCGACCAGCGGGTCCTGGCTTGTGTCCAGTTCTGGCTCGTTGTCTGCGGGGGTGTCCGAGTCCTCCCCCGATGATCGGCCGCGGGCGGGTCGGACCGCCTTGTAGCCCACGTTGCGTACCGTGCCGATCAACGATTCATATTCCGGCCCGAGCTTGGCCCGCAGCCGTCGCACGTGCACGTCGACGGTCCGGGTGCCGCCGAAGAAGTCGTAGCCCCACACTTCATGCAGAAGTTGCGCCCGGGTGAACACCCGACCGGCGTGCTGCGCAAGGTACTTCAGCAGTTCGAATTCTTTGTAGGTGAGATCCAGTGGACGGCCGCGTAGTCGAGCGGTGTAGGTGCCTTCGTCGATGACCAATTCCCCGAGGCTGATTTTGCCGGCGGACTCCTGGTCGGCCAGGCCACCGCGCCTGCCGACCAGCAGACGCAGCCGGGCATCGATCTCACCGGGTCCGGTACCGGGCAGCAGAATCTCGTCAAGGCCCCAATCGGCGTTGATCGCTACCAGCCCGCCTTCGCTGACCACCGCCACCACCGGGATCGACCGGCCCGTGGTGCCCAGCAGGCGGCACAGGCCGCGCGCCGCCGGCAGGTCATTACGCGCGTCGACGAGCACGATGTCGGCGCTACCCGCTTCCAGCAGCGAGGAGACGTCCGCCGCGGCCGCACGCACAGTGTGGGCGAGCAGAGACAACGACGGCAGGACCGAGTCGGGGTGCGGCTCCGCGGTCAGCAGCAGTAGGTCCAACAAGCCCCTCCAGCGTCGTGGGAAAGGCGTTCCCCAGATTCAACGGCCAGGTCATCTAACGATAACGTGCCACCTGGTGTTTCGCCTGGCGACGAGGCATTGGCGTCGAGGTAGGCCACAATATGCGGATGCGCAAGGTGGTGGTCGCCGCGACAGGGGTGGCGTTGGCCGTCGTACTCGTGCTCATCGGAGCTGTCGGGATCGATTTCGGAATCACCGTCTACGCCGAGTACCGGTTGTCCCGGACGCTGCGCGACACCGCGCATCTTGGGTCAGACCCATTCGTCGCGATCCTCGGGTTTCCGGTCATCCCGCAGGCGATGCGCCGCCAATACGACGAACTAGAGGTCAAAGCCAATGCCGTCGACCAGCCTCGGGTTGGCAAGGCCACGCTGGAAGCGACCATGCACTCCATCGGTCTGACCGACGCGTCGTGGCTGATCCGGCCTGACGCCAAGATTCCGGTCGGCAAGCTGGAAAGCCGCATCATCATCGACTCGACCCATCTCGGGCGATACCTGGGCATCACCGACCTGATGGTCGAGGCGCCACCGCAGGAGACCAACGACGCTACCGGCGGCACCACCGAATCCGGGATCTCCGGCAGCCGCGGGCTGGTGTTCACCGGGACCCCGAAATCGGCACACTTCGACAAGCGGGTCAGTGTTTCGGTGGACCTGTCGATCACCGGCAAGGACCGGACCACGTTGGCGTTCACCCCGACCGGCGTGCTGACCGGCCCGGATACCGCCAACCAGAAGGTGCCTGACGATAAACGGGATGCGGTGCTGGCCGCCTTCCGCCAGCAACTACCCGACCAGAAGCTTCCGTTCGGGGTGGCGCCGACGAGTCAGGGGGCGCGCGGCTCCGATGTGATCATTGAAGGCATCACCGAGGGAGTAACGATCACCCTCGACGGGTTCAACCAATCATGACTGCACTCGTCGCGATCGTGGCCGCGCTGGTGCTGGCCACCGTGACAGGGTGGCTGCTGACCCGCCGAGCCGGCCAGGTCCGGTCGATCGATCCCCGCACCACGCTGGACACCAGCGATCTCGGCCTGTCCGGCGACGGGCCGACCGTCGTGCATTTCAGCGCTCCCTGGTGCGGACCATGCGACCGGGTGCGACGGGTGGTCGACCAGGTGTGCGCCGACCTTGGCGACGTGGCGCACGTGGAAATCGACATGGACGCTAACCCTGCTGCGGCGCGCAGGCTTTCGGTCCTGTCGCTACCCACCACGTTCATCTTCGATGCCGACGGTCAGCAGCGCTATCGCACCGCCGGCGTCCCCAGGGCCGAGGAGCTGCGTTCGGCGTTGACCCCGCTAGTGGCTTGATTGTCGGGCCATTGGGTAAGCTGTGCGTCGTGTCCGCCCGCCTCGAGCTCGTGCTCACCAAGCGCCGCGCAGTGGATCTGTGCCGCACCGCGGGTTGTTGCTGTTGTTGTAGCTGCTGAGTAGCGCAGTTCGCGCCGCTCTCGGAGCAGCCATTCTGGCGTGCCTCCAGCCCTTCCGTTGTCAACAGGAGCAGCTCTTTGTCGTCGAAATCCCACACCACCGCCCAGGTAGACGTTCGCGGCCCCCGGTTCGTCGCCTGGGTCACCACTGCAGCGCTGGTGGCCACGCTGATTGTCGCCGGATCCAGCGCGCCGGCGGCCGCCGTCATATTGGCCGGCCAGGCCGTCGTCTTCGCGATCGGCGCTTGGGCCGGGCCGCGCAGACACCCCTACGGCTTGGTGTTCGCCAACCTGGTGGCGCCGCGGCTGGGCCCGGTCCGCGAGCGTGAACCGGTGCCCCCGCTGAAATTCGCTCAGCTGGTCGGCTTTGTTTTCGCCGTCGTCGGCGTTTCCGGGTTCGCTGCCGGCGTTCCTCTGCTCGGAATCGTCGCCACCGCGGCCGCTCTGGTGGCGGCCTTCCTCAACGCCGCCTTCGGCATCTGCCTGGGCTGCCAGCTCTACCCGCTCGTGACGCACCTGCGTAACCAACCGAAAGGATCCACGCCATGGCACGCTCCGACGTCCTAGTCTCGACTGACTGGGCCGAGAGCAATCTCGACGCCGCTAACACCGTCTTCGTCGAAGTCGACGAGGACACCAGCGCCTACGACACCGGCCATATCGCCGGCGCGGTCAAGCTGGACTGGCGCGACGATTTGCAAGACCCGGTCCGGCGCGACTTCGTCGACGCCCAGCAGTTCTCCAAGCTGCTGAGTGACCGCGGTATCTCCAACGACGACACCGTGATCCTGTACGGCGGCAACAACAACTGGTTCGCCGCCTACGCCTACTGGTACTTCAAGCTGTACGGCCACGAGAAGGTCAAGCTGCTTGACGGGGGCCGCAAGAAATGGGAGCTCGACGGTCGTCCGCTGTCCACCGATGCCGTGAAGCGTCCCGCAACGTCCTACACCGCCAAGGCCCCCGACAACTCGATTCGGGCGTTCCGCGACGAGGTCATCGCCGCCATCAACGCCAAGAACTTGGTCGACGTCCGTTCCCCCGACGAGTTCTCCGGCAAGATCCTGGCGCCGGCCCACCTGCCACAGGAACAAAGCCAGCGGCCCGGGCACATCCCGAGTGCGATCAACGTGCCGTGGAGCAAGGCGGCTAACGAGGACGGCACCTTCAAGTCCGACGAGGACTTGGCCAAGCTCTACGCCGACGCCGGCTTGGACGGGTCGAAGGAGACCATCGCCTACTGCCGGATCGGTGAGCGCTCATCGCACACCTGGTTCGTGCTGCAGGAATTGCTCGGACATCAAAACGTCAAGAACTACGACGGCAGTTGGACAGAATACGGCTCCCTGGTTGGGGCCCCGATCGAGTTGGGAAGCTGATATGTGCTCTGCACCGAAGCAAGGACAGACGTTGCCGGCCAGCGTCGACCTGGAGAAGGAGACGGTGATCACCGGTCGCGTCGTGGACGGCTCCGGACAAGCGGTAGGCGGCGCGTTCGTGCGTCTGCTGGACTCCTCTGACGAGTTCACCGCCGAGGTTGTCGCGTCTGCCACCGGTGACTTCCGGTTCTTCGCCGCACCCGGATCGTGGACGCTGCGTGCACTCTCGGCTGCCGGCAACGGTGACGCGGTGGTGACGCCGTCGGGCGCGGGCATCCACGAGGTCGACGTCAAGATCGCCTGACGCTTGATTTTTCGGGCGAGCGTGCGTGTCCCCGATCGACACGCCGATGCACTGACCGGGTTTGCGCACGCTCGCCGCGGGGGCGGACACCCCGCCAGTCGGCGTGACCGGACGAACTAAACTCGTCGCCGTGGTGCTGTTCTTCGAGATCATGTTGGTCACGGCCGTCGTGGTCATCACCTGGTTCGCGCTCTATGCGCTGTATCGGCTGATCACCGACGAGTCGTGAGCGATCGGGCCGGCTCGGGTGACCGTGCGGTAGCCGCGGCCGCCGAACGCGCCAAGGTGACCGCGTCGCGCAACATTCCCGTCTTCGACGACCTGCCGGCGCCGGCCGACACCGCCAACTTGCGCGAAGGCGCCAATCTGCACGATGCGTTGCTGGCGCTGCTGCCGCTGGTTGGCGTGTGGCGTGGCGAAGGTGAGGGTCGCGGAACCCAGGGTGACTACCGCTTCGGCCAACAAATCGTGGTGTCCCACGACGGGGGCGACTATCTGAACTGGGAGGCCCGGTCCTGGCGGTTGACCGACTCGGGTGACTACGCCGGACATGACCTGCGAGAGACCGGTTTTTGGCGCTTCGTCGACGACCCCAGCGATCCCAGCGAATCGCAGGCCATCGAGTTGCTGTTGGCCCACTCCGCGGGCTATGTCGAGTTGTTCTACGGGCGGCCGCGCACCCAGTCGTCGTGGGAGTTAGTCACCGATGCGCTGGCACGCAGTAAGTCGGGCATGCTGGTCGGCGGCGCTAAGCGGCTTTACGGCATCGTCGAGGGCGGTGACCTGGCCTACGTCGAAGAACGGGTCGATGCCGACGGCGGATTGGTGCCGCATTTGTCCGCCCGGCTCTCCCGGTTCGCGGGCTAGCGAAAGCGAATCTGACGCCCAGCGTCACGCTGGAGTGACAGTCGCCACGAGTCCAGACATGGGACGGCCCCCGAGCCGTAGTTCCAGGTTGGACTGACCGGAGGCTCGGGGGCCGGGTGACTGCGGGGAATTCGCCAGCGCGCGCCGAAGATTCCTCGCCTGTGCGCTGCTTAGCGCGCAGCCACCTCACATGTCCATGACGCTATCAATTCGCGGACCACCTCCTTCCTTGTGTACGGCCGACGCTACCTGTTAATCGGCCGGGGAGACAACCGAATTCACCGGTCGCTGACGATGGCGGCGTCGACCAGCCCGGTGAATTCCGCGGCCATCGGCGAACGCGGTAAGGCTTTGCCGTCCAGCGTGTGAACGCGCGCGGCCAATGTCATGCTCGACACGAGCCAAACCCCCTGCGCGGCAAGCAGGTCCGACATCCGCAGGGCGCGGTAGTCGCAGTCGTAACCCTTGGCTCGCGCGACCTCGAAAAGAGCCTGCTGGGTGGTGCCGCGCAGGATCGGATACCACGGCGGCGGCGTCAGCAGGCACCGATCGTCGGTGGCGATCACCACGGTCGAGCGCGGCCCCTCCAGGATGTAGTCATCGGAGCTGACGAAGATGACGTCGCCGGCACCTTGCCGGGCGGCATGCCGCAGCGCGGCCATGTTGATCGCATACGACAGCGTCTTGGCGCCGGCCAGCAGCCACGGCATCGCATCCACGCCGGCGGCGGGCAGCCCGCGGGGCAGCGTCACCGCGGCCACCCCGTCGCGGCGGGCGTGGGCCACCCGGTCGGCAACCGCGTTGACGGTCACATACGCCGTCGGCGCCGAGCCGCTTTCCCGGCCGCGGCTGTAGACCAGTCGCAACGCGCCCTCGCCGGTGGTATCGGCCGTCCACTGCCGTGCCGCGATATCGATTGCGCGTCGCCAGGCGGGCAGATCGGGCTGCGCCAGGTCCATCAATAGCGCCGAGTGGGTCAATCGGCCCAGATGCGCCTCGACCAGGCAAGCCCTGCCATCGCGAACCAGCAACGTCTCGAAGACTCCGTCGCCGCGCACCGCGGCGAGGTCATCGGCGAACAGCAGCCGTGCCTCTGACGCATGAATCTCGCCGTCGAGCGTGACGACCACACCCGGGTGGCGTGCCATGGACGAAGAGCCTAGCTAATCTCCCGAGTGTGAAGCCAGGTTCACCCTCGGCGGCGAGCGTGAACCTGGCTTCACTTTGGGCGAGGTAGCTGGCCTCGGAACCGGACGTAGAGTTGACACGTGACTGCAGTTCCCGCACCCGCGCCGGGCCCTGATGCCGGCGCGATCTGGCATTACGGCGACCCCCTGGGCGAGCAGCGCGCAGCAGAAACCGAGGCCGTGGTGGTGGACCGGTCGCACCGCGCGGTACTGACCCTGACGGGTGCCGATCGACAAACCTGGCTGCACACCGTCTCGACTCAACATGTCAGCGAGTTGCCTGAAGCCGCATGCACCGAAAACCTCGTCCTGGACGGGCAGGGTCGCGTCGAGGATCACTGGATCCAGACCGAGCTGGGCGCAGTCACATATCTGGACACCGAGCCGTGGCGCGGCGAAGCGCTACTGGACTACCTGCGCAAGATGGTGTTCTGGTCGCAGGTCAGCCCCGCTGCCACGGATTTGGCCGTGCTGTCGCTGCTGGGCCCACGGCTGGCCGAACAACCAGTGCTCGACGTGATCGGCGTCGACGAGTTGCCCGCCGACATGACGGCGATGCCGGTGCCCGGCGGCGGCTTCATCCGCCGGATGACCGGCGCACCGGAGGACCCGATCGAGCTCGACCTGCTCGTCCCGCGCGATCAGGCCGCCGACTGGCAGCGCCGGTTGACCCAAACCGGAATTCGTCCGGCGGGAGTGTGGACCTACGAAGCCCACCGGGTGGCCGTCGTACGGCCGCGGCTCGGTGTCGACACCGACGAGCGCACGATTCCGCACGAAGTGGGCTGGATCGGCGGTCCGGGATCCGGCGCCGTGCACCTGGACAAAGGCTGCTACCGCGGGCAGGAGACCGTCGCGCGGGTGCACAACCTGGGTAAACCGCCCAGGATGCTGGTGTTACTCCAGCTGGACGGCTCCGTCGATCGGCCCTCGACAGGTGATGCGGTGCTGGCCAACGGTCGCTCGGTGGGCCGACTGGGAACCGTCGTCGACCATGTCGATCTGGGCGCGGTGGCCCTGGCACTGCTCAAGCGCGGGTTGCCGACTGACACCGCCTTGGTTACCGGCGGGAACGCCGACGTCGCCGCCGTCATCGACGCCGATTCGGTACCGCCTCCCGACGCGGTTGGGGCCGGCCGGGCAGCAGTGGAACGGCTACGCGGCACCACCCGATGACCACGCTCACAGCGGACAGGCCAGGCCGACATGCCATGACCGGGCACGGTAAACTGTCGGCAGGACAATAAATTCACTGACAGATCGGAGCCGCCTACTCATAGGCCGCTCCGTTATTGCGCGAGGGGGTTCCCCCATGGGCCGCGGCCGGGCTAAGGCGAAGCAGACCAAGGTTGCTCGAGAACTGAAGTACAGCTCCCCTCAAACCGATTTCGAGCGGCTTCAGCGCGAGTTGTCCGGGTCGAGCGCTGACGACTCCGACCAGCTGGACGACGACGACCAGCTTCCCGACGACACTTGGGGCGACGAAGGCGCGTGGCGTCGCTGACGTTCAGAACCGGGGGTGCTGCCCGACCAGCTTGGCTCGAGGGCTTTCTTTTCCGCCCTTGCTGACGGTGCCCAACACCCAGCAGTCCAAGTGCCGCGCGGTCAGGATGGCCAAGGCGCGATCGGTGTCCTCCGGAGCGACGACGGCGACCATCCCGACACCCATGTTGAAGGTTTTCTCCATCTCGACCCGCGTTACCCGGCCACGCTGCGCGATCATCGCAAAGATCGGCGCGGGGGTCCAGGTTCCGCGGTCGACCTCGGCCACCAGTCCCTGCGGAATGACGCGTTCCAAATTGCCGGCCAACCCACCACCGGTGATGTGGCAAAACGTACGGACATGGGTTTCGGCGGCCAGCGCCAAACAGTCTTTGGCATAGATGCGGGTCGGCTCTAGTAGCTCCTCGCCCAAGGTGCGGCCGAACTCCTCGACATAGCCGGCCAGGTTCATCCGGTCGATTTCCAGCAGGACGGCGCGGACCAGAGAATATCCGTTGGAATGCAGGCCGGAGGAGCCCATCGCAATGATGACGTCGCCGGGCTTCACCCGTTCGGGCCCGAGCACATCGTCGGCCTCGATGACGCCGACGGCCGTGGCCGAGATGTCGTAGTGGTCCGGCTCGATCAGACCGGGGTGTTCGGCGGTCTCGCCGCCGAGCAGTGCACAGCCCGCCCGCATGCACCCGTCGGCAATGCCGGCGACGATCGCGCTGAGCCGTTCGGGCACGATTCGGCCCAACGCGATGTAATCGAGGAGAAACAGCGGCTCCGCACCGCAGACCACCAGGTCGTCGACCACCATCGCGACCAGATCCAGTCCGACGGTGTCGTGCTTGTCCATTGCCTGGGCGACGGCCAGCTTGGTGCCCACCCCGTCGCTGGACGCGGCCAGCAGCGGCTCGCGGTAGTCGCCGCGCAGAGCGAACAGTCCGGCGAATCCACCGAGCTTGCTGCGGACCTCGGGTCTGGTGGCCTTGGATGCCAACGGCTTGAACAGCTCTACGGCTCGGTCACCGGCTTCGATGTCCACTCCGGCCGATGCATATGTGACACCCTGATTGCCCGGGTCTTTTCCGGAGTCTTTCCCGCGCTCGGTCATCGCGATAAAGGCTACCGGTCGATGCCGAGCCCCGGGCTAGGGATGCCGCAGAACGGAGGCCTGCTCCTCCTCCGCAGACACCTCCGGGGCCGAAAGCTCGGTTGGCACACCGGCGCCGCGCGCGGCATTGGCCAGCATGTGCTCGATGACGTTCTTACCCAGCGCGGTCTCGCTGGGCAGCTCGATCGGATACTTGCCGTCAAAGCAGGCAGCACACAGCCGGGAGGCGGGCTGCTCGGTGGCCGCGATCAGACCCCGCAGCGAGATGTAGCCCAACGTGTCGGCGTTGATGGCATGGCGCACCGCTTCGAGCATTTCGCCCTCGTCCTCGACGGCGTTGGCGATCAACTCGGCCGGGGACGGGAAGTCGATGCCGTAGAAGCAGGGCCACTTCACCGGTGGCGACGCGATGCGCACGTGCACCTCGACGGCGCCGGCCTCCCGCAGCATCCGGACCAGGGCACGCTGGGTATTGCCGCGGACGATCGAGTCGTCGACGACGATGAGCCGCTTGCCCCGGATGACTTCTTTGAGCGGGTTGAGCTTGAGTCGAATGCCCAGCTGGCGGATGGTCTGTGAGGGCTGGATGAAGGTACGTCCGACGTAAGCGTTCTTCATCAGGCCCTGCCCGTAGGGAATGCCGGATTCCTGGGCATAACCGACTGCGGCCGGAGTCCCAGATTCGGGGACCCCGATCACCAGGTCGGCGTCGATCGGGCATTCGCGGGCCAGCCGACGACCAATCTCCACCCGGGCGCCGTGCACGGACCGGCCGGCGATCGTGCTATCCGGGCGGGCCAGGTAGACGTACTCGAAGATGCAGCCCTTCGGGGTCGGGTTGGCGAAGCGGGTCGACCGCACGCCGTCGGCGTCGATCGCCAGGAGTTCGCCCGGCTCGATGTCACGCACAAACGAGGCGCCGACGATGTCCAGCGCGGCGGTTTCCGAGGCCACCACCCAACCGCGGTCCAACCGGCCCAATGACAGCGGCCGCACCCCGTGCGGGTCGCGGCATGCGTAGAGGGTGTTCTCGTCCATGAAGGTCAGGCAGAACGCTCCCCGCACCGTCGGCAGCAGCTCCAGCGCGGCCTGCTCGAGGCTGGAATCGGCGGCGCCGTGAGCCAGTAATGCGCCCAGGATGTCGGAATCGGTGGTGGCTGCGCCGGGCAGCCTGGGATTGATCAGCCCCGCCTCGCGGGCCCGCGCGACCAGTGCGGCGCTGTTGACCAGGTTGCCGTTGTGGCCCAATGCGACACCTGTACCGGCGGCGGTGGTGCGGAAAACGGGTTGGGCATTTTCCCAGGTGGTATTGCCGGTGGTCGAATAGCGGCAGTGCCCGATGGCAACGTGACCCTCCATGGCCGCCAGCGTCTGCTCGTCGAACACCTGGCTGACCAGACCGAGATCTTTGAACACCAGCACCTGCGAACCATCGGCGACAGCGATGCCGGCAGCTTCCTGGCCGCGGTGCTGCAATGCGTAAAGGCCGTAGTAGCTGAGCTTGGCAACGTCCTCGCCGGGAGCCCAGACGCCGAACACCCCGCATTCTTCGCGGGGCGGGTTTTCCTGAACCTCAATGGGTTGGGGCTGCACGGTCACGATGGGGCGGCTCCCTGTGGGCGCGAGTGGTGACAGTAACGGAGTCTACGGAAACGACCATCAAGACACCGAATCGGGCGAGCGTGTTGCGTACCTGGGCAACGGTTTTTGGTCCGCGATCATTCCCACTGGGGTTCAGCATTCACGCAGGTCGCAGCGGTCACTCCAGTCACGCCATTCGGGTACCGGTCGCCGCCAGGTCGTCGAGGACCTGGTACCCAGCGTTGTACCCGGGCGTGAAGGTGATGCCGGGCCCGCCGTGACATCCCGCGCCAGCGAGGTAGAGCCCGTCAATGGGGATGGGTAGGTCGACGAACCCTTTCGGTCCGGGGCGGTTCGGCCCCATCAGATCCGGGTGTAGCAGCCCGTGACAGAAATCACCGCCGGGCGCACCGAACATGGTTTGCATGTGGTACGGCGCAAAGGTGATGTTTCGCATCACGATGTCTTTGAAGTTCGGGGCGTAGCGGGTGATCTTGTCGATAACTCGCTGTGCCATCTCGTTTTTGAGGTGGCCGTGCTGTTCGCGGCTGGCTTCGACCGGGAAGGCGTACGCGAATGCGCTGGCGGCGTGCTTGCCCGGCGGCGCCAGGCCGGCGTCCAGGCAGGACGGGATTTGCATTCCCAACGAGGGATTGTCCGGGATGATCCCCTGCCGGCAGAGCTCCCATTGGCGTTGCTGCTCTTCGGGTGAGCCGAAAATCCCGATGGACTGCTGCATGCCGGGCTCGTTGAGCAGTTCGTAGGGCGGTGCAAACTCGGGCAGACCATCGAGGGCGAAGTGGATTTGCACGAATGACGCGCGGTGGTCGCGGCCGGCCAGCCGCGAGGCGAGTTCCGCCGGGAGGTGCTCGGGTGCCACCAGTTCGGTGAGGGTGACGTCGGGAGAAAGGTTGGACACCACCACCGGCGCGGTGATCGTCGCTCCGTCACGCAACCGCACCCCGGTCACCCGGCCGTCGTCGACGAGGATGTGCTCGACCTTGGTGCGCACGCGGATCTCCCCGCCGTCCGCGACGAAGAGTTCGCGCAGATGCGCGGTGAGTGCGCCGATGCCGCCCTCGAGTTTGGTCATCATCGCGGCGCCCTCGTCGGGCACTGCCAACGCGAAGGCCAGGCAGGTAGCACTACCCGGCGTGTAGGGGCCGCGGTAGGTCGAGTTCACCGCGAGGAAGGCGAGCATTCCACGCATCACCGCGTGCTTGTCTTTGTCGGGAAGGTAGCGGTCGATCACGTCCATCGCCGAGCCGAACAACATTTCGTGGATGGCGCGCCGTTCGGCTTCGCTTGTGGCGCAGGCATACATCTCGTCGAGCGTCCTCGGCGGTGTCCGCACCTCGAAGCGGCCCAGCGCACGAGCCGGCCCCTGGCTCCAGGCAATCAACTCGGCCATGCCTGCAATGGCTTCGGCACCGTGCTTCTCCCCCAGGTGGGTCATCAGCTGGATGGGATCGCGATAGAAGACCATCGCCTCTTCATCGGCCTCGCCGATGTTGATCGACATCACGTCGGGATCGACGGTGGGCAGCGTATCGAGGCCCAGGTCCTTGGTGATCTCGCTCGCAGTCGGAAACTGCACCGAACCCGCTATCTCATACCGGAATCCGTCGATCAACTCGACGGTGGCCGCCATCCCGCCGCAGTAGGTGTTGGCCTCCAGACACACGGTGTTCAACCCGGCGCGTTGCAGGATCGCCGCGGCGGTCAGGCCGTTGTGTCCAGCGCCCACGATGATTGCGTCGTAGTCAGTCATGGTGCGGTCTCCTTCCCGAGAACCCAAGATATGTCAGTACTGACATAATTGGAAGATGTCAGTACTGACGAAATTTGTGGGCGGCGGACTACGCTCGCGGTGAGATGACAGGCACGACGAACCTTCACGAGCTGCGCCGCCGCTCCACTCGCGAGACGCTGCGGCGAGTTGCGCTGGCCAGCTTCGCCGAGAAGGGGTTCGCCAATGTGACGGTGACGGAGTTGGCGCGCCAGGCCGGCGTCACCGAGCGCACATTCTTCCGGCATTTCCCAACCAAGGAAGCGGTGCTGTTCCAGGACTATGAGACGCAGCTGGAATGGCTGGCCGAGGCGTTGGCGCAGCGTCCCACTGCCGAGCCGTTGTTCGACGCGGTCCTGGCCAGCGTGCAGACCTTTCCGCATGATCTGGAAGTAGTCCACCAGGCCGCGACGGCACGGGTCGAGTTGATCAGCGCCGAACGTATCGCCGCGCACCTTCGGGTGGTGCAGTCGTCATTCGCCGCGGTGCTGACCGACTTCGTCCGCAAGCGATACTCGCACGTGCCGGATCTCGACCTGGTCGCCGAGGTGGCTGGCTGCACACTGGCCGCTGCACTCGTTGCGGCGGTGGAGAATTGGGGTCGCGCCGGGTGCACCGGCGACCTGGGCGAAACCGTTGCCCGCAGTCTGGATCTGATTCGGTCGGGGCTGGCTCCGCTGTCGCGCTAACCGGTCAAGCTCACCAGCGGGAGCCACATCTCGATCTCGCCTGCCCGCGAGCCCGAAAGCTGCAGCGCTCCAACGGATATGGCGTCAGCGAGCTGCATCAGTCCGGTAGCCAACAACAGCCAGGTGCGCGGATCGGTTTCGACGACGTTGGGCGGGGTGCCCCTGGTGTGCCGCGGCCCCGAAACACATTGGACGGCAACAAATGGTGGAATGCGGACTTCGACACTGGAACCGGGCGCTTGCCCGGCCAACGTGCGAGCGGTGAGCCGGACTGCGGCCGCCAATTCGGCGCGGCCGGGCGGAGGACAGGTCTCGTCGCGCAGCCATTCCTCGACGGCCAGCACCGCCGCGCGGGTCTGAGCCGGATCAGCGCTCTGCCGGGCGGCCATGCTTAGCCGAACCGCCGCTTGATCGTCAGCGCAGCCACCGCGCCGGTCTCGTTGATCGCCAGGTGCGCCAGCATCGGCGCCGCCAGGCTGCCGGATTGTTCAGCCAGCCAACGGAATACCCAGCCGGCGACACCCGTGGCCAACACAGTCGGCACCACCGGCTCGCCGGTGGCCCGGGCGTCAGCGATGTGGGAGAGACCGAAGGCGGCGGCTTGCAGCAGTCGACCGCCGGAGTCGCCGAACGCGGAGGTGGCGACGGTGGCCAATGCCGCACGGTACGCCGCTTCCTCGCTCCATACCGTGCCCAGCGGTATCCGCCACAACAACCAGACCGGCGCGGGCGCAGGCAATTCACGGATCGACATCGAGAATCGCACCATGGGCACCGCTGTCGTCGCCGCGACGGCCACTGCCACGGCGACACCCGCCGCCAGTCCGAGCCGCAACCCCGCCCACAACCGCGGCGGACGCAGACCCAACTGTGCCCCGGTCAGCAGCACCAGCAGCCGGGCCATTCCGGCCTGCGCCGGCGCCCGCCACGGCATCGGGATACCAGGGCTGACAAAGCTCCAGCCGACCAACGATGCGGCCAGTGCAACCGCCCGCACCTGTCGAAACATCCTGTGGCGCATCAATGCTCAGGTCCGTCAGCGCCCTCGGTGTGTTTCAGCGCAACCCGTATGCGCTCAGTGTCGTCGGCTGTCCACCCGTCGGGTGGAGCGACGGCGGCCCAGCCGTCCAGCACCATGTCGCCGTAGTTGTGGCCATGTCCGCCCGGCATGCCCTCGGCATTGGTCAGGTCAGCGCTGACCTGCCAGAACGTGACGATTGGATACCAGCGCATCGAGGCGCTGCGATCCTGGCCGGGCGGTTCAACCAGCCAGTCCGGGCGGCTGAACAACAAGTCTGGTGACCACCAGACCACCGGGTCGGACGGATGCTGCAGAAACAGCACCCGGGCCCCGTCCCACGGCGGCGCGGCAATGCGAGAGATGTCGGCCGGCGTCACCGCTTCGGAGAACCGAACGGTTCGTCCGTTGTCGTAGCGCGGCTGCACCGCGGGGGTGCCCGGATCACGCCGCACCAGCAGCGCATGCCATAGCGAGCTGTCCTGCGGCGGGCCGACCCACAGCACGCCGCTGAAGCCCAGCCGGGAAATGTCGGGCAGATAGTCGAAGGCGCTTTGCCCGGCCATCGAGCCCAGGCTCTCGCCGTAGAGCACCAGCTTCGGCCGTTGGCCGGGTTCCAGCTGCTGCCAACGGTCGTGGATTGTGTCGATCAGCAACCGCCCGGAGTCCATCGACTTCTGCTTGTCGGCCAGAAAGGAGATCCAGCTGGGCAGATAGGAGTACTGCACGCCGACCATTGCGGTGTCGCCGTTGTACATCATCTCGATCGCACGCGCCGCCACTGGGTTGATCCAGCCGGTGCCGGTGGTGGGGACGATGATCAACACCTTGCGACTGAATGCCTCGGTGCGCTCGAGTTCATGGATCAGCACCTTCATCCGCCCCTGGTCGTCGTCGGCGGTATGCAGTCCGGCGTATACCCGAATGGGCTCCCTGGCGAGCCGGCCGTTGACCCGGGTCAGCTCAGCGGCGTGCGGGCCGGTGGCGACGAAGTTGCGGCCCTGGTAACCCAGGGTGTCCCACGGCGCGAATGACATTGGACTGCCGGATCTTTCCGGAAGTGTGGGTGGTGTGATGCCAGCTCGAGTTTCGCTGTTCTGCGGTTGGAAGGCGGCGTTTGCCCCGGCGAAGAATCCGCGGATCAGCACGCCGTTGATCAAGGTGACCAACACCACCACCACGATCGCGGTGCCGATGAACAGCGCCGTCTCGCTGTGCAGGTGCCACCGCCTGATCAGCATCCGAGCCAGCAGCTTGATGGCGTCGATGAGCACCCGGAAGACCGATACCACCAGCGCGCTGACCGCGACCGCGACAAGCAGCGTGCGCAGGTAGGACCCTGTGCTCGGCCCGTCGATACCCATCAGTGCCGAAACTTGCCGCTGCCAGGAGGCGGCCGGGATGAGCATCAACACACACGCCGTCGGAGCGGTAGCCACCACGGCTGCTTTCACCCAGAACAACGCCGGTGCCGGCGGGGGCCACCAGGCGGCGTTGCGAAGGACGAAGCGGTGCACCGCCTTTCCGATCACCACACCAAGGCCGTAACCGAACGCGGCGTTGACACCGCCGATCAAGCCCTGAAACAGCCAGTCATGCGGCAACAGCGAGGGCGTCAGCGACAGACAGAAGAACAAAGCACCGAACGCAGTCCCGACGAAGTTCAGTCGCAGCAAGCTCCATGCCCAAATCAGCAGCGGGTGGCGGCCACGGGTTGCGGTCTGTGGCGGGGCCGACTCACCGGTGACGTCGTCGACGGGGGTGCTCATGTCCTTATCCGAAGAGCCGCGGCAACACACCCTCAAAGGTGCTGCGCAGTTCGTCCAGGGACACCGTGAACAAACCCTGTACCTCCACCGAATCCGAACCTTGGTCGACGACACCGATGCGGATGGCAGGCAGCCCCCGCGCTTCACACATCGAGACGAACCGGCTCTCCTCGGTGCGCGGTATCGCCACCAATACTCGGCCCGCCGATTCGGAGAACAACATGACAAATGGGTCAGCGTCGTCGGGAAGCACTATGCGGCAACCTGTCTCGCCGGTCAGCGCCGATTCCACCACGGCCTGAGCCAGGCCGCCTTCGGACAGGTCGTGGGCCGCGGATACCAGACCGTCTCGCGTGGCAGCGCTCAACACATCGGCCAGTAGCGTTTCGCGGGCCAGGTCCACCGCGGGGGGTAATCCGCCCAAGTGGTCGGCGGTCACCTGCGCCCAGATGGAGCCGTCGAATTCGTCCCGGGTGTCACCGAGCAGCAGCAGCGTCTCCCCCGGCTCGGTGCCCATGCCGGTGGGCAGACGCCGACCCACGTCGTCTATGACGCCCAAAACACCGACGACCGGGGTGGGCAGGATGGCCGTCGACCCGGTCTGGTTGTAGAAGCTGACATTGCCGCCGGTCACTGGAATGCCCAGTGCTGCGCAGCCATCCGCGAGCCCGCGGACCGCCTGCGCGAATTGCCACATCACGCCCGGGTCTTCCGGTGACCCGAAGTTCAGACAGTTGGTGACCGCGACCGGGGTGGCCCCGGTGGCCGCGACGTTGCGGTACGCCTCGGCCAGCGCGAGTTGGGCACCCGTGTAAGGATCCAGCAGGGTGTAGCGCCCCGACGCATCGGTCGATACCGCGATGCCGCGACCGGTGGCCTCGTCGACGCGCAGCATGCCGCCGTCGGCGTACTCGGCCAGCACGGTGTTGCCGCGCACGTAGCGGTCGTACTGCTCGGTGATGAAGGCGCGGCTGCACAGGTGCGGACTGCCCAGCATCGCGAGCAACGTCGCGCGCAACTCGTCGCCGGTGGCCGGCCGGAGCAGCGTGCTGGACCGGTCGGCGTTGAGCCCATCCTGCGAGTCCGGCCGGGCGACTGGACGCTGGTACACCGGACCTTCGTGGGCCACCGTGCGGGGTGGCACATCGACGACGGTCTCGCCGTGCCAGGTGATTTTCAGCCGGTCGCCGTCGGTGACTTCGCCGATCACGGTGGCCAGCACCTCCCATTTACGGCACACCGCCAAAAATGCGTCGACGTTCTCCGGCGCGACCACCGCGCACATCCGCTCCTGCGACTCGCTGCAGAGCACCTCGGCAGGGGTCATGTTCTTGGCCCGAAGTGGCACTGAGTCCAGCTCAACAGCCATGCCGCCATCACCTGCGGATGCTAATTCTGATGTGGCACAAGCTAATCCGGCTCCACCGAGGTCCTGGATGCCGACCACCAGGCCGGCGGCGTACAGCTCCAGGCAGCACTCGATGAGCACCTTCTCCATGAACGGATCGCCGACTTGCACCGAGGGCAGTTTCTTTCTGTTCTTGCTGCCGTTGCCCGACTCGTCGCCGCCGAAGGTCTCGGAGGCCAGCACCGACACCCCGCCGATACCGTCGAGCCCGGTCCGCGCACCGAACAGGATGATCTTGTTCCCGGTGCCCGAGGCAAACGCCAGATGCAGGTCCTCTTGCCGCAGCACACCCACACACATCGCGTTCACCAGCGGGTTACCTGCATAGGAGGCATCGAAGACGGTTTCGCCGCCGATATTCGGCAAGCCCAGCGAGTTGCCGTAGCCGCCGATACCGCGCACCACGCCGTCGACAACGCGGCGGGTGTCCGGGGCGTCGGCGGCGCCGAAGCGCAACTGGTCCATCACCGCGACCGGTCGAGCACCCATCGCCATGATGTCGCGCACGATGCCGCCGACCCCGGTGGCCGCGCCCTGGTAGGGCTCGACATAAGACGGGTGATTGTGTGACTCAACCTTGAATGTGACCGCCCAGCCATCGCCGATGTCAACGACGCCGGCGTTCTCCCCGATGCCGGCCAACATGCCGGCCCGCATCTGCTCGGTGGTCGTCTCACCGAAGTAGCGCAGATGGACTTTGGACGACTTGTAGGAGCAGTGCTCACTCCACATCACCGAGTACATGGCCAGCTCCGCGTCGGTGGGCCGACGCCCGAGAATGTCGCGGATCCGCTGGTATTCGTCGTCTTTGAGACCCAGCTCGCGGAACGGTTGAGGCAGATCAGGGGTGGCTGCGGCCTGCTCGACGGTATCCACCGCTTGGGTGAGCCCGGATGTCACGCCGTCAGTCTAGGCAGCTCCGTATCGAGCCTGCGGTCATGGCAGCGAGACTGCGCCCAGATCGTTGACCGGCA
>NZ_JCALCK010000110.1:0-205 GCF_059812285.1 Mycobacterium sp. NGS62 | reverse complement strand
CCACCCGGTCGGGGGCTGGCAACAAGCCCGCAAAGACCGCGTCGCCCAGGTCCTCGCCGCCCATCCCGGCGCCTGGAACCCCGACCAATACAGCAACCCCGACAACGTCGCGGGTTATCAGTCGCTGGGGTTGGAGCTCATGGATCAGCTCGGCAACGTCGACGTGCTGGTCTGCTCGGTGGGCACCGGCGGACACTCCGCCGGC
>NZ_JCALCK010000011.1:0-136958 GCF_059812285.1 Mycobacterium sp. NGS62 | reverse complement strand
AGTTGCCCGCCCGAGATCGAACGCGGCCTGGTCAACCAGATCGAGTACGTTGTCCACTTTCGTACCCTACTTCGTGCCGTGTGCCGGCAGGCCGGTTCCACCCTGAAATAGCGCCGAAATGGCAACGCGTTATTAGAGTGATTGCTGGTACTTGTCAGCAAGCATTTTGGGCCAAATTAAACGAATTCGCGTTCCAGCCGCTCTGACACGGGCCGTCACCAAATCAATGCGGCAGCCCACTTTCTCCGATCAGCCCACATGCCGCAAACGGGCGGCACGTTCCACAAGATCAGCGGCGGCCGCAACGCTTTCGGCGGCTTTACTCATCTGGGTGGCGATCTCGCGAGCCCGGGTGGCATAGTCCGGGGCGAGGACGGTGCGCAAGTCCGCGATCAGTGATTCCTGGTTAGTGCTCGAAAGACGCCGGGCGACACCCACGTTCAGCCGTTTGACCCGAGACCCCCAGAGCGTTTGATCGAGGTCCGTCGACAGGATCAACGTAGGGACCCCGGCGCGCAGGCCTATCGCCGTGGTGCCCGTGCCACCGTGGTGGACGACCACGCGGCAAGCCGGAAAGATAGCCGCATAGTTCACCGTGCCCACCATCTTGACGTGCTCGAAATGGGGAACGCCACTGAAGTCGGTCCCGGCAGAGCAAACCAACGCCCGCTCGCCCAACTGCGTGCACGCCGCGCTGATCATCGCGACCGTGTCGGCGGGTGATTCGACAGGAATGCTGCCAAAGCCGAAGAAAATCGGCGGTGATCCCGCGGCAATCCACGAGGTGACCTCCTCATCGGCATCGGTTGGCAACTCCATCGTCAGCGCCCCGATAAAAGGACGTCGCTCATCGAATTTCGCCCATTCGGCTGCTAGCCCGGGGAAGCACACCTCGTCGTAAGCTTGGATTTCCAACGATCCACGTTCGGCGATCCGTCGCGTCCAAGGGCGAGTTGCCTTTGGTAGCCCCAATTCGCGGCGCTGCACATCCTCGAACTTCTTCTCCACGCGCCAACCCAGCCAGTCGAACGTCGTCATTACAGAGCGACCCAACGACGCCGGCAGGAATGGCAGGAGCCGGCTGCTGGGCCGCACGGGAAAATAATGCAGCGTGGCCAACGGAATGTCGTAATACTCGGCGACGTTGGCAGCGGCGCCCTCGAAATTCAGACTGGTGATTAGCAGATCGGCCCCGTCCGCCAACGACTTCAGCGTGGTGCTGATCTCCGTCCAGTACCGGGTAACGGGCTCCCAAACTTCGCGCCGCAACCTGATCAGCTCATGGATTCTCCAGGGCTTGCTGAAGAATTGCGTCCAGAACTTGCGATGGTCGTCCAAAATGCTATGCACATCCGGACCGGTGGCAACCGCCGCAAGCCCAGCCGATTCGGCGAAGCCAACCAGATCGGGCGGGACGGCCATGAGCACGTCGTGCCCCCTGCGCAGCAACTCACGGCCTACCGTGACGCAAGGTTCGACATCGCCGCGAGTTCCAAAGCTTGCCAGCACGAATTTCAATGTGGTTCGGGCCTTTCACTTCCAGTGCCCGTAGGCATTCTCAAGGGTATCGGTCATGTTCGGGTTTCTTTCACATGCGGCAAGGGGAAGCTCGGTCTGCCTGTGGCAGTGGGTGGTAGGTTCGTGATTCGCCCACACTGGGCAAAGCTTGGCCATCGCCCCTGAGGAGCTCCTTTTTGGTTGACGGCGACCTGACCGCGCGTGAGGCGGAACGCGTTGAGTGGGACGCGATTGTGGTGGGCACCGGCATGGGGGGCGGGATGCTGGGCTATTCGCTGTCCCGGTCAGGCCGCAGGGTGCTGTTCGTCGAGAAGGGCCGCTCAACTCTGCCGGGCGTTCCCGGGATTATCCGCGCTTCGATGCCGGAATTGGCCGAGCCGCTGGCGGGCCGTTCCGCCGAGGCCTACTACGACGCCCTGTCCCGGGCCGGACGTTCAATCGACGAGGTCGAAGACATCAGTGGGCGCTTCTCGCGGCGGTTCGTGCCGTTCCTCGGCAGCGGGACGGGAGGGTCGTCGGGCCTCTATGGCATGGTCTGCGAGCGCTTTTTCGTGCGCGATTTCACTCCGCGTCAAAATTTCCGCGACCCGGGCGGTTCAACCGTGCCAGATGCCTGGCCGATCAGCTACGACCAGCTGCGGCCCTGGTACGCAGCAGCGGAGAAGCAGCTGGGAGTTCGCGGCCAACCCGATCCCCTACGGCCGGAGGCAGCGGAGGTCGGCCTGCCCGCGGCGCCGCCGTTTTCGGCCGACAACGAACCGCTAGTCGACTATCTGACCGGCCGCGGACTGCATCCCTACCACCTGCCGATGGCCTGTGATTACACCGATGGTTGTTCCACCTGTCAGGGCTATCTGTGCCACCAGTCCTGCAAAAACGACGCCGCTCGCAATTGCTTGCTACCGGCCATTGCCGAGCACGGCGCGCACCTGTTGGCCGAATGCCGGGCCGTGCGCCTGGAAGCAGACGGCAGGCAGGTCCGCCAGGTGATTTGCGAGAGTGCGTCCGGCACGTTGGCCCTGAACGGCAAGGTGGTGATACTGGCCGCCGGTGCACTGGCCACCCCGCTGCTGTTGCTCAATTCACGGTCGGGTGATTGGCCACGCGGATTGGCCAATGGCTCAGACTTGGTGGGGCGCAACCTGATGCGCCATCTAATCGATTTGATCGAAATCTGGCCCCAACCCGATTGCAACATCACGGCCCAAAATAAGGAGATCGGGCTGAACGATTTCTACTTTTGGGAGGGCGAGAAATACGGCACCGTGCAGTCATTTGGCTCGATGCTGCCCATCGAGGTGTTGAGCACCGGCCCGGGATGGCGGGCGAAGGCGTTGCGCATGATGAGTCCAGCGGTTCGCTGGGGCTATGAGCGGTTCTTCAACGGCGGCCTGGTATTGGCATCGATCACCGAAGATCTGCCCTATCTGGACAACTGCGTCCTGCCATCCGACCGGCCCAGCTTGAATGGCCGCCAGCGGCTGCGGCTTCAGTATCGTCTGCACGCCAGTGAGATCGAGCGCCGCAAAGTGTTTATGCGGCAGTTGAAAGAGGTGCTCCAGCCGTTTCGCAAAGTCACGTTGCGGGATGGCGAAAACAATGCTTCCGTGGGCCATGTCTGCGGCACGTGCCGCTTCGGTATCGACCCCAAAACCAGCGTGCTTGACCCACACAACCGGGCGCACGAGATGGACAACCTCTATGTGGTGGACACCTCGTTCTTTCCTTCGAGCACTGGTTTGAATCCCAGTTTGACGGTCGCGGCCAACGCCTTGCGGGTGGCCGAGCACGTGAACCAGGTGCATTTCACCAGCTGATTGCCCGAACTGCCAACTGAGCCAACGGATCAGCGTTCAGGCTGGCTTGCGCAGCGGCAGTCCGGCAGCGCGATAAATCGCGTCGATGACGGTCATGTTCTCGACCGCGTCTTCTGGTGTCGTCTTCACCGGTTCGCCGCGCAGCACCGCCGCGGCGAACGCGTCAAGCTGATACGCGTAGGAAGCGCGCCGCGGGAAGCGCTCCACCCGCTTGCCATCGGCTGAACGGACCGACAGCCGATGGAAAACGTGCGGTAACACCGGATTGAGCACACGCAGCTCGCCGCGGTCGCCAATGACCTTGGCGCTCACCCGCAGCAGATCCGACGACCACATCGAGCAGCGAACCCGGCCGGTGTGTCCGCTCGCGAACCGCAGCTCGGCCTTCATAGCCCGGTCCACCTCAGAGCCGCGCAATTTCGCCTGTGCTGAAACGACTTCCGGGGTCGAGCCGCTAAACGTGCGGGTCATGTGAACTGCATAGCTTCCGGCATCCATCATCGCCCCACCGGCAAGGGAGTAGTTGTAGCGAATGTCAGCGAATCTCGGCAACGGAAAGCACAAGGCCGCCTCTACCCGCTCCAGTGTGCCCAACTCGCCAGAGGCGACGATCTCCTCCGCACGCAAAGTCAACGGGTGGTAGCGGTAATGGAATGCCTCCATAACAACCCGGCCCGACTTCGCGGCCAGTTCGGCGATCTCAGTAGCTTCGGCGGCATTGGCAGTAAACGGCTTCTCACACAGCACGTGCTTGCCCGCAACAAGCGCAGCCCGAGTCCACCTGCCGTGCAGGCCGTTCGGCAGCGGGATGTAGACACCGTCCAGAGCCGGATCGGTGACCAGCGCCTCGTAGCTGTCATGCACCCGGGCGATGCCATGTTTGGCGGCAAAGGCTTGACCACGAGACGCATCACGTGCGGCAACCGCGGACACCACCACCTCGGCGCTTTCCCGGGCCGGGTTGATGAGCGCCAACGGTGCTATGCGGGCTGCGCCCAAAATCCCGATTCGCACCGAGGCCCCGCGTTCAGGCACGGACCCGATGCTAGCAGGCAATTCGGGTCGAACCGCTTTGCCTGCCGGCGGTCGACGGTTTTTCGCCGCAGACCACAAGAACTGTGACCCGAAACTGCCAACTGAGCTAAGGGATCAGCGTTCAGGCCGGCTCGCGCAACGGCAGGCCCGCAGCGCGATAGATCGCATCGATGACGGTCATGTTCTCGACCGCGTCTTCTGGCGTCGTCTTCACCGGTTCGCCGCGCAGCACCGACGCAGCGAAAGCATCAAGCTGATACGCGTAGGAGGCGCGCTTCGAAAAGCGCTCCACCCGCTTGCCGTCGGCTGTGCGGACTGTGAGCCGACGGAGAACCTGCGGTACAGCCGGATTGATCACACGCAACTCACCGCGGTCGCCAACCACTTTGGCGCTCACCCGCACCAGATTCGACGACCACACTGCGCAGCGGAGCCGACCGGTGTGCCCACCGGCAAACCGCAACTCGGCCGTCATGGCCCGGTCCACCGCAGGACCGTGTAATTTCGCTTGGGCTGAAACGACTTCCGGGGTCGAGCCGCCATACGCGCGGACCATGTCAACTGCATAGCTTCCGGCGTCCATCATCGCCCCGCCGGCAAGAGAGTAGTTATAGAGGTTGACGTTGTTGGACTTGCGCAGCAAAACGCACATGGAGACATCCACCCGCTCCAGTGTGCCCAGCTCTCCCGAAGCGATGATCTCCTCGACACGCACAGTCAACGGGTGGTAGCGGTAATGCAGTGCCTCTACCACAACTCGGTCCGACTTCGCGGCCAATTCGGCGATCTCACGAGCCTCGGCGGCATTGGCAGTAAACGGCTTCTCACACAGCACGTGCTTGCCCGCAACAAGCGCTGCCCGAGTCCACCTGCCGTGCAGGCCGTTCGGCAGCGGGATGTAGACAGCGTCCAGGTCTGGATCGGCCACCAGAGCCTCGTAGCTGGCGTGCACCCGGGCGATACCGTGCTCAGCGGCGAAGGCTTGAGCATCGGCCAAATGGGATCCATCGCGTGCCGCCACCGCCGACACCACAACATCGGCGTTTTCCCGGGCGGGGTTGATGAGGGTCAGCGGTGCGAAGCGAGCTGCGCCCACAATGCCGATCCGTACCCGACCGTCGCGTCCAAACACGGACGGGATGCTAACACTTGGCCCGAGCCACTGGTCGTACGGTGCGTGGGCCCTGCTCTCACTTTCGCAACAGAATCTTGCGCCGGCTGTCCAGGCCAACCGGGGGACCGTCAAAAAGAGCGAACACACAAGAACCGCACAAACCGACAAGGTAGTGTCTCCGGCCATGTGGGGCTCACTGCTTGGGGTGGCGCTGCTGATGGCGTTCAATCCGGCGCTTCTCGGCCTCATCCTCCTCTTGATCTCCCGGTCACGGCCGGTGCAAAACCTGCTCGCCTACTGGGCGGGCTGCGTGGTAATGAACGTTCCCATCCTGCTGGCTCCGCTATTGGTGCTGCACTCAACACCGACGTTCACCTCTTTTTCGCATGATTTGGCCACCCCGACCACGGCCGCGAGTTCCACGGTCCGGCACATCCAATTCGGCATGGGTGTGCTCGTGCTGGCGATCGCCGCGGTATTGGCAGTGCGCTTCTTCGCGCGTCGACGAGCGCAGGTGCCGGCACGGAGCAGAAACAGCTCGACCCTGGTGTTGGATTCGGATACGCCGGACCCAACCTCGCCTTCGTCGCCGTTTGGCCGCGCGGGTGATGCAACGACGGAGGGCGCCTCGCCAATCCGACGGCTGCTGGCCCGCCTCCAAAGCGCGTGGGACAGTGGATCCTTATGGGTCGCATTCGTACTCGGCATGGCGCTGTTGCCGGGGCCCTACCTGGTGATATTTATCGACACTACGATCGTGACCTCGGGGGTTCCGCTCGGCGCGCAGGTCGTAGCGGTCATCGGGTTCGTCATCGCGATGCTTGGGGTGATCGAGATCACGCTCATCAGCTACCTGATCACGCCAGTCAAAACCCAAGCAGTACTGCGACCGGTACACGAATGGGCGCTGGCCCACCGTCAGCAGATCCTGCTAGGCATCTTTGCAGTGGTTGGCGTCGCGCTGGTAACCCAGAGCTTGGGCATCGGCGTCCGCTGACCTAGTGGCTGAGAGCCGGGCTGCTTGTGCGGCGGCTCCTTCAGGGCTGCACGCGGTTCGAGACGGTGTAAGCCTCAGCGATTAGGCCCAAGTCCCGCTGCGGCGGTGAGCTATCGCGCGGGCGGAGCGGATCAGCTTCTGGATGGACGGTCCAAGGAACCTGCTGTTGTCGCGGCCGCGGAAATCCTCGAACACCCCTCGGAACTTGTGCTCGTTCAATCGATACGCACCGTAAACACGCTCCAGGGCAGACCCATCCAGGGGCTCATCCCGCGCGGCTTCACGCAGCGCTTCGTAGACCGTGGAAATCCAGTCTGTGCCAAGAACTTCGGTCACCGGACCGTCGTGTTGTTGGCGCCGAAGATCCGGTTTGAGAAACTCGTCGACTGCGCCAGCATCCGGGAGGCTGAGATCGATCGCAAGCGCCGCGGAAATCCGCGTTACTTCCCGGCGCCAGTCGTCGAGAAGGTTGGCGTACTCTACGAACACGCGCGGAAGGCCACGGGTTTCTCTCTCGGCCAGCAAATTGTATTTCAGCCACACGGCACTCGCGAGCTCCGCCGGGGTTCGAATAGCCGCCGCGATCGACGCAATGACCTCTTGCGGGTGACGCAACGCAACCAAAGCGGCGATGTCGAATCCGGCCAGGCGGGCCGCCTCAAACCACATGCCGGACAGTAGCGTTATCCGAGGTTCCTTGAGGACCACGAGCGGCACGTCCGGCAGTGTGGTGAAAAACTCCCCAATCTCGGCGACGCAACGGGCGTACTCTTCCGCATCGAACGCACCTTCGTCCTGTAGGTGCATGGCCGGGTCGTACCAGGCGCTGGCGTTGCGGTGCAAGATTTTGTCGTTGAGATGCAGGGCTGCGCGCGGCTCCCAATAGCCCGCCGGATTGATTGCGTCGGCACCCAACACCCCGGCCGGGAGCTCACCCCCGCACAGCGAGAGAACGCGCGCGATCGCCGACGTTCCGGACCGGCCCATGCCCAACACGAACAGAACGACTGGGCGGCCTGCAGTCCCGCGCGGCGCGTCGGCGCCCGTCACGAGCACAACTCCGCGCCCAATGCCGCATGCGGCGTGAGGCAGCGGTGCTCCGCCATAAGATCCTCCGGCGACAGGTCGGCCCAGTGCGCTCGATACACCTGTTCGAAGGACTTCGCGGTTGTGCGTGGGCTCTGGCTCATGGCAAGAGACTAGACGACGCCCCCAGCGCTATTCGCCATCGACCGCCAAGTCGTCCCACAAGGTCCGCGGACGGCGTGCCAACCCCGCGCTGTCAACGCGGTCATCGAGACAACCCGTGTTACGACTCTGGCCGATAGGAGCTGCGGATCCGGGTGGATCGGCCGGGAGTTGCTGCCGGGCAAGGCTATCTACATCTACTCACCGAAAATCTGGACGGTGACATCGATTTCATTGCTGCGGGTTACCCGAGGCGATTCGACACCGAACTGAGTCTCGGCCTCCGGCGTCGTCGACCATGGCCTGACTCTCCGCGACATCTCAGCCTAGCTGGAGTACCACATCGGCTAGTCTCAGCTGATGAATTGGGCCGATCCCAGCAAGGCGCATGCCGTTCCGCGCAGCGTGACCCGCCGTGACCAGGTGTACGCCACACGGGGAATCACGAGCGAATCCCATGTCATCGGAGGCTGACCAGTGCCACTCCGGAAACGTTCTGCACGCGCCTCGTTTGACAATCGCGAATCCAATAGTGATGCATCGCCAGACAATCGGCTCGCGTTCATGGACCACGGCTTGTTCGCGGGGCAGCGCGCCGCCGGTCAGGAGTTAGTCATCCAGGGCTTGTGGGTTTATGAGCACCCTGTCGACCTGGATGGCCTGCGGCGTTTTCACCACAATCTCGGTTACGGGTTGCTCGGACGGCGCATCGAACGTTCGCCCCTGCCGTTCGCGCGGCATCGGTGGGTCGCACACCGGGGGCCGTCGGACATCGATATCGCCGACTGCGCGCGTCCACGCGCTGAACTCAGTGACTGGGCAGATGACCGCGCGCACATGTCTGCGGACCCGGAATTGGGGCCGGGCTGGCATCTGGGCGTCCTTCCGCTTACGGATGGCTCGACCGCCGTCAGCCTGGTGGTTTCTCACTACCTGGTCGACGGCCTCGGCCTCGGCGTCGCCGTATTGGATGCGGTCTTGGGCAACAAGCGCGACCTTGGCTACCCACCACCGCGTTCGCGTACTCGACGACGTGCGGTGGCACAGGATGCTCGCCAAACAGCGCAGGACGCACCTGAGATTGCCCGAGCCGTTGTCGTTGCGGCGAAAACGGCTCGAGAACAAGCCCGCCGCCGGCGCGACAGTGCCCAACCACCGGGATCGCGACCGGCTGCCCTGCCGATCGAGAACGGCGATGACATTGTCCGCGTGCCGGGTATCACGATCTACGTCGACCTCAACGATTGGGATGCACGCGCGAAGGCCCTTGGCGGAACTAGTAATGCGCTTGCCGCCGCGTTGGCTGTCAAACTCGCCGAGCGACTGGGGCGCCGACGTGCCAGTGACGGCGCCGTCACGTTGCTACTCCCGGCGAGCGACCGCACCGAGGGCGATCAGCGTGCCAACGCGGTATCGCTTGCCCGCGTCAGCGTCGACCCGACGCCGGTAACGACGGATCTGCATGACATCCGCGCTGCCGTCAAGCACGCGCTGGAGACTTCAAGGGAGACTCCAGATGAGTCGTCGCAGCTGCTCTGGCTGATGGCGTTGATGCCCAAGCGGGCGTTGAAACGGATGGCCGACGCGGCGCCCGCCGACCCTGATCTCCCGTTGTTGTCTTCTTATCTCGGCGACCTCGGCTCGATGCTGCGCCCCGATGGCACCGATGCCGAGTACGGCACCGCACGAGGGGTTTGGCAACACGTAACGCGACAGCGGCTTGAGCGCATGGGCGGCCAAATGAGGGTGCAGTCGTGGCGCATCAGCGGCAAGCTGGGCATGACGGTCGTCGCCTACCAACCGGGTGCCGAGAACACCAAGCCCGCTTTGCGTGAACTAGCTGCGCGCACGCTGGCTGAGTTCGACCTGACCGGCGAGATCGACTAACGCGTTGCCGATAGCCCTATCCAAGGCCTAGACGACTGCGGAAACGGCCTTAGTTATCAGAATCCTGGGCCGCCGCCAGCCTGTCACGCAGACTCTTCGGCCGGATGTCAGGCCAGTTCTGTTCGATGTACTCCAGGCACGCAGCGCGGTCCGCTTCGCCGTAAACCACCCGCCAGCCAGCTGGAACGTCGGCGAAGGTTGGCCACAGGCTGTGTTGCTCCTCGTCGTTGACCAAGACGAAAAAGCTGCCGTTTTCGTCGTCGAACGGATTGACGCTCACCGAATCTCCATACCTCTTAGTCATACGAGTGGTACCGGTTCCAGACCATAGTGGTGGCCGACAGGTCCGTCCGGGATTTCGACGAAGTCCCTGATGTGACTTACGGGCGGGACTCCCGGCACAGATTAGCAACCGGTGCGCGGCACACTGCGACGGGCTCGGGACCTCTATCTTTACGTTCGCACGCGATTGCCTGGGTGCTGCACGGCCGGTAACGCACGTGACGTGATTTGCGGCGTGGAGGGGAGCCTCTGTACCGTGCCGTTACGCACACGGCATGCATTACGATCCGATATCGATTGAGCAACAGCCGATATGGAGGCTACCGGCATGGTTTACTCACCGAGATCGGGTCGTGTCAAGTTTGGGTCGTGTTCTGGGAAGTGTCGCAAGTTTGAGGTGACCGCCGCGCGATTATCCTGCGATGGCCACCGCATTCGCTGTACTGTCGGCTGGTCTATCACGGCCGGTGTGTAAAGGGCATGTTCGAACCGACGGACATGCGCGGGGAGTTAAACAGCGGAAGGTTGGGTGCAGTGGTCGAACGCGGTGGGCGCGCCGTTGCGGAAGCATGGTCGGAGGTCGCCGATCCTGGTCACCCAGACGTTAGCCAACAGTCTGGCCGTCGGTCCGGCCGGTTCGGGCGGCGTCGCCAGTCTTCAACTGAACTTCCAACGCGGGCTCAACCTCGACGGAATCGCCGGAATCGAGGGCGTGCGATCCTCAGGGTCCTGCGACAACTGTGGATTCCGCTGGTCATTGTGGCAGTGATCGTTGCCGGCGGGTTCACCGTTTCGCGCCTGCATGGGATCTTCGGCTCTGAGAAACGTACGTCGTATGCCGACACCAGAGCTGGTGAGTCTAAACCGTTCAACCCCAAGCGACTCACCTACGAGGTCTTCGGGCCGCCCGGGACGGTGGCCTCAATCAGCTACTTCGACGCCAATGGTGACCCGCAGCGCATCGAAGGGGTGCACTTGCCGTGGTCACTCGAATTCCCAATTACCGCGGCGGCGGGAATCGGAAATGTCACGGCCCAGGGTGACGGTGCCAGCATCGGCTGCCGCATCACGGTGGACAATGAGGTCAAATCCGAAAGAGTTTCGCACGAAGTGAATGCATTCACCTTCTGCCTGCTGAAGGCCGCATGACCACCGAGCGCACGGGATACGAGCCGGCCGCTCAGCCTCGCATACCGCGCACAATCCATCGATTTTCGGTGCCCATCATTTTGGCGTGGGTGGGTATCGCCATCATCGTGGGTATTGCCCTCCCCCCGTTGGAACAGGTCGCAAAAGAGCATTCAGTGTCGCTGAACCCCAGCGACGCGCCGTCGTTTCAGGCGATGACGCGCATGAATGACGACTTTAAGCAATCGACATCCGATAGTGCGGCGATGATCGTGTTGGAGGGGAAAGAACCCCTCGGCGACGAGGCCCACAAATATTACGACCATTTGATTCGCCAGTTGAAAGACGACCCGGAACATATCCGGCACATTCAGGACTTCTGGGGTGACCCGCTCACCCGGGGCGCCGCGCAAAGCTCCGACGGCAAAGCCGCATATGTGCAGGTGAACTTGGCCGGTCTGCCGGCGACGACATTGGCCGACAATTCACTCGAAGCCCTCCAAAACATCGTCGCGCGCACACCGGCGCCGCAGGGCGTCAAGGCATATGTCACCGGGCCCGCGGCGATCGTTGCGGATATGGGCCATAGCGGTAACCGGACGGTCATCTTAATTACGTTGGTGAGCGCGGCCGTGATCTTCGGGACGCTGTTCATCGTTTATCGTTCAATTCTTACCGTCATTCTTTTGCTGGTTACGGTCGGACTTGAATTGCAGGTGGCCCGGGGACTCGTCGCATTCCTCGGCAACGTGGGCATGGTCGGCCTTACGACCTTCGCCGTCAATCTGTTGGTATCCATTGGGATCGCTGCCGGAACCGACTACGGGATCTTCTTCATCGGGCGATATCAAGAGGCACGTCAGGCCGGCGAAGATCGGGAAGCGGCGTACTACACCACCTATCACGGGACCGCCAAAGTTGTCTTGGCCTCCGGCGTGACGATCGCCGGCGCGCTTTTCTGCCTCAGCTTTACCCGGTTGCCCTGGTTCCAGGCGCTGGGTGTCCCGTGTGCGGTCGGGGTGCTCGTCGCGGTCGCGGTCGCTCTCACCCTTGTTCCGGCGGTCATCAACGTCGGGAGTCGTTTCGGTGTGTTCGACCCCAAGCGGCCGCTTTCCCATCATGGATGGCGACGCATTGGCACGGCGATTGTTCGGTGGCCAGGACCCATCCTCGTCGCATCGTTAGCGGTCGCGCTTATCGGGCTGTTGACGCTGCCGGGGTACAGCCCCAGCTACAACGACATGGATTACATCCCCAAAAACATCCCCAGCCAGGAGGGGATCGCGGCCGCGAAGCGACATTTCCCCGAGTCGGCCATGATGGCGCCGGAGATGCTGTTGGTCGAGAGCGATCACGATTTGCGCAATCCGGCCGATGCTCTCGTACTGAATAAGCTGGCGAAGGGCGTCCTCGCGGTGCCGGGCGTTTCCAGGGTTCAGTCGGTCACTCGACCCGAGGGAACTCCGATCAACCACACGTCGATACCGTATATGCTCAGCATGCAAAACGCGGGTCAGCTTTCGGTCATGGGTTTCCAGAAAGATCGCATGCATGACATCCTCAAGCAGGCTGATGACCTCGCCGCAACGATCAGCATCATGCAGCGGATGTATGACCTGATGCAGCAGCTTGTCGGTACGACGCATCACATGGTCGCCTCAACACATGAGATGCGGGACATCACGCAGGATCTCCGGGATCACATCTCGGACTTCGAGGATTTCATCAGACCGATCCGCAGCTACTTCTATTGGGAGAAGCACTGCTACGACATCCCCATCTGCTGGGCGATACGATCGGTATTCGATTCCATTGACGGCGTCGACGAGCTCAACGACAAGCTCGACCTTTTGGTCGAAGACCTCGATCATCTCGACCTGCTCATGCCGCAACTGGTCGCACAATTCCCATCGATGATCGCGACCATGCAGAGCATGCGGACCATGATGCTGACCATGCACAGCACCATGTCCGGGATGCTCGGCCAGATGGACGAGGTGGGCGATAACGCCACCGCCATGGGGAAGGCGTTCGACGCATCCAAAAACGACGATTCGTTCTACCTCCCTCCGGAGGTGTTCAAGAATGAAGACTTCAAACGAGTCATGGACGTCTTCATCTCCCCGGACGGAAAAGCTACTCGTCTGCTCGTTTCCCAACGCGACGATCCAGCGTCGCCGCAGGGCGTAGCGCGAGTCGATGAGATAAAGACCGCTGCCGAGGAAGCGCTCAAGGGAACGCCGCTGGAACACGCCAAAATCTACCTCACCGGCACCTCAGCGATGACGAAGGACCTGGTGGACGGCTCCAAGTTCGACCTCATGATTGCCGGCGTCGCCGCGGTCTGCCTCATTTTCATCATCATGCTGCTCATGACGCGAAGTTTTATCGCCGCACTGGTAATCGTGGGCACAGTACTGCTTTCGCTGGGCGCATCCTTCGGGCTATCCGTGCTGGTCTGGCAACATTTGCTGCACACTCAAATCCACTGGGCCGTGCTCGCGATGTCTGTGCTCGTCCTTTTGGCGGTCGGTTCCGACTACAACTTGCTGTTGGTATCCCGGATGAAAGAGGAAATACACGCCGGGATAAAAACAGGCATTATTCGCGCAATGGGCGGTACCGGCAAGGTCGTGACCAACGCGGGCCTGGTGTTCGCATTCACCATGGGGTCGATGATCGTCAGCGATCTGGTCATCATCGGTCAGCTCGGTACGACGATCGCGATGGGTCTGCTGTTCGACACACTGATTGTGCGGGCATTCATGACGCCATCCATCGCCGCGCTGCTGGGGCGCTGGTTCTGGTGGCCGCAACAAGTGCGTCCACGACCCGCCAGTACGTTACTTCGGCCGTCGGGGCCCCGTCCGCTGGTGCGTGCCTTGCTGAGACAGCCGCAGTGAGTGGCGACATCCAGGTGAGGACGGAGCCCGGGATGATGAGCGCCGCATGAGCACCGAACACCCTAAGAGCCCTTTCGTACCGCGGGCCATCCGCAGGTTTTCGCTGCTGGTCATCCTGGGGTGGGTGGCGCTGACGCTCCTTGTGACGTTTGCCGTTCCGTCGCTGGAACGCGTGGGCGAAGAGCACTCCGTACCGCTGGCTCCGCAGGACGCGCCGGCGGTCCAGGCCATGAAGCAGATGGGCAAGGACTTCCAAGAATCCGATTCGGACAGTTTCGCGATGATCGTGCTGGAAGGCCAGCAGCCGCTCGGCGAGGATGCCCACCTCTACTACGACGGATTGGTTCGCGACTTACGTGACGACCCGACGCACGTCCAGCACGTGCAAGATTTGTGGGGTGATCGGCTTACCGCGGCCGGCGCGCAAAGCGACGACCGCAAGGCCGCGTATGTGCAGTTGAATCTGGCCGGAAACCAAGGCACAACCCTGGGCCAAGAATCCATAGCTGCGGTCCGGGATATCTTGCACCGGACAGCGCCGCCAGCCGGGATCAAGGCCTATCTCACCGGTCCGGCGGCGCTCGTCACCGATATGCAGCACAGCGGTAATAGATCCATTGTGAAGATGACCGTAATAACCGTTGCGATCATCTTCACGATGCTGCTTCTTGTTTACCGCTCGGCCATCACCGTGGTGCTGTTGCTGGTCATGGTCGGCATCGAACTCGGGGCGGCTCGGGGTATCGTCGCATTTCTCGGCAACAGCAACATCCTTGTTCTTTCGACTTTTGCCATTAACCTACTGGTGGCCCTCGGTATCGCGGTCGGAACCGACTACGGCATATTCTTCTTCGGTCGGTATCACGAGGCGCGTCAGTCCGGTCAGGACCCAGAAACGGCCTACTACACCACCTATCGGGGAGTAGCTCCCGTTGTCTTGGCCTCCGGTTTAACGATCGCCGGCGCAATCTTGTGCCTGAGCTTTACCCGAATGCCCATCTTCCAGACAATCGGCATCCCCTGTGCAATCGGCATGGTGGTTGCGGTTGCGGTCGCGCTCACCCTGGTACCGGCGGTTCTGGCGCTCGGCAGTGGATTTGGACTATTCGACCCCAAGCGCAGAGTCGGTGTCCGGCGATGGCGCCGACTCGGCACGGCGATTGTCCGCTGGCCCGCGCCCATTCTCACCGCGACGATAGCAATCGCGCTGGTCGGACTACTGACCCTGCCCGGTTACAAGACCAGCTACAACGACCGGAACTACATACCTCAGGATATCCCCGCCAATGAAGGGTATGCGGCTGCCGACCGCCATTTCTCCCAATCGCGCATGATGCCCGAAATTCTGATGATCGAATCAGATCACGACATGCGCAATCCGGCTGATTTCCTCATCCTCCACAAATTGGCCAAGGGGATCTTCCACGTTCCCGGCGTCTCGCTGGTACAGGGTATAACCCGGCCCGAGGGAGCACCGATAGAACACACGTCAATCCCGTTCATGATCAGCATGCAAAACGCGAGCCGACAGCAAGTCATGCAGTATATGAAGGCCCGTATTGATGACATGCTTAAGCAGGCCGACATATTGGCCACTCAAGTCGCGACGATGCAGCGCCTGTACGAATTGCAGAAGCAAATCACCGACAATACTCTTCACACGATCGGTGTGACACGTGAAATGGAGACCGTCACCAGCGAGCTGCGGGACCATATCGCGGATTTCGAGGACTTCTTCAGGCCGATCAAGAGCTTCTTATTCTGGGAAAAGCACTGCACAAATATCCCGTTGTGCTACGCAATCAGAACCGTCTTCGAGAGCGTCGATGGTGTCGATCTGGCGGCCGACAATCTTTCGATTGTGGTTCAGGATCTGGGACAGCTCGAAAAGCTGTTGCCGCAGCTCCTTGAAAACTTCCCCCAACTTATCGCGACTGCGCAGCGCGCGCGCACGATGCTACTGACGATGCACAGCACCATGTCGGGGCTGTTCAAGGCGATGGACGAATCGAGCGAGAACGCGACCGCCATGGGGCAGGCGTTCGACGCGGCCAAGAACGACGACACCTTCTGGCTGCCCCCGGAGGTGTTCGAGAACAAAGACTTCCAGCGAGCGATGAGCTCCTTCCTGTCCCCGGATGGGAAAGCGGCTCGATTCATCATCTCCCATAAGGGCGATCCCGCCACGCCCGAGGGCATCGCGCGTATCGCTAAGATCAGGACGGCCGCCGAGGAGGCGCTGAAGGCGACACCGCTGGAGGACTCCAAGATCTATCTCGCCGGAACCGCATCGACCTTCAAGGACTTCCACGACGGGGCAAAATATGACTTGTGGATCGCAGGCGTCGGTGCGCTCTGCCTGATTTTCATCATCATGCTCATCATCACACGTAGCTTTATTGCCGCACTAGCGATCGTGGGCACGGTGGCACTTTCGCTCGGCGCATCGTTTGGCTTGTCTGTGCTGATTTGGCAGTACATTCTCGGCATTCAATTGCACTGGATGGTACTTCCGATGTCGGTGATCGTGCTATTGGCGGTGGGGTCTGACTATAACCTGCTGCTCGTATCCCGGATGAAAGAGGAAATAGCCAGCGGTATCAATACTGGCATCATTCGGGCAATGGGCGGCACCGGCAAGGTTGTGACCAACGCAGGCCTGGTGTTCGCCATCACGATGGCCTCGATGGCGGTCAGTGATCTGCGGATCATCGGTCAGGTCGGTACCACCATCGGCCTGGGCCTGCTGTTCGACACCTTGGTGGTCCGAGCGTTCATGACACCGTCTATTGCCGCGCTGCTCGGACGTTGGTTCTGGTGGCCGCAGGTGGTTCGCCCGCGCCCGGCAAGCCTCATGCTTCGGTCTCGGGCAGCGCGCCCTGTGACACGGTCATTGATGCTTCAGGACGACTACCGCGACGACGAGGCGGTCACAGACGTCTTCCCGAGGACGACCGTCTAGGTTGGCGCTCGCCACGTATACTTTCGGTTGGTAAGGTCTGCTAAGTGCTGACCGCCGGCCGATTGTGGTCCCCGTCCTCGGCGTGGTGGGCGGTTTGGGGGGCTACGAAAAGTTCGGGCAGAATGTGAACTGGACGGTTAGAGTCGGTGCAATCAGGGCGCAATCAATGGGAGGAAGCCACACATGATCAAACTGTCGTTGACCAGATCCGCTATCGCCGCTGGCGGTCTGGCACTGGCGTTGACTGCTGGGGCGGGGGTCGCGTCTGCGGATCCCGATCTGGATGTTTTCGTCAATACCACCTGCACGTACGATCAAGCGGCAGCAGCGCTCAACGCGCAGGATCCAGCAACTGCGGCGCAATTCAACAGTAATCCGCAGCTGCAGAGTCAGGTGCGGATGTTCCTTGCCGCGCCGCCGAACCAGCGCTTGAAGTACGCCAAGATGGTTCAGAACTCGCCGCAGGCTCAGCAGTACATTCCCCTTCTCACCCAAGTCTTCAGCACCTGCAATAACTACTGAGCGGCGCTGACGATTTCAGCGATGACGCGACGTCCCGATCCGGGGCGTCGCGTCATTCGTTGGAGCTAAGGATCCGCCAAGGTAGTTCGCGCCCCATAGCATGGGGATATGCCAATCAATAGACGGGTCATGCTGGGAAGCGCCGGCTTGGCCGGTGCCGCAGCAGTCGGCGGGGTTGGTGTCGACCGCGCACTGTCCGGCAATGCCCCCAGCTACCGCGAAGGACCCACGGACGATTCGATGACCGATGACCCTGCCCGGTTCGGTGATCCGCGGATTCCCGCCGAACTGAACACCTCGCAATCGCACTTGTTTCGGTTGGGTGCCCTGTCCCCCACCACATTTGACGGCGGCTTTCTGCGCCAGGCCCACGAGGAAAATTTCCCGATCCTCACCGGGCAGCAGGCCAGCGTCGTTTTTGTGACGCTGCAGCCCGGAGGCATCCGGGAACCCCACTGGCATCCCAGCGCATGGGAAATCAGCGTGATCATCAGCGGGGTTGCCACCTGGACCCTGCTCGATCCGCTCGGACACACCGAAACCTTCGACGCCCAGCCCGGCGACGTGATTTTCGCGCCGCAAGGCTCGCTGCACTACTTCGAGAACAAGGGCAACGATGACCTGAATCTCATCATCGTCTTCAACGCCAGCACCCAAGAAGGTAAAGACGACATTGGGATCGGCGCCTCGATCAGCAATCTTCCACCCGAGGTCCTCGCCACTGTCTTCGGCGTTCCTGCAACGACTTTCACGGCATTCAAGAAGATCGATAAGTCGATTACCATCACCCGGCGGAGTTTTTGACGTCTGGGCGTATGGCACTTGAGCTTGTGGGTAGCTCGTCGCCAGTCTCCGGTCAGTCGTTGTCAGAGGTACGCGCAGCTGCTCGGCGAACTCTACGTACAGCGCATCGAGCAGACTGTGAGTGTTGCGCCTCGACCATGCACCCTCGATCAGGTTGTGCACTAGGTGCCGCGTAAACGGAGCACGTCGCAAGACGCCGAGAATGCTCGATACATCGTTGTCGGTCAGTCGGCCCGCGCGACAAAGCCGGCCGGCCGCGGAGAAGACCTCCGCATCAAAATGCGCGGGGACGTGAACGGCAGTGCCCTGCAGTGGAGTCTTCGCGGTCACCCACCGAACTCGTCGCGCGCGCCGGTGAGAGCAGCGATAGCGGCATCATGGTCGACCGAGCGGCTGAGGACGGGCAGGCTGTCCAACCAGGCTGACAACGATGTCCGCTCGAGTTCTTCCGAAATCGCCGCCTGCGTCAGGGCCGATACGTTCAGGCCGCGCGTGCGAGCTTGTTCGGCCAGCTCATCGGGCACATAGACATTCAACCTAGCCATACACACTAGATTGCCAGTTGTGCCTCGTTGTGACCAATGAACATCCGCCTCGGGCCGGTGCTGGCTACGCTGCAAGCCCGACCGAAAAATAGGGGAAGCCGATGAGCAATCACACCTACCGCGTGATCGAGATCGTCGGAACTTCATCTGAGAGCGTCGACGCTGCGATCCGCAACGGACTGGCCCGCGCAGCGGAGACCACCCACAACCTCGACTGGTTTGAGGTGCAGTCGGTGCGCGGCCACCTCGAGAATGGAGCCGTCGCGCACTATCAGGTGACGATGAAAGTCGGCTTCCGGCTCGAAGACGCCTAGCCCGCAACAGCTCCGGGCTCTGAGAAGGGCGCCCCGAAGTCTGTTACCCGCTCGAACCCGTTTTTGCGGGCCGCAGCGGCGCCGCGCCGCAGCATGGTGCCCGTCGCGACGAACCCGGCGTGATCCACCACCACAAACGGCGACAGCAGCCGGTTGTGCACGAACGCGAATGCCAAGCCGCTCGCCGGATCGGCCCATCCGATCGAGCCGCCCAGTCCGGCGTGGCCGAAGCCTGGCATCAGATTGAACGGAACCTGGTGATATCCGAGGTGAAAACCCAGCGGCACAAAGATGTTCCGGTCTGGACGCAGACTCGGCCGACCGGTGAGGCCGGCCACCAACTCGCGGGACAGGAACCGAGTGCCGTCGATCTCGCCGCCGTTGGCGATCGCCCCGTACATCTTCGCCAGGGCACGCGCAGTCACCACTCCGTTCACCGCTGGCAGCTCGCCGTCGAGGAACGGAATCTCGCCCTGCACAACAGCTCTCATTCCCGGGAAATACATGGCGCCGAATCCGGCCGACATCTGCAGCGCGGCGATCCGGGGGGCCACCACGTTGAACAGCGGGTTGGGGATGGAGCTTTGCGGCGTAATGATCTGCGCGGAACGCGTCGGTGCGTCGGCCGGAGGCCGGCCCAAGTGCAGGCCGTCAGTATTCAGCGGCTCGGCCAACTCCTGGCGGAACAGTTCGCGCATGCCCTTGCCGGTGACCGCCCGGGCCAGCCCCGACATCAGCCAACCGTAAGTCAGCGCGTGATACGCAGGTTTGCCCAGGAGCTTCCCGGCCGGCGCCGCTGCCATCCGCTCTTCCATCACCGCGTGATCCAGCAAGTCTTGTGTACTGGCGCCGTGCAGTGCTGACAAGCCGGCCCGGTGCTGCATGACCTGACGAACGGTGATATCGGCCTTACCGTTGGCGCCGAACTCCGGCCAGTACTCGGCAACGGGAGCGTCGTAGGCGATCAGGCCCCGGTCGGCCAATCGGTGGATGACGGTGGAGGCCATGCCCTTGGTTGCCGAGAACACCATCGGAGCGGTATCCGCTGTCCATGGCACCCGTCCGCGCCGGTCCGCGCACCCGGTCCACACATCGACGACCGGCTCGCCGTCGAGATACACCGCCAGTGCCCCGCCACCGAATCGGCCCCCAGGGAACATGCTGGCAAAGCTGCGGACCGCGCAGGCAAAGTGTGGATCAGCGGCTCCGTGTACCCGGCGCGGAAGTACCGACCGCCGGTTGCCCACGACTTCGAGCCTCACATCTTCGAATTTACCGACGGCATCCGCAAACAAGACTGAAGTTACCTTTCCGTTAGCCTGATGCAACCTTGAGTATTTGCTGAGCGGCCAACGCGGGGGTTAGTTCCCCGGCGATGACCTGGCGCTCCACCTCGGCGCGGATCTTGCGGACCGCCGGGTTGGCCAACACCCGGTCCAGCACCGTGTCGCGGACCATCTGCCAGGTCCAGTCGACCTGCTGGGCGCGACGGCGCGCATCGAACTCGCCGGCGTCCGTCAGCACCTGCCGATGACGTTCGACCGTGTGCCACAGCTCAGGCAGGCCGGTTCCCTCCAACGCGCTCATCGTGAGAACCGGCGGTCGCCAGAGCGTCTCGCGCGGATAGATCAACCGGATCGCCCCGGACAGCTCGCGTGCGGCGGATCGAGCCTCGGGCAGATGTTCGCCGTCGGCCTTGTTCACCACGACGATGTCGGCCAGCTCCAGCACACCTTTCTTGATGCCCTGCAACTGATCCCCGGTGCGGGCCAACGTCAAGAAGACGAAGGTATCGACCATGTGGGCGACCGCTACTTCGGATTGGCCGACTCCGACCGTCTCGATCAGGATCACGTCGAACCCGGCGGCCTCCAGCAACACAATGGTTTCCCGGGTGGCCTTGGCTACCCCGCCCAGGGTGCCCGAGGTCGGCGACGGTCGGATGTAGGCGTCGGGATGCACAGCCAGCCGCGCCATCCGAGTCTTGTCGCCGAGGATCGATCCGCCGGTGCGGGTCGATGACGGATCCACCGCCAGTACCGCCACCCGATGACCCTGCCCGATCAAATACATGCCGAGCGCCTCGATCGCCGTCGACTTGCCTACCCCGGGGACCCCGGTGATGCCGACGTGGTGGGCTCTTCCGGCTTCCGGCATCAGCGCCAGCAGCAGTTGTTGCGCCTGGTCGCGGTGGTCGGCCCGGGTGGATTCCACCAGCGTGATGGCCCGCGGCAGGGCCGCACGATCGCCGCTGCGGACAGCGGCGGCGAGTTCGTCGACGCTGTCGCCGTTCTCGGTTGTCACGTCGTCCGCTCGTTGAGCGCGCCGAGCGTAACGCCACCGCGAAAAAGTGAGCGACTTTTCGCCGTGGCGTTACGCTCGCGGCAAAAATGTGGCACGAAAACTCCCGCCATTGAGTTAGAGGGTGTACCCCAGCCGCTCGGCCAGCTTGTGCAGCAAGCCGGTCGCGGCGTCGGCGATGACGGTTCCGGGCGGGAAAATGGCGGTGGCTCCGGCGGCGTAGAGCTCGTCGAAGTCGCCCGGCGGGATGACGCCGCCTACCACGATCATGATGTCGGGCCGGCCTACTTCGGCCAGCGCATCCCGCAACGCCGGCACCAGCGTCAAATGACCGGCCGCTAGCGACGACACCCCGATGACGTGCACGTCGTTGTCGGCGGCCTGGCGGGCCACCTCGTCCGGAGTTGAGAACAACGAACCCACGTCGACGTCAAATCCGATGTCGGCGAACGCCGTTGCGATCACCTTCTGTCCGCGGTCGTGGCCGTCCTGGCCCATCTTTGCCACCAGGATGCGCGGGCGTCGACCGTCCGCCTCGGCGAACTTCTCCACCAGCTCGGTGGCTTTGGAAAGCGGGGTAATGTCTCCGTCTCCTCCCGCCTCGTCGCGGTAAACCCCGGCGATGGTACGGATCTCGGCCTGGTGGCGTCCGTACACCTTTTCCAGCGCATCGGAGATCTCCCCGACGGTGGCCTTGGCCCGGGCCGCGTTGATCGCCAGCGCCATCAGGTTATTGCCCAGCCCGTCCTCGCCGGCAGTCCCGTGCTCGCCGGCGGCGCGGCTGAGCTCGGCCAGCGCATGCTCGACGGCGCCCTGGTCCCGATTTGCCCGCAGCTCCTGCAGTTTGGCGAGTTGCTCGCTACGCACCCGGCTATTCTCGACCTTGAGCACCTCGATCTCGTGGTCCTCGTCGACCTGGTACTTGTTGACGCCGATCACCGGCTGCCGCCCAGAATCGATACGCGCCTGCGTGCGCGCTGCAGCCTCCTCGATACGCAGCTTGGGAATGCCATCGTCGATGGCCTGAGCCATACCGCCATGCTCTTGCACCTCGGCGATGTGCGCACGGGCGCGTTGGGCCAACTGGTAGGTCAGCCACTCGACGTAATACGAGCCGGCCCAGGGGTCGATCGGCCGGGTGGTTCCCGACTCCTGTTGGAGAACCAACTGGGTATTGCGGGCGATGCGGGCGGAAAAATCGGTGGGCAGGGCCAACGCCTCGTCGAGCGCATTGGTGTGCAGCGATTGGGTGTGCCCCTGGGTGGCGGCCATCGCCTCGATGCAGGTGCGGGCGACGTTGTTGAACGCGTCCTGGGCGGTCAACGACCAGCCTGACGTCTGCGAATGTGTGCGCAATGACAGCGATTTCGGGTTCTTCGGGTTGAATTGAGCGACGAGTTCGCTCCACAGCAGCCGGCCGGCGCGCAGTTTGGCGACTTCCATGAAGAAGTTCATCCCGATGCCCCAGAAGAACGACAGCCGCGGCGCGAACTGGTCGATACTGAGGCCAGCGTCCAGCCCGGCTTTGATGTAGTCCACCCCATCGGCCAGCGTGTAGGCCAATTCCAAATCGGCTGTGGCGCCCGCTTCTTGGATGTGGTAGCCGGAAATCGAGATCGAGTTGAACTTGGGCATCTTCGCGCTGGTGTAGCCGAAGATGTCGGAGATGATCCGCATCGACGGCTTGGGCGGATAGATGTAGGTGTTGCGCACCATGAATTCTTTGAGGATGTCGTTCTGAATGGTGCCGGCCAGCTTTTCCGGCGGCACCCCCTGCTCCTCGGCGGCCACCACATAGAGCGCAAGGATCGGCAGCACCGCGCCGTTCATCGTCATCGACACGCTGACCGCAGAGAGGTCGATCCCGTCGAACAGCTGCCGCATGTCGAGGATGGAATCGATTGCCACACCGGCCATTCCGACATCGCCCTGCACCCGCGGATGGTCGGAGTCGTAGCCGCGGTGAGTGGCCAAATCGAACGCCACCGACAGGCCCTTCTGGCCGGCGGCCAGGTTGCGGCGATAAAAGGCGTTGGAATCTGCGGCGGTGGAGAAGCCGGCGTACTGCCGGATGGTCCACGGCTGATTGACATACATCGTCGGATAGGGCCCGCGCACATACGGCGGTTCGCCGGGGAAACTGTCCAGCGGGTAGCCCTCGGCAACCGCCGCGTCACGGTCAGCAGCGATGTAAACCGGTTTGACCACGATGCCTTCCGGCGTGTGCCAATCCAACTGGTCCGGGGTATACCCGTGCGCCGATGCGGCGGCGGCGACATGCTCGGTGACCGCTGCTTCGGTGGCAGGCTCGGCGGCACGCTCGCCGTGCAACGGAACGTCGGCAAAGCTACCGACAGCGGAAGCGGTTTCGGGAGCCGGCCGGCCGGCGACATCGTGGACGGTCATGGTGGCTAGGCTCCCAACCGGGTCAGCAGATTCGACAAAGCCTCGACGGCATCGATCTTGGCGGTCAGGTAGTCATCGGGTCGGTGTTGGGCCTCCCCCATGGCCTTTTCCGGCCCAGCCAGATAGACCCGCGCTACCCCGGCGCTACGTGCGGCCTCGACGGCCCCCTCGGCCTCGGCCGCGTAGCGCTTGTCGGTGCCGCAAATGATCGCCAACGACGGAGAACCGTTGGCGGACACGGCCTGAGCGATGCCGGCGGCGTCGAGCGGGCCTGGGTTGACCGCTTCGATACCGCCGGACGCCAACAGGTTAGCCGCGAAGGTGGTTCGGATGTTGTGCTCGGCCAGCGGCCCCAGCGGCAGCAACAGCACCCGGGGGCGCTCTTCGGTGCGTTCCAGGTAAGCATCCGAACGGTTCCGCAACGCCTCGAACGCCGCTGCGTATCGTTTGATAGCCACTGATGAATCTGATTGCGGCAACGGTGGTTCGGTCAGGTTCGGGTATTCATTGACGCCGGTGATGGCGGTGCGCCGGTGCGCAATGTCGTCGGCGCGGCGCCCGGCGATCTCGGCGATCTGATCGGCTACATAGTCGCGGGCATCGACGAATCCACCGCGATGCTCGACGGCTTGGAAATGTTGCCACGCCTGCTGCGCCAACTGCTCGGTGAGGTCCTCGACGAACCACGACCCGCCGGCTGGGTCCAGTACCCGCCCGATGTGTGACTCTTCGAGCAGCAGCAATTGGGTGTTACGCGCGATGCGCCGCGAGAAGCTCGTCGCCATGCCCGGGAAGCCGCCGGGGATGGCCACGTCGAACGGCAGCACCAGCACGGTGTCGGCTCCACCGACGCCCGCACCGAACGCGGCAAGGGTGGTGCGCAGCATGTTCACCCATGGATCGCGCTGAGTCATCATCGGTAGCGATGTCTCGGCGTGGATGGTGGCCGCTCCGGCCGCTGGAGCGCCGGTAACCTCGGCGACTCGCGCCCAGAGTTGGCGGGCGGCACGGAATTTGGCGGTCGTCATGAATTGGTCGTCATCGGCTGCGAACCGGAAACTGATTTGCGGCAGCGCTTTTGCGACCGATAGACCCGACTTTTCGAGTGCCCGCAGATATGCCACCGCCGCGGCGATGCCGCCGGCCAGTTCCCAGGCTGCGTTGGCACCCAGGTTGTGGAACGCCGGGCCGTCGACAGTGATCGTCCGTACGCCCTGGCTGTCAGTGACCCGCTTGGCGAGCGCGACCACCTCGTCGAGTGATGCGGATGCCCGTCCGCTTAGCGGGGCGGTCAGCGGGTCGGCACCCAGGTCGATGGAAAGCGTCGGCGGTTTGTCCGATTGGGCAGCCAACCTCAGCAGACGATCAGCAGCGGTGGCGTAGTCCGCGCCGGCATCGAGGATTATCGGCGCCAATTCGAGGTACACCCCGGCGAGCAACTGCTCGAGCTGGTCGGGCGGTACACCGTCCTGGCCGACACGCAGTAACAGCGCGCTGGCCCCATCGGTGAGCGCGGCCAGCACAGCGGCGTTGCCGTCGGCGCCATTGGCAGGGAACGCCTCGACGACCTTCCAGCCCGAATTGACATCGCGCAGCGCGTCGCCGCCGCGGAGATAGGGCCATTCGCCAGGCAGAGACGCTTCCGGCAGCGCATCGAACGCGGTGTACAGCGGCCGGATGGCGAAGCCCTCATACGTCGGGGTGTCCAACTGCCGCTCCGGCTCGGCGCCGAACTCCTCGGCGTCGCGCCGCATGCTCTTGGCCAGCACCCCTGCCACCGCCGTGCGCCATTTCGCCCGGCCCTGTCCGAGGTCGGCGGGCTCGGCAGACACATCGAGAGACACCGGTGGCTCCTGTTGTTGCCCCTCCGCGGGGGTTGTCACTTGATAACCAGGCTAATTGATACCGATCGGCCCCCGGGAACCGAGGGCAACCGCCCGTAGTCTTGAGCTGTGACGGCTCGCGCGACCAGCAAAATCGTTGACGTGCTGCGCGGCGTGGCTTCCTCGGTCGTCGCCACTGCGCGGCAGGTGCCCAGACGACGGATCGTCGTGATCGCGACGGCAGTAGCCGGCTTGGTGGCGGTGGCATTGTTGGTGCCGCTGCCCACGGCGGTGCAGCTGCGCGACTGGGCGACGTCCGTTGGTCCGTGGTTCCCGCTGGCGTTTCTGGCCGCCCACATCGTGGTGACGGTATTGCCGTTTCCGCGGACCGCCTTCACCCTGGCCGCCGGGCTGTTGTTCGGGCCGGCGCTGGGGGTGGCGATCGCGGTAGTGGCCAGTACGGCCAGTGCAGTGATTGCGTTGGCGTTGGTGCGCGCAGCCGGTTGGCACCTGAGCCGTCTGGTGCGTCATCAGGCCGTCGAAACGCTGGATGCCCGCCTGCGCGAGCGCGGCTGGGTGGCGGTGGTATCACTGCGGTTGATTCCCGCGGTGCCGTTCTCGGTGCTTAACTACGCCGTCAGCGCGTCGGCGGTGCGGGTGATGCCGTACACGCTGGCGACGCTTGCGGGTTTGTTTCCCGGGACCGCCGCGGTCGTGATCCTGGGCGACGCGCTCACCGGCCACCTCAGCCCACTGCTGTTTTTGGTGTCGCTGTGCACAGGCTTGGTCGGCGCGGCGCTGTTGAGCTACGAGGTACGCCACCATCGGCGGCATCACTCCGCGTCTGGCGCCGAGCAAAAGACTTGTGCCTCAACCAAAGCGCGCTGAATTCGGCGGCTCAGGAATGACTGGGCCGTAGCGCGAGCTCCGCGAATTTTCTCTATGTATTTGATTTGACCGAACCGCGCGAGACCGTCCATGGGGCATCTGCCCTGATAGTTTTGAATGACTATGAGATTTCGCGACGGCCTCAGACCGCCATGGCTGCGGTCGGCCGTTGCACTCGTTGTTGCGACGTGTGTGTTGGTTGGCGTACTCGGATACGGGCTGGTGCGATTCGGGATTGCGGCGTCTTCGCCATCGCCTCCTGTGTTGGTAGCACTGGCCGTCGACGACGTTCAACGCGCCGATGTTGACGAAGATTCGCCGCCGGCAAGCCAAAATGCATCTGCCACTTTGGGGCTGCACCGTGCGGTAGCCCCGCGGCTACGTTGGTGGCCGCTATCGCGATGGTCGCCTGCACCGACTCCCTCACCCACACTCGGTTACCGGCCCAGTGGGGCCGGCACCCATGCGCCTGCCATCTTGCTTGCAGGCCAACAACTCTTGACCCAGTTCTGCATCAACCGTTGCTGATCGGTTCGAGCCGAGCCGTTGTCATGTCACAACGGCCGGTGAGAACGGACTCATATGGTCCGGTGCGCATCGGTAGCGACCGGTCACACGCGTCGGCCTGATCGGCTTCCGGGAGACGCTTAGCCTTCTCCCGGCACGACGACGGCGACGGCGAGACCCACTTTCCTAACGACTTTCCAGGAGAACTCATGTCTTTAGTCACCATTGGTAAAAAAACGTCCAGCGCGCACGATAGTTCTCGCGGCCTCAACTCGACTATCCGTCCAATCTCGACCGGCTGAAACAGGGTGGTAGAGATGGATTTTGGACTATTGCCTCCGGAAATCAATTCCGCACGCATGTATTCCGGCCCCGGTTCAGGGCCGATGCTGGCCGCCGCGATGGCCTGGGACGGGCTGGCCGCCGAGCTGCATACCACGGCGGTGAGCTACCAGTCCGTGATCTCACAACTGAGCAGCGGGCCCTGGCTGGGGCCGGCGTCGGCGTCGATGGCAGCCGCCGTCGCACCGTTTATAGCGTGGTTACACACCACCGCCGAGCACGCAGAGCAGTCGGCGTCTCAGGCCAGGGCCGCGGCGGGCGTCTACGAGACGGCGCGGGCGATGACGGTGCCTCCGCCGGTGATCGCTGCCAATCGCGCGCTGCTGATGTCCCTGGTGTCGACAAACATTCTGGGCCAAAACACTCCGGCGATTGCGGCCACCGAGTTCCACTACGGCCAGATGTGGGCGCAGGATGCCGCAGCGATGTACGGGTATGCCGCAGGCTCCGCGACGGCGTCGACGGTAACGCCGTTCGCCCCCGCGCCTCCCAGCGCGGACCCGACCGGTGCGGCCCGTCAGGGCGCCGCAGTTGCCAAAGCCGTTGGTCAATCCGCTGGCACACAGCCGCAGAAAATTTTGTCGACGTCGGTGATTCCCAGAGCGCTGCAGGGGCTCGCATCGCCGTCGTCGCCGCTGGAACCGGCTCAGTCGATCCTGGATTCGCTGAGCGGCCATACCAGAACCGTGGCGTCGTCGTTGAGTTTCCTCGTCGGCGCGGCGGGCCTGGCGAGGACGACGAACATCGCCGGCGCAGCAGGAGGCACCAGTGTTCAGACGCTGTCCTCAGCGGTGGGGGCGTCGGGATCAGCGGGATTATCAAGCCTAGGCACCGGTGCTGGCGGTGCCATCTCGGCGGCTGTGGGCCGGGGCACCTCGGTCGGCGCGTTGACGGTGCCGCAGAGCTGGGCGGCGGGCTCGCCGGTCAGCAGCCCGGTTGCGCTGACGACGACAAACATCGGTTCGAGCGCTCCGCCGGTTGTTGCGCCGACAGGCGTACCGCTAATGCCGATGGCGCCGATGACCGGACGCGGCGCCGCGCGCGTTGCCGATGCTGGCCGATTCCTGTTGCGCCCCAACATGGTTCCGCAGTGGCCTGTGGGCGGATGAAGGGGCGGCGGCGTCAGCGACCTCTGCCGTGCCCGCCGCCTCCAAAACCACCGCCGAAGCCGCCGTGACCACCGCCGAAGCCCCCATGGCCGCCACCGATTCCGATGCCGCCACCACCGCCGCGCTTACCACCGCCGGGCTGCCAGCCTCCCCGGTCCCGGGGACCACCGCCCGGCCGCCAAGCCGGACGCTGCGGTAGCCGCTGCGACGGCGGGCTCTGTACCGGCGGATTGAAGATCGGCGGTAGCCGTGGGGCCAGCGGCGCCACCGGAACCGGCACCGGTACCGGTACCGGAGCTATCGGTACAGGTGCAGGAGCCGCCGGTGCAGGTGGCGGCGCCGCCGGAACAGGAGCCAGCGCGTCGGGGGCAGGCGCCGGGGCCTCAGGTGCAGGCGCCGGGGCGTTCGGAGCCGGCACGGAGGCAGCGGGCACATGAACGGGCGCCGGGGCGGAAGCCTCCGGCGCGGGTGCCGGAGCCGCCGGTATCGCATCCGGGATCGGCGCGTTTCCGGGTACTGGCTGCGCCTCGCGCACTGGCGGCTCGATTTTGTTCAGCGACGCTGGCGGAGGCGCCGGGGCCTTCTGAGCCGGTGCAACGAGATTTCCGCCCGGGCTGGGCTGCTGGCTGACCGCGGGGCGCACCGCAACAGCCAGCGAAACGACCAGCGCCAGGATCCCGGCGAAGAAGACCATCATCACGCTAAGCGCCACCAGGAACGGCCTGCGTCCGTAGTCGTTCTCGTCAGCGTTGAGCTCGGCGTCTGCACCGGCGAACGCGTCGTCGTCCGCTGCGATGCTGTATGCACGAATTTCGGTCCGGCCGGTGTCGGCGGAGACGTCGATTCGCTCAGCCGTCGTCCAGTCATGCACTTGCGAATAGGCCAATGCCGTGGTCGATGACGCGAACAGCGGCGAATTGGCCGACGCTAATGCCGCGCCGCGTGCCAGCGCCGTCTCGGGATCTTCTGGACCACTCACCGGAAGAGCAGTCGCCGTCTCCAGCTGGGGTCTGATCGCTGTGACGTCAACACCGCAGCCGACGACGAAAACTCCGTCCGGCCGCCCATTCAAGGTGTCGAGCCCGTCCATCATCTCGGCCAACGCGGTGGGCGCATCGGCGCTGTGCATTGGCTGTCGGCGTACATCGACGATTGAGCCGTCAGCGGTGTCGACAATGGCCAACGTCGCAGTATCCGGCTCGACGAACAGCAGCCCGGTATGCGCATACCCGACAGCGCTGCCGGCGGTCTGAGCCAGGGCGGCGGCGGCCAGGAAGGCCGAGACCAGCATGACGTTCTCGACTTTGTGGGCGGCCAGCGCGTCGCGCAGTGCCGCGGCTTCCACCGGATCCGTCCACGTCACTCCGGTCGATGCGAGATGGTGGTCGCCTTCGGCCGCACCCTCCCGGGTGCCCAGGATGGCGGCGATCACTTGATCGGCCGCCCCAGAGTTTGCTGAGTCATCGACGGTAGCTACGTCGAAGTCGTCCTTATCGACGGTCAGCCCGTCAGCGTTTTCGCCCTCGACCAGCACCATGCGGACCGTCTCGGGCGCCATCGACATACCCAGGACGATATCCACTGATCCTCCCCCGCTGGTTTGCTAGCTTGGCGGTCCTCGGATGACGGCGCGTAAAACCGCCGGCTACCACCATAGCGCCATAGCCCACCACATCAAGACGGCGCGCGCCGTCCATCACCCGCGCCCGCCAGCGCGGCTGAGCCCGTTGATTTCCCGCCGGCGCCGGCCAACCGGGTCGCCAGCTCTGCATGGCGGAGGACAACAACCCCATGCCGAGTATTAAAGTTCAAGATCATGGATGACCGCGACAAGGATCCTGCGGTGGTGCTGCCCTACCTGGTCGGCAGACCGCTGGCCGCGACCGAAGTTTACGAGGCCTTCGGTTACCGCAAGTCGGCGTACTACAAGGCCGCACGGGAGAACAGGCTGATCAGCGCCGACAACTTGATCAAGGTGGCCCGCTACTTCGGCCTGAATCCAGTCGACTTGCAGGTCCGCTACGGGTTGATCGAACCCGAGGCGGTCACCGAATACGTGCAGTCAGATCCCGACCTGCCGCGACTGCGTGATCTTCGCCCGGACCCCACCAAACCGCCGGTTTAACCAGAGCACGCGGGCCCGGCTTACCGATGAGAGCCCCGCTTACTACACGTCTGCGGCCAACTCGCGTGCCTCCTGCTCGTTTTCGACCGAAGGTCCGGATCCTGGCAGCCTCCTGCCGGCCATTTCGGGCGTGAAGGGCAACGTGACCGCGCCGACCAGGCCAGCGAGCATCAGCATGTAAGCAGGCACCATCTGACTGCCGGTAAGGGAGATCAGCGACTCGGCGATCAGTGGGGTGGTGCCGCCGAAAGCCGACACCGAGATGTTGAATCCGATCGCCACTGCGCCGTAGCGCACATTTGTTGGAAAAAGCGCCGGCAACATGGAGGGCTGGGTGCCGCTGAAACAGAGCAGCATGATCCCGACGAGCAGCACGCCGATGAACGCGACCGGGTAGCTGCCGCCGAATCGGATGAGCAGGAACGCCGGGATCGATCCGGCGATGAGCAGCCCGCAGCCGGTCCACATGATCGGTTTGACGCCGATGTGGTCGGACAACTTTCCGACGAAGACCACAGCAGACAGCAAAATGACCAGCACCAGCAGGATCATTACCAGCGCCGTCGTCTCACCGATGCCTGCGGTCTTCTTGAGATAGGTAGGCAGGTAGCCACTGAGCATGTAACTGCTGACGCTGAACGTCAGCACCAGACCCATGCAGACCAGCAGGGGCTTCCATTGCTCCACGACCGTCTGTCTGAACTGTCGCCCGGGGCCCTCGCCGGATCCCCGCTCATTTTCATCCTTATCTTCGTAGTCCGGCGATTCTTCAAGGCGCCATCGCATGTATACCGCGACGACGGCGAGCGGTGCGCTCACCAGGAACGGGATCCGCCAACCCCAGCTCGGCATAGCGTCGGTCGGCAGCGCGGTCTGCAATCCGGTCACCACGAGCGCTCCGACCACGAACCCGCTCATCGTGCCTAGCGGCAGGAATCCGGCCATCATGCCGCGTTTGCGGTCGGGGGCATTCTCACCGATGTAAGTCATCGCGCCGACGTAGTCACCGCCGGTGGAGAGGCCCTGGAGGATGCGAGTGACGACGAGCAGGATCGGGGCCCAGATACCGATGGCGTTGTAGCCCGGCAGCACGCCCGTGGCCGTCGTAGCCGCACTCATCAGCACGATGGTGATCACCAGCACCTGTTTGCGTCCGATACGGTCGCCGAGCGGGCCGAAAATGAGCCCACCGAGCGGGCGCACTAGGAAAGCTGCCGCCAGCGTGCCGAAGGTGGCCAATAGGCCGACTGCGCTGGAACTGTCGGTCGGGTAAAACACCTGCGCGATCGTCGTTGCTAGATAGCCGTAGACGCCGAAGTCGTACCACTCCGTGAAACTCCCGACGGCAGTACCGGCGACCGACCGCCGCATCGCCTCCTGGTCGGCGACCCGAATCTCGCGCCGTTTCCATTTTTTCTTGGACCGACGCTTACGGCCGGCTGCGCGGCGTCTAGGGCTCATCAGGACATGGCGTACCCAAAACGGCCCGATTCATCCGCAAAGCGCCGCCACTTGCCGCCGACTAAACAATTGTTTACAATTGTAAACATGCATTTACCGGCGCCGGATGATCGCACCGCGCGGGCTCGCATCCGCGACGAGGCGCTGGCGCTGTTCGCCGCCCGTGGCCCCGACGCCGTCACAATGCGCGATATCGCCGCCGCCGCACGGGTGTCACCGGCTCTGCTGGTGCGTCACTACGGTTCCAAGGACGGCTTGGTGGCGGCAGTCGACGATCACGTCGTCAGCAGTCTTGAGGCCGTGTTGACTGAAATGGCCACGCGCACTGCAACTTCCGGGCTGGATCCCGCCACAGTGCCCAGCATGCTCGACGGCCTGACCACCCACCTGCCACCTGACTCGGCGATCCCGGCTTATCTGAGCCGGTTGCTGATCAGCGGCGGTGCAGCTGGGACGGGATTGTTCGCGCGATTGCACCGCCTCAGCCGCGACATCCTCGACGCCATGGTCGCCGCCGGAACCGCCAGTTCGGGCGCTGACCCCGACATGCGGGCGGCCTTCCTGTTGGTTAACGACCTCGCGGTGCTGACGCTGCGTGCGCGGCTGGCCGAAGTGCTCGGCGTCGACCCGCTCTCGGCGGAAGGCATAACACGTTGGGCGGGCGAAGTTTTCGCTATCTATCGTGGCGGACTCGCCAGCGACGTCTAACCCGCCAAGAATACGGAGGTTTCATGTCCACCACACATCCGTCCTCGCTCTTCGCCGCGGTCGGCGCACGGATCCTGCAGTCGCGCCGGCTTATGCGCGCGCCGATCTGGATCTACAAGGCCCGTGCCGGAGCGTTGTTCGGGTCACGTCTGCTGATGCTGGAACACATCGGCCGCAAAACCGGTGCGCGGCGTTACGTCGTGCTCGAAGTCATCGGGCATCCCGCATCCGACCGCTATGTCGTCGTCGCGGGCTTCGGCGAAAAAGCTCAATGGTTCCGCAATGTCCAGGCCAACCCGCACGTGCGGGTCTACGCGGGGAGCCGCGCGCCTGCGCGAGCAACCGCGCGGGTGCTGAATACGGCGGAGGCAGATCAGGCGCTTGCGGAATACATCTCCCATCGCCCGCGCGCCTGGGAACAGTTCAAGCCCGTGCTCGAGCAGACGCTGGGCGCCCCGATCACCGAAACCGACACGCCTCTGCCGATCGTCGAGCTGCGACTCAACGGGCGGGCATGACGACGCTCGGCCGCTGGGGCGGATGAATTTCGTCGGCGAAGATTTCGTGGTTTCACTTGATTCTGGCGGGGTACCACCGGCTAATCAGCAAACCACCGACCATTGGGGAAACCTCATGAGTCACGACAAGAAGCACGCCGGCAGACGCAAGGCGGCTGCAGACTGTGCCAGCCCGGAAGAGCTCCTCGCGGATCTGCGCGAGCGAGCTGGGCGCCTCCCACTAAGCGCGATTGGTGCCGGTATGACCGGGCTGGTCGTCGGCGCGGTCATCACCGCGACCGGGATCGCACCCCCGGCCGCAGCAACAGCAGCCGGACAGCAAACGCCGGCCATCGCGTTTCCACAGCAGCCCGGGGAACCGGGGCCGCCGGGACCGCCGGGGCCGCCGGGACCGCCGGGCCCACCCGGGCCACCCGGGCCACCCGGGGCTATAGGCGCGCCGGGACCGCCCGGGGCAATCGGCGCACCCGGACCAATCGGCGCACCCGGACCGCCCGGGGCAATTGGCGCACCCGGACCAATCGGGGCACCCGGTCCGCCTGGCGCGATCGGGGCACCCGGGCCAATCGGGGCACCGGGCCCCATCGGAGCACCCGGCGGACCGGCCGGGCCACCTGGGCCACCCGGACCGCCCGGAGCGATTGGGGCACCGGGACCAGCCGAGGTAGGACCGCCTGGACCACCTGGAGCACCCGGACCACCCGGAGCCCCAGGACCAGCAGAGCCAGGGCCACCTGGAGCACCTGGAGTTCCCGGTCCGCCTGGACCCCCCGGTCCCTGATCACCGCCAATGACGGCTGCCGCGGAAACACCACGACGGTTTCCGCGGCAGCCGTTACTTGTTCACACCGCGGGTCACTGACGCCGACTCGGGCCCTTTGCCGTCAGCACTGCGTACATCGCCAAAAAAGACGCCGCCGGAACTGTATTCACGACTCGGTCGCGGGCACGGATGTGCGCCCCGACAGCAAGCACAAAGTAGAGCGTCAGCATCGCCGTCGTCAGCCGCGCCAGTCCTGGAATCCGGGTAACCGACAGCAACCCAATGACGGAGGCGGCTTTGGCCACCGGAAGAATCCAACGGATGGTTTGCGGAACACCCAGCGTATCAAGGGATCTAGCGATGTACGGCAACGGGACGGCGCATGCCACCGCGTCACCGGCCTGGAACACAGCCAGCGCCGCATAGGTTTTCGGCGATATCAAGCTACTCACCTTACTGATCCTTACTGATGGAGTTCCGGCGGAACACCGATGACACCCTCCACCGGCTTGCGTGCGTCGGCTTCGGCTTTGGCCACCGCCTCGATGATCTTTGGATCGGTTTCAGTGGAGAACCAATCGGCGATCTCGTCGCTGTCATCCTCCGGCTTGGGCAGATCATCATCGACCGGTGACGGCTGGTAGCGAAAGACTCCGTCATCGCCCGGGGCACCCAACAGTTTGGTGAAACCCTGCAGCGCTGAACCGAAATCGCTGGGTACAACCCACACCTTGCTCGACTCGCCTTGGGCGATCTGCGGCAAAACCTGCAGATACTGATAGGCGAGCAGCTCGGGGGTGGGCCGGCCGGCCTTGATCGCGGCGAATGTCTTTTCGATTGCCTTGGCCTCGCCTTGGGCCTGCAGATAGGCAGCCGCCCGCTCCCCTTGCGCGCGCAGCATCCGCGACTGCCGGTCGGCCTCGGCGGCCAGGATCGCGGCCTGCTTGGCGCCTTCGGCTTGGAGGATCTGCGCTTGCTTCTGTCCCTCGGCCTGTTTGATCGCCGACTCCCGCTGGCCTTCGGCGGTCAAGATCATCGCCCGCTTCTCCCGGTCGGCCTTCATCTGCTTTTCCATCGACGCCTGGATCGACGGCGGTGGATCGATGCTGCGCAACTCGACACGGGCCACCCGCAGACCCCAGCGGCCGGTGGCTTCGTCGAGGACACCACGTAATTGCTGGTTGATCTGATCGCGCGAGGTGAAGGTCTGCTCGAGGTTCATCCCGCCGACCACGTTGCGCAACGTGGTGGTGGTCAACTGCTCGACCCCGACGATGTAGTTACTGATCTCGTAGACCGCCGCCTGCGGATTGGTGACCTGAAAGTAGACCACGGTGTCGATGGCCAGCGTCAGGTTGTCCTCGGTGATCACCGGTTGCGGCGGGAACGACACCACCCGCTCGCGCAGGTCAATGCGGGCGCGGATGCGGTCGATGAACGGCACCAGCAGTGTCAGCTGCCCACTGACCGTGCGACTGTAGCGGCCCAGCCGCTCGATCACCGCCGCCTCGGCCTGCGGGATCAACGCGATGGACTTGGCCACAATGATGGCCGCGAAAATCACCAGGACCGCGAGAAACACCAAACCGGCAGCTGCACCTTGCATTCTCCGATTCCTCTCTGTTAGACGTTCTTCCAGACCACGGCGGTGGCTCCGTCGATGTGCATGACGGTCACCTGGTCACCGGGCTCGTAGACGTCGCCGTCGTTGAACGGCCGTGCCGTCCACACCTCGCCGCCCAGCTTTATCTGGCCCTCATGGCGCGCGACCCGATCGAGCACGAGCGCACTTTTGCCTTCCAGCGCCTGGACACCGGTCTGCGCGTCTTTCGCAGGGGTCAACCGTCGCCGCAGCCCCGGTCGGACCAGGATCAGCAGCAGGACGGAAACCACTGCGAACACCGCGCCGTCGGCCCAGACCGGCCAGTCCAAAAGCCAACTGCTTCCGGCCGCAGCCAGCGCCCCGCCGCCGAGCATCAACAAGAACATGTCGCCGGTCAGCGCCTCGGCACCAGCGAGGCCCAGCGCGAAGATCAGCCAAATCAGGGCGGCGGGCATGCCGCCAGGATAACGCGCGGCGCGTCGATCACGGCGAACAACAACTAGACTGCGGATCATGTGGTGCCCCAGCGCTTCGCTATCGGTATGGGCCAATGCCTGGCTCGCCGGCAAGGCCGCGCCCGATGATGTCCTCGATGCGTTATCGCTTTGGGCGCCAGCGCAATCCGTCACCGCATATGACGCTGTCGCGGCCGGGTACACTGGTCTGCCCTGGCCGGATCTGGACAACGCCGGCGCGGTGTCGCTGCTGCAAACTCTGCGCACCGCGGCCGGCCGGCCGCCGATGTCCGCGCCGGCGATCAACCTGGTATTGCCGGTGCCAGGTGATGTTCGCGGGCTGGCTGCCGGCACGCAGTTCGAGCGCGAGGCGCTGGCGGTCGGTGAGGCGGTAGTGGTGTCTGACCGCGACGACTCCACGGTGGCCGTCGGGTTAGTTCCCGATTTTCGATATGACGAATCCGACGCGGACACCGATGCCCCGGAATCAGATGCACTGTCGTGGACGGTCTACTCACTGACCGGCTTGCCGGTACACGACCACGACGAGCTCGGCGAAGCAGAATATGGGCTGCGGTCAACGGTACGGTCGGCTGCGGAAGCGCTCGGCACCATCGGTCTTGGCTCGGCCGGCTCGGATGTCGACGACCCGCGCGGCCTCGTCGAGCAGCAGCTGGAAACCACGCGCTGTCATCGCATTCCCGACCACGCGCCGCCGCGCGCCGTGCGGGTACTGGAGACCGCGGCGCACGTCGACGCGATCGTGACCGTCAGCGCCGAATTGAGCCGGACCGGGACGCAATCGTCATCGGAAGCACGAATCGCCAGCGCCGCGCTGCAACCGCTGGCCACTGTGGTGCGTTCTGCGCGGATGGCTGCAATCAGCGCAATTCTGCAGTCGGCGTGGCAGGGCTGAGCGCCCACTCGGCCGCGCAGTGTGGCGGCCCGCACGGTATGCCGTTAACACTCGCCCCGCAGCCGGGCACCGGGTCGGGACCCGTCGTACGGTTAGGCTGGCGGCCGTCGCGCAGTTCATCGATCAAATCGATGGCCAGCCGTGCGAATCGGCGATCAGCGTTGGGTGTGGCGGCCCGCGCGAAAGCCATGCCCGCTGCGTCAGCCTGCTTCCGCAGCTCATGGTCGAGATCCCACACCACTTCAATGTGGTCGGCGACAAAGCCGATCGGGCAGACGATCACAGACGTGGTGTCGGCGAGCGTTGAAAGATGGTCGGCCACATCTGGTTCCAGCCACGGAACCTGAGGCGGACCCGATCGCGACTGCCAGACCACGTCATAGTTCCGGTATCCGGCGGCGGCGGCGACCAGCCTTGCGGCATAGCCGACTTGGCGGCTGTATAGGCGCGGGCCGCAGCGCTGATCGGCAGCTATCGGGATGGAGTGTGCAGTGAACACCAGTCGTGCGTCTGCCGGTACGGTGTCGGCGGCAGCGGCGATCGCCTCGGCGAACATCTGCACAAACAGCGGATGGTCGAAGTAGGGCCGCAGCTTGACGAGGTCCGGTGCGGAGGGGGCGACTGCTCTGCGCGCCCGGGCGATGTCCTCGACATATTGGGTGCAACTGGAGTAACCGCTCCACGCCGACGTGGTGAACACCGCAGCGCGGCGAATGCCGTTGTCTCGCATGGTCGCGACGACATCTTCGACGTAGGGTTCCCAGTTGCGGTTACCGAAATATACCGGCAGATCGGCGCCGCGTTCAGCCAGTTCGGCACGTAGCTCGGTGACCAGCGCGCGGTTGATGCCGTTAATCGGCGACACTCCATCGAAATGCAGATAGTGCTCGGCGACCTCGTCGAGACGCTCCGGCGGCACACCGCGGCCGCGGGTGACGTTCTCCAGGAACGGCCGCACCTGCTCGGGGCCCTCGGGTCCGCCGAACGACAGCAGCAGGACGGCGTCAAAGTCCATCAGAGCAACTGGGTGTGCGCTCCGCCGTCGGCGTAGATGATGTCGCCCGTGGTGGCCGGTAGCCAGTCAGACAGTACGGCGCAGACCGTCTTGGCGACCGGGGTCGGGTCCTTCATGTTCCACCCGATCGGCGCGCGCTGGTCCCAGCCCTGCTCGAGCAACTGCATCTGGCCGCTGGCCTCTTCGCCGAGTGCACCACCGACGATCGCGCTCATAGCAAGCGTTCGAATCGGCCCGGCCGCAACGAGATTGGAGCGCACACCGTACTGACCGGCCTCCCGCGCGACGAACCGGTTCACCGACTCCAGCGCGCTCTTGGCCACCGTCATCCAGTTGTAGGCCGGCATCGCCCGCGTCGGGTCGAAATCCATACCCACGATTGCGCTGCCCGGACGCATGATCGGCAGCAGCGCCTTGGCCAGCGACGCATACGAATATGCCGAGATGTGAATGCCTTTGGCGACATCCTCATACGGTGCATCGAAGAACGGGTTGATGCCCATCCCGGTTTCCGGCATGTAACCGATCGAGTGCACCACGCCGTCCAGCTTGGTGCCCTCGCCGATCACCTCCGCGACCCGATCGGCCAGGGTGTCCAGGTGCTTCTCGTCCTGCACGTCAAGCTCGAGCAGCGGCGGCTTTTGCGGCAGCCGGCCGAGTATGCGCTCGATCAAGCGCATCCGCTGAAACCCGGTGCAGATCAGCTCCGCGCCTTCTTCCTGCGCTACCCGGGCGATGTGGAACGCGATCGACGCGTCGGTGATGATTCCGCTGACCAGAATCCGTTTGCCTTCGAGCAGTCCTGCCATGTCCGTCCTAAGTGTTTGTGTCGAAGTCTTCAGTGGCCCATGCCCATGCCGCCATCGACCGGGATCACGGCGCCGGCAATGTAGCTGGCGTCCTCGGACGCCAGGAAGCTGACCGCCCCGGCGACCTCGGCGGCGGTGCCGACCCGCTTGGCCGGGATGAAGTCCAGCGCACCTTCCTGGATCCGTTCGTCCAGGGCACGGGTCATCTCGGTGTCGATGTAGCCCGGCGCCACCACATTCGCGGTCACGTTGGCCTTGGACAGCTCCCGGGAGATCGAGCGGGCCATGCCGATCAGGCCGGCCTTGGCGGCCGCGTAGTTGGACTGGTTGCCGATGCCCCAACTGCCGGAGACCGACCCGATGAAGATGATCCGGCCGAAACGCTTGCGCTGCATGCTGCGCGAGGCGCGCTGGGCAACCCGGAAGGCCCCGGTGAGGTTGGCGTTGATGACCTCCTCGAACCGCTCCTCTGTCATTCGGATGAGAAACGCATCCTTGGATATGCCGGCATTGGACACCAGCACCTCGACTGGGCCCTGGTGCTCCTCGACCTCCTTGAAGGCGCGGTCGACGGCCTCGTTGTCGGTGACGTCGCACACGACACCGAACAGCCCCTCGGGCGCCCCGGATCCGCGGTGCGTGACTGCCACCTTGTGGCCGTCGGCGGCCAGCCGCTGCGCGATCGCCAGACCAATTCCCCGGTTTCCGCCCGTCACCAGTACTGATCGGGCCACGAACGGTGGCCTCCCCGTGTCAGTCACCCCGACAACCTATCGCATCGTCGAGCGGCCACTTGTGACACGCCTTTTGGGCGGACGCGTGCATTAAGTGGCCACTCGGCGGCAAGTTACGTAGGTAATCTGCGGTTGATCAGCAGCGCCGCCAAGGCGGCCAGCGCCAGGATCAACGAGCCAAGCCGCAGCCAGCCGACGCTCGCGTCGCCGCGGATCGTCTCGTAGCCGATCTGCTGCTGCAAAGTTGCGTAGACCTCTTTGAGCTGCTGCAGATTCGACGCACTGTAGTTGTTGCCGCCGGAGAGCTCGGCAACCTTTTTCATCGTGGTGTCATCGACGGGAACCGGCTGGCGCTGGCCATTGATGTCGACGAACCCGTACGGGGTGCCGAAAGAAATCGTGGAGATCGGCACGCCCTGGTCCTTGGCGGTGCGCGCCGCGGTGAACGCGCCCTTGGGGTTGTCCGGATTGGTCGGCACCGTTTCCTTACCGTCGGAGAACAACACGATGCGACCCGGCGGCGGGGTGTCGCCGCCGCCGATCACCGCGCCGACGGTGGCGATGGCCTGCAGCGCGGTGAAGATGCCTTCGCCGGTGGCCGTGCGGTCGGCGAACTGCAACTTGTCCAGCGCGACTTTGGTCGCCTCCCGGTTGGTGGTCGGCTGCACCAGGACCGTCGCCGTCCCGGCATAGGCGATCAATCCCAGGTTGATCCCCGGCGTCAGCTCGCCGGCGAACTCCTTGGCGGCCACCTGCGCGGCCACCATGCGGTTGGGGTCGACGTCGGTGGCGCGCATGGACTGCGACACGTCGATCACCAGCATCACCACCGCGCGGTTGCGCGGAATCCGCACATCGTGGGTGGGGCCGGCCATTGCGATGGTCAACAGCACCAAGGCCGCCGACAGCAGGATCGCCGCCAGATGCCGCCAGCGGGTGGGCTGCTTGGGCGCCACGCTTTCCAGCAGCTCCATGTTGGCGAAGCGCAGCATCCGGCGCTGCCGGGACACCTGGGCGATGATGTAAAGCGCGACGATCCCCAGAACCACCAGCAGGAACAGAAACCACCACGCGTGGGCGAACCCGGTCAGGGTCATCGGCCCGAGCAACGGCACCGTCATTGGCGCCCCGCCAATGCACCGCGGCGCCGCGATTCGACGAAGCGGACGATGTCGGCGATCCAGTCGCGGTCGGTGCGCAACGACAGCAGCGGCGCTCCGCAGCTGCGAAGCGTGCGGGCCACCTCGGCGCGATGAGCCGCCGCGGCCTTGGCGAAGTCGTCGCGCAGCTGCGCGTCGATGGTGAACTCCCGGGTGACCCCGGATTCGGCGTCCTGTAGGACGACGTCGCCGACGTCGGGCAGCTCGACGTCGCGAGGGTCGAGCACTTCGATGCCGAGCACCTCATGGCGGGCCGCGATCGCGCGCAGCGGGCGCATCCAGTTGATCGGGCCGAGGAAGTCGCTGATGATCACGGCCATTCCGCGGCGACGCTCCGGCCGGCGCAGCGCATCGATGGCCGCTGCCAGATCACCGCGCACTCCGACCGGCGCCTTGGGTGTAGTGGCGATGGTGCGCAGCAGCGTCTGCTCATGCTGGCGCCCGGAGCGGGCCGGCACCCGGATTGTCTGCGCGCCGTTGGCAACGAGCGCGCCGAGCCGGTTGCCGCCGCCGCTGTTGAGGAACGTGATGGCGGCCGCGGCCGCGACCGCCAGATCGCGTTTCTCGCAGACTGCGGTACCGAAGTCCAGGCTGGCCGACATGTCGACCACCAACCAGGTCTCCAGTTCGCGGTCGGCAATCATCTGCCGGACATGGGGGTGAGTGGTACGCGCGGTGACCGCCCAGTCCATCCGGCGGACGTCGTCACCGGGCTGATACTCGCGCGACTCCCCCGGCTCGGAGCCGGGACCGGGAATCAAGCCGAGGTGATCACCGTGCAAGACGCCGTCGAGCTTGCGTTTGACGGTCAGCTCAAGAGTCCGCAGCGCTGCCGACAGCTTCGGGTCGTCGATGTTGCCGCGTTGCATCGACGGCGGATGGACTACCGCCCGCGCCTCGGGATCAGTCACCGACCGCTAGCCGCGGTCGCAGCACCCTGCATCACCGGAGGCACCGAATGTCCTTGCTGCGGAACGGCATTCACTTGCGGCATGGCCACCGTCTGCAGAACGCGGTTGATGACGATCTCCGGGGAGATTTCGTCGGCGAGGGCGTCGTAGGTGAGCACCAGTCGGTGCCGTAACACGTCGGGGATGACCTCGACGACGTCCTGCGGGATCACGTAGTCACGGCCACGCACCAACGCCAGCGAACGCGACGCTGCGATGATGCCCAGTGACGCACGCGGGGATGCGCCGAACGAGATCCAGCTCTTGACGTCGTTCATTCCGAGTTGTTCAGGGTGGCGGGTGGCGGTGACAACGCGCACCACATAGTCGACCAGTGCGTGGTGCACGAAGTTGTTGGATGCGATTTCCTGCAGCCGCAGCAGGTCGCCGGTGTCGAGGATCTGCTTGGGCTGGGGAGGCGTCACGCCCATCCGGTAGATGATCTCGCGCTCCTCCTCCGGTGAGGGGTAGCCGACGTTGATCTTGAAAAGGAAGCGGTCCCGCTGAGCCTCGGGCAGCGGATAGACACCTTCATGCTCGATCGGGTTCTGGGTAGCCATCACCAAAAACGGGTTGGGCAGCGGGAAGGTCTTGCCACCGATGGAGACGTGGCGCTCCTGCATGACCTCCAACAGCGCCGACTGCACCTTGGCCGGCGCCCGGTTGATCTCGTCGGCGAGTAAGAAGTTGACCACCACCGGGCCGAGTTCGGTGTCGAACTCTTCCTTGCCCTGCCGGTAGATCCGGGTACCGATGATGTCGGTGGGCACCAGGTCCGGCGTGAACTGGATGCGGGCGAACGTCCCGCCGACCACCCGGGCGAAGGTTTCCACTGCCAGGGTCTTGGCCACGCCGGGCACACCTTCGAGCAGCACATGGCCTTTAGACAGCAAGCCGACCAGCATCCGCTCCACCAGCTGGTCCTGGCCCACGATGATCCGCTTGACCTCGAAAATGGCCCGTTCCAGGGTGTGTACCTCGGCAGCCAGCCCGTTGCCACCGCCCGGCGGCGCCGCGTGCGCGGGCGTCGTCGGTGGCCCGCCCGGACCCGAGTACCCGCTGGCGCCACCTGCTGATGTCATCGGTACAACCCTTCCACAGCTCTATCCAGACACGACTGCTCGCACGACGAACGTCGCGGGGCAGCGGCGTGCCCGCGTTCAACTATTCCAGGCCGCCCGGGTTCCGTCGACGCGGGCGGTTCCTTGGCATGCCCGTCAGTACTCGATGATCCGGGTCACGAACGGCGTCATGCCGGCGGTGCGCACCGGACTGACCGTGACTTTGCCGGCGATACTGGATGCTTCGAGCATCTGACCGTTGCCCAGGTACATGGTGACGTGCTGGCCGCCGCCAGGACCGTAGAAGATCAGGTCACCGCGTTTGGCCTGCGACGGTGGAATGTGTCGGCCCGCGGTGTACTGATCACCGGAGAATCGCGGGATCAACACGCCAACCCCGGCGAAGGCATACCGCATCAAACCCGAGCAGTCGAAGCCGACGGTGTCTGCGCCGGAGTCCACGCCCTTGCTGGGGCCGTTGGGGGTGCCGCCACCCCACGAATACGGCACCCCCATCTGCGACGACCCACGTTTGATCACATACTCGACGGCCTGACGGCCGTACACCCGGGGAATCCGGGTCGGCGCAGTGCTCGCGTTGCTGCTCCCACCCAGGTTGATTCCGAGCCCGCCGAGGAATTGCCGGCCCAGATCGAGCGTGCTCTGGGTCGCCTGGGCGGTGGCGTTCAACGATGCGTTGGCGATGGCGAGCGGGTCCCCCGGCGCACCGGCGCTGATGGTCGCCGGCAATGTCGGATCCCAGCCGCCTTCCTCAGCAGCGGCGGGACCGGCCAGAGCGATCAACAGCCCGATCACCGCCGACACCGCCCAGGTCAGCTTGATCGCACGAGATGCCCTGTGCAGCAGAAATATTTTCACTGTCAGTACTCGATGTAGCGCACCACGTAGGGCGTCATCCCGCTGGTGCGCACTGGGGACACCTTCACCGTCTGCCCGACGTCGGGGGCCTCGAGCATCTGACCCTGACCCAGGTAGATCGTCACGTGCTGGCTGCCACCGGGGCCGTAGAAGATCACGTCGCCGCGGCGCATCTGCGCCGATGGGATTTTGCGGCCCAGGTTGTACTGCGAACCCGAGTAGTGCGGCAGCTTGATGCCCACCCCGGCGAACGAATACAGCACCAGACCCGAGCAGTCGAATCCGTTTGTGCCCGAGCCGGAGCCGATGCCGTTGCTCGGGCCGGCGGCATTGCCACCGCCCCACGAATAGGGCACCCCGATCTGCGACATTCCACGCCGGATCACATATTCGGAGGCCTGCCGTCCATAGACCCGTGGGATCCGGCCGTTGGTGATGCCCGGGTCAGGAGCGTCGGGCTTGATCAGGCCCACCGACTGCAGAAACTTGCGCCCCATATTCGCGGTGACCTGCGACGAGGTCGCCGAAATCCCCAGGACGGTATTGATCACGGCGATCGGATCGCCGGGAATGTTGGCGCTGGGCACCATCGGAAGGGTGGGGTCCCACACCCCGTCCCACTGATTGGGGTTCCGGGCCGGTGCTGCTGCCGCACCTTGCGCGCCGGAGTCCCAGCGGTCACCGGGTGGCGACGCCGCCCGCGGGCCGGAACCTGGTCCGCCCCCCGGTGCCGACCAATTGCGGGCGGCGTCGAGTCTGATCCGGGCCGCGTCGCGTTCGGCGCCCAGACGGTTTACTTCCTGCTGCTGCTCGGCGAACTTGCGGTGGGCGCTGGTGAGCGCCGCCACCGCAGCATCTTGGCTGGACTGGGCGTCGGCAGCGGACTTGTCGGCCTTCTGCTTGGCCAATCGTGCTGCGGACTCCTTATTCACCTGCTCGGTGCGGGCCCGTTGCAGGTTGTCCATCATGCGCTGCGAGCTGGCAGCCAGCGCTCGCCCCGCAGTAGCGGTGGCGATGATGTCGTCGGGGCCGGCAGCGGTGAGGTAGCTGTCCGACGGTCCATTGATGTAGGTGGCTGCGGCGAAACTGTCGAACCGGTGCTGGGCCGCGCTGATTGCGGCGGTGGCATCCTTAACGCCCTGCTGGCTGACCTCGACGTCGTGCTGGGCCGTCGCGGCGTTGTCGCGCGCGGTCTCCACGTCGACCAGAGCCTTGTTCACGCTTTCTTGTTCGGTCCGGATGGCCGCGCTGAGATCCTGTAGACGTTGGTCGGCCTTGGCGACGTCAGCGATCAGCGCCGCCAAAGTGTCGGGGGCGGCACCGGGATCCGCCGTCGCGAGCCCCGGTGTGCCCAGCAGCACAACCATGCTGAGTCCCGCCGGCGCAAGCGGGCGGGCCAGCTTGGCGGCTGATCGAAGGCTCGGGGCCAATCGAGAAAGCGAGCCGCGGCGGATGCGCCTCATTAGTCTCCCTATGGCTCAACGCTGGACGGACGGCGTCGGCCCCAGTTGTCACTGGAAGCACGAAAAGAACACAAACATCAACTGCACCGTAAGTCACAGGTGGCTCATTGGAAACTTTAGTCACAAACTACAACTCTGTAATTGAAATGATTGTGACCTAATGGTGACCTGGCCAATTTGCCAAGTCAGCAAGCTATTAGCGGACGGCTATGCGACACATGTCGCATATCGCGAGTTAGACGCTTCGCTCCGGCGGGCTGTCCAGCGTTTCGGTGTCTTGTTCGGGCGTTGCTGAGCGCCTACCGCGCAGCTGCAGAATCCGGGTCCCGACGACGGCGGCCAGTACGCCGATCAACAGCACTATTGTCAGTGCGGCCCAGGGGAACTGCGGCGTATTCAACTGGTGCAGGAAATTCTGTGCGGAGACAACCGGGTTGCCGGTCTTGGCGTTGTCTTCGCCGATTTCCAGCGTCGACCGCGGGAAGTGCGTGCTGTAGGAGCCGACGAACGACGGGCTGAGTACCAGCACGGTGGCGTCCGGATGGTCAGAACCGACCACGGTCGCGACGTCGCGCAGCGGCGGGTCGTTCTGCGGGTTGTGGTCCAGCACGACGATCTTCAGGTCGATGCCGTCGCCGCGGGCCTGGTTGACCACCTCGAGTAGCGCCGGCTTGACCGCCGCCGGAGCGCTGACGGATTCGGCGTCGATCTGCCCCCGGACCAGTGCCATGCATTGATCAGGCGGGGTCGCCGGATCGGCGCCGACAGTGCCACAGATCTCGCCCGGGATGTATGCGGGCGCGTGCGGGGTGGTCACGGATCAAGACCGTACCGCGCGGCGCCGATGCAGGCCGCAAGGCGGCCTGAGGCGGGGGTACCTCCCGCTTGCGGGGGCAAGGCGCGCCATCAGCGCTTGACTGGCCGATGGCCGGTGACAGCAGCCGTCGACGGGACAACACTGTGGGTACGGGCAGGCGCCCGGAATGCAGGACAAGCGTACTGTTAGGGTAGTCCCACCCCGTTGACACGGCCCGTCGGCGGGCAGAACTAGCGGCGATCGCAACTGCGGCGTAGCCGGCTGCATTGGGTTGCCGCCGATGAACTCAATCATGGGAGTTGATGTGAGCAGCAAGGATTCGGTGAATTCGTTCGACGCCTGCAAAACCTTGAAGGTCGGCGACAAGGGTTATCAGGTCTATCGCCTCGACGCGGTGCCGGGCACCGAGAAACTCCCCTACAGTCTCAAGGTTCTGGCCGAAAACCTGCTGCGCAACGAGGACGGCAGCAACATCACCAAAGACCACATCCAGGCCATCGCGAACTGGGACCCCGAGGCCGAGCCCAGCATCGAAATCCAGTACACGCCGGCCCGAGTGGTGATGCAGGACTTCACCGGCGTGCCCTGCATCGTCGACTTGGCCACCATGCGCGAGGCCGTCGGCGAACTGGGCGGCAACCCCGAAAAGGTCAACCCGTTGGCGCCGGCCGACCTGGTGATCGATCACTCGGTGATCGCGGATCTTTTCGGCCGCGCCGATGCGTTCGAGCGCAATGTCGAGATCGAGTACGAGCGCAACGGGGAGCGCTACCAGTTCCTGCGTTGGGGGCAGGGCGCCTTCCAAGACTTCAAGGTGGTGCCGCCCGGAACGGGCATCGTGCACCAGGTCAACATCGAATACCTGGCCAGCGTGGTGATGGAGCGCGACGGGGTGGCCTACCCGGACACCTGTGTGGGAACCGACTCACACACCACGATGGTCAACGGCCTGGGCGTGCTGGGCTGGGGCGTTGGCGGCATCGAGGCCGAGGCAGCGATGCTCGGCCAGCCGGTGTCCATGCTGATCCCGCGGGTGGTCGGCTTCAAGCTGACCGGTGAGATCCAGCCTGGTGTGACCGCCACCGACGTCGTGCTCACCGTCACCGAGATGCTGCGCGAACACGGTGTGGTCGGCAAATTTGTTGAGTTCTACGGTGAGGGCGTGGCCGAGGTGCCGTTGGCCAACCGCGCTACGTTGGGCAACATGAGCCCCGAATTCGGTTCTACCGCAGCGATTTTCCCGATTGACCAGGAGACCATCGACTACCTGCGGTTCACCGGGCGCAATGAGGAGCAGTTGGCGCTTGTCGAGGCATACGCCAAAGAGCAGGGCATGTGGCACGACCCGGCCCACGAACCGGAATTCTCCGAATACATCGAGCTCAACCTGTCCGATGTGGTGCCGTCAATCGCGGGGCCGAAGCGTCCGCAGGACCGCATCGCGCTGTCCGACGCCAAAGCCACCTTCCGCGAGCAGATTCCGAACTACGTCGGCGACGATCCCGACAAGCAGGAATACACGAAACTCGACGAGGCCGTCGACGAAACTTTCCCGGCCAGCGATGCAGTGCGCAACATATCGTTCGCCGAGAACGGCGAAACCCCCGCGGCCAAGTCGGCCGCTGTTCATGCCGAAGGCCGTGCCAGCAACCCGGTTTCGGTGCAGTCCAAGGAACTGGGCGAGTTCGTGCTCGACCACGGCGCGGTGGTGATTGCCGCGGTCACGTCGTGCACCAACACCTCAAACCCGGAGGTGATGCTGGGCGCGGCGCTGTTGGCACGCAACGCCGTGGAGAAGGGGTTGGCCTCCAAGCCGTGGGTGAAGACGACGATGGCCCCGGGCTCACAGGTTGTTCACGACTATTACGAAAAAGCTGGCCTGTGGCCGTATCTGGAAAAACTGGGCTTCTATCTGGTCGGCTACGGCTGCACGACGTGCATCGGCAACTCCGGCCCGCTGCCCGAGGAAATCTCGAAGGCGATCAACGACAACGACCTTTCGGTCTCGGCGGTGCTATCGGGCAACCGCAACTTCGAGGGCCGCATCAACCCGGACGTGAAGATGAACTACCTGGCGTCTCCCCCGCTGGTGGTTGCCTACGCGCTGGCCGGGTCCATGGACTTCGATTTCGAGTCGCAAGCACTCGGTACAGATGAAGAGGGCAACGACGTTTTCTTGCGTGACATCTGGCCGTCGCAGAAGGATGTCTCCGACACCATCGCGTCGGCGATCAACCAGGAGATGTTCACCAAGAACTACGCCGATGTGTTCAAGGGCGATGAGCGCTGGCGTAACCTGCCCACGCCCAGCGGCAATACCTTTGAGTGGGACGCGGATTCGACCTACGTGCGTAAGCCGCCGTATTTTGAGGGGATGTCGGCCGACCCGGAACCGGTCAGCGACATCAGCGGCGCCCGAGTGCTGGCGCTGCTGGGCGATTCGGTGACCACCGACCACATCTCGCCGGCGGGCAGCATCAAGCCGGGAACGCCGGCAGCGCAATACCTCGACGAGCACGGCGTCGAGCGCAAAGATTACAACTCCTTCGGGTCGCGGCGCGGCAACCACGAGGTGATGATCCGCGGCACCTTCGCCAACATCCGGTTGCGCAACTTGCTGCTCGACGACGTTGCCGGCGGCTACACCCGCGACTTCACCCAAGATGGCGGCCCGCAGGCGTTCATCTACGACGCCGCGCAAAACTATGCGGCACAAGGTGTTCCGCTGGTGGTGCTGGGCGGCAAGGAGTACGGGTCCGGGTCGTCGCGGGACTGGGCGGCCAAGGGCACGCTGTTGCTGGGTGTGCGGGCGGTGATCGCCGAGTCGTTCGAGCGCATCCACCGCTCCAACCTGATCGGCATGGGCGTGATCCCGCTGCAGTTCCCCGAGGGCCGCAGCGCCGAGTCGCTGGGGCTCGACGGCACCGAGGTGTTCGACATCACCGGTATCGAGGAGCTCAACAACGGCAAGGCGCCGAAGACGGTGCACGTCAAGGCCAGCAAGGAAGGTGGCAAGCCGGTCGAATTCGATGCGGTGGTGCGGATCGACACCCCCGGTGAGGCCGACTACTACCGCAACGGCGGCATCTTGCAGTACGTGCTGCGCAACATGCTGAAGTCAAACTAGCCACTGACGCCTGTGCCCAAGGTCAGCCAGGACCATCTGGCGGCCCGGCGCCGTCAAATCCTCGACGGCGCTCGCCGCTGCTTCGCCGAATACGGCTACGAGAACGCGACGGTGCGTCGGCTCGAGCGCGCCATCGGGTTGTCGCGGGGTGCGATCTTTCACCATTTCCGCGACAAGGACACACTGTTCTTCGAACTGGCGCGCGAGGATGCCGAGCGGATGGCGGCCGTGGCATCCCGCGAGGGGCTGATCCAAGTGATGCGTGACTTGCTCGCCGCGCCCGACCAGTTCGATTGGCTTGCCACACGATTGGAGATCGCGCGCAAGCTGCGCAACGATCCGGCGTTCAGCCGGGGGTGGACGGAGCGCTCCGCCGAACTCGCCGCGGCGACGACCGATCGGCTGCGCCGGCAGAAGCAGGCCGGACGGCTACGCGACGACGTGCCCAGCGACGTGCTGCAGTGCTACCTGGACCTGGTGCTGGACGGGTTGGTGGCCCGGCTCGCATCCGGTGAAGATGTGCAGCGCCTTGCCGCCGTGCTGGATTTGGTCGAAAGCTCAGTGCGGCAGAGCTAGCTTCTGTCCTTGCGAGAGAGTGCGAGCAAACCAGGTTCAAATACGGAGTGTCGGCGGGGACACGCACGCTCGCGCGGGGCTAGCGAGTGCGGGTGCGGTGATTGGGCCCGCCGCGGCTGCGCATCGGCGTGCCCGACTCGCGCAGCATGCTGTGAATTGATCCGTACGAGCGGCCGGTGGATGCCACCAGCGTGCGAATGCTGGCCCCACCCTCATACGCGCTGCGCAACTCGACCAGCAATTGGTCGCGTGTTTTCTTCGACTTCCTCATCGGCACCTCCCCGCTTCACTGAACCCCACGCGCATCAGCGTAGGAAGCGGTCGTCATCGCCGGACCGATTTCGCGAAATCGCCGTCAGGCCAACTCGATGAGATCCCGATACTCGTTAGACCAATGGTCTTCGGTGCCGTCGGGCAACAGCACGACGCGTTGCGGATCCAGCGCCTCGGCTGCTCCCGGATCGTGCGTGACCAGTACAACTGCGCCGGTGTAACTGCGTAGCGCGTCGAGGACCTGCTCGCGAGAAGCCGGATCGAGATTATTGGTGGGCTCGTCGAGCAACAACACATTCGCGGTGGATGCCACCAGCCCGGCCAGCGCCAGCCGGGTCTTCTCTCCGCCGGAGAGCGTGCCGGCCAACTGGTCGAGCTGCGGCCCGCTGAACATGAACGCGCCCAGCAGACCACGCAACTCCTGCTCACCGGAATCGGGCGCCGCGTGCCGGATGTTGTGCCATACCGTCGCGGTGTCGTCGAGGGTGTCGTGTTCCTGCGCGAAATACCCGATTTTCAAACCATGTCCAGGCGCCAGCGCCCCGGCGTCGGCTTGCTCGACACCGGCCAGCAGCCGCAACAGCGTCGTCTTGCCGGCACCGTTGAGTCCCAGCACCACCACCCGCGACCCGCGGTCGATGGCCAGATCGACACCGGTGAACACCTCCAGCGAGCCGTACATCTTGGTCAGCCCGTTGGCAACCAGCGGCGTGCGCCCGCACGATGCCGGACTCGGGAATTTGATCCGGGCCACCTTGTCGGCTGCCCGCTCTTCGTCCAGCGCAGCCATCATCCGATCGGCGCGCCGCAACATGTTTTGCGCCGCAACCGCTTTGGTGGCCTTGGCGCCCAGCTTGGCGGCCTGGGTGCGCAACGCGGTGGCTTTGCGTTCGGCGTTCACCCGTTCCCGGCGGCGGCGCTGCTCGTCGGTGGCCCGGGCATCGAGATACTTCTGCCAGCCCATGTTGTAGACGTCGACCTCGCCGCGTACGGCGTCGAGGAACCACACCCGATTGACGACATCGGCCAGCAGGTCGACGTTGTGGCTGATCACCACCAGCCCGCCAGTATGCGTGCGCAGGAAATCCCGCAGCCAGCCCAGTGAATCGGCGTCGAGGTGGTTGGTCGGCTCGTCGAGCAGCAGGGTGGTGTCCGAGCCGGCGCCCGTATCAGAGGCGGCGAACAGGATGCGCGACAACTCCACCCGGCGGCGCTGCCCGCCCGACAGGGTGCGCAGCGGCTGGGTCAACACGCGCTCGGGCAAGCCGAGACTGGCGCAAATTCGGCCGGCTTCGCTTTCGGCGCCGTAGCCGCCCAACGCGGCGAATCGCTCCTCGAGTTGGCCGTATCGGCGCACGGCGCGGTCGCGCGCGTCGTCGTCGGCGACTTCGGCCATCAGCGCCTGCTGCTTTTCCAGATCGGTCAGCAGCGTGTCGAGGCCGCGCGCGGAGAGCACCCGGTCGCGGGCCAGCACGTCGAGGTCGCCCTCTTTGGGATCCTGCGGCAGATAACCGATCTCGCCGGTGCGGGCCACCTTTCCGGCATACGGCTCGCCCTCGCCGGCCAGGATGCGCAGCGTGGTGGTTTTGCCGGCGCCGTTGCGTCCGACCAACCCGATGCGGTCACCGGGCTGCACCCGCAGTGCCGGTCCGTCAGCGGAGAGCAGCGTGCGCGCACCAGCGCGGACCTCGAGGTCCGTTGCCGTGATCACGGTCACTCTCCTATTCGAATTGCGTTACTTGTCGTCGGTGAACACTGCCGGCCGCTTCTCTGCGCGCGCGGCGACCGCCTCTTCGAAGTTGGCGGTGAGCAGACGAACAAAAAGCTGTCCCAGGCCTTCGGCCTGCATGTGCCCCTCCAGGTTAGCGGCGTCCAGTCCACTCCACAGTGTGCGCTTGGTCAACTCGATTCCCGGCCGGGAGAATGCGGCGATCCGCTCAGCCATCGCATAGCAGGTGTCCAGCAGCTGTTCACCGGGAACCTGACGCGACACCAAGCCGATCCGCTCGGCTTCCTCAGCGTCGACGTCACGGCCGGTGAGCATGAGCTCGAAGGCGCGCGACGATCCGATGGCCCGGGGCAGCAGATAGCTCAGGCCGAGCTCGCTGGCGGTCAACCCGTTGTTGATGCCGGCGGCGCGGAAATAAGCTTCGGTCGACGCGACCCGGATATCGGCGGCCAGCGCCAAACACAGCCCCCCGCCGATCGCCGCGCCGTTGACCGCAGCGATCACCGGTTGATGCAGGCGCCGCAGCCCCAGGATGACGTCGTCGAGCAGTTCCATCGAGCGCAGCGCGTAGGTCGGCCGGGTCAGCCCGTCGACGTGCGGCACCGCGCCCGCCGATTTGTGGTCGGCGCCAGAGGAAAATCCTCGGCCGGCGCCGGTCAGCACGACCACCCGTACCGAGTTGTCGTAGGTGATCTCCTCCAAGGCCGCTTTGAGCGGGACCATGACGTCGAACGCCATGGAGTTCATCCGCTCCGGCCGGTTGAGGGTGATCTGGGCGACTGCCGGTCGCGGATGCTCGACGAGTACGTAGTTCACGAAACTGCACGCTATCGCGTGCAGTGCTTGCGATCGTCGCTACGCCTGGTCGGGCTCGGACTCCTGGGCTGCGATCGCGGCGTCGATGTCGAAGTCTTTGACCTTTTGCACCAGCTCCTCCAACGCCGGCGGAGGCAGCGCGCCGGCCTGGTTGAACACCAGCTTGCCCTTCTTGAAGGCCATCAGCGTCGGGATGGAGCGGATATCGGCGGCCGCGGCCAGCTGCTGTTCGGCTTCGGTGTCGACTTTGGCGTGCACGACGTCGGGGTGTTTCTCCGACGATGCGGCAAAGGTCGGCGCAAACGCACGGCACGGTCCGCACCAGGAAGCCCAGAAGTCGACGAGCACGATGTCGTTGCCGTTGATGGTGTCGTTGAACTGTTCGGCGGTGAGGTCTTGGGTAGTCACCCCCTGCTCAACGTCACGAGCTGCGCCGATGTTCCCCGCCTAAACCTCGCCGAGTGGGAACTTATGTCACGGTTCGCCGGCCAACAGCGTGTCATAACTGGCCGCTCGGCGTGGCGTTAGGTGAGGTGGTCGTAGTCGCCGCGGACCCAAGCTGCGTGGCGCGCCGCCGATCGCTGGACGGTGGCCTGTCCGTCAGTGTCGATCGCGTTGGTGAACAAGCCATAGATGCGGTCGAACCGCAGACCCGACAGCGTGTCGGCCATCCGCTGCACCACCGCTGCCGACAGCGGCAGCCGATTCGGGTAGCTGCGCAGGAACCCGACCGTGCGCCGATCCGGGTTGGGAAAGATGGTGTCCCCGACCAGCAGCACGCCGCGCCCTTCGGCGCCGTCGCTCCAGCAAGCCACCGCACTGCCGGGGAAATGCCCGCCGACCCGGACCACCGTGAGTGACGGGGTCAGCGTCAGAGTGTCCGACCAGAGTTCGATCACCGGGTCGGGGCGCATCACCCATTCGGCGTCGGCGGCATTGACGTACACCGGGACACCGCCGAGCCGACGACTCCACTCCACCTGCGCGCCGAACATGTGTGGATGACTGCTCGCGATCCCAATGACCGGACCGCGCTCGGTTGCGGCGGCGATGGCGGCGTCGTCGACAAAGCCGGAGGGATCCCACAACACATTGCCGGCGTTGGTGCACACCAGTTTTCCCAGTTGACCGATGCCCAGCGGCGGTGAGCTTCCGATTCCGAAAAGTCCGTCTTCGATCTCGGTGACCTGCGATCGCGTTCCCTCTTCTGCGAGTTGCTCGAGCGTCGCCCACTGTTGACCGCCGCTCGGCACCCATTGCCGTTCGTCGGCGCAGATCGTGCACACCGCCGATGTGGTCGCGTGCTCGACGCCACAGGTCCTGCACACCCAGAACATGACCCAACTCTAAGCCCGGCTGATGACTGTTCGATCCGCCGCTGCAGCGGGTATCCATGTGTACCGCAAACCAGGCCGGAGACCCCCATGTCCGCCACCCCACATCTTCGTCGATTGGCAGCCCTTACGGCAGCCGCCTTCACCGCATTGGCGATCGCCGCATGCGGGAATTCGAATAATGAAAACGCCGGCAAACCCAGCGCTTCGGCAAGTCCAACGACGAGTGCGCCGAGTTCTGCGCCCAAGCCGCCGCCGGCCCCCCCGATGGGCCACGACCACGTCGAAGGCCTGGTCCAATCGGTATCGGGCAACACGGTCCAGCTGACCCAGCGCGACAGGACCGCGGCGACGGTCGACTTCACCCCAGCGACGATGGTCACCGAGTTGCGTCCGGCTCAGCTGACCGACATCACCCCGGGCAGTTGCGTCGATGTCGAGCCCGTCGCGCAGAGCGCCCCCGCTGGCGGGCCGGTCCCCGCACAGTCGGTAACTATCAGCCCTTCCGTGGGCGGCGACTGCCCGCCACCACCCGGCGGGCCGCCCGCCGGTGTTTCAGGGACGGTCAAGTCAGTGACAGGCAACAAGATTGCCGTCGACAGCACCGATCCGAGCGGCAAGACCGTGCACACCGACGTCAACGTCAGCGACTCGACCACCTACCAAAACCACGCAGTCACCACCGCACAAGCGATCCAGAATGGTAAGTGCCTGGCTGCGCAGGGAACGCAGCACGGCGGTGTGCTGCATGCGGACAGCGTTGACCTGGAACCGTGTCCACCGATGGGCCGTCCACACCACCACTTCCACATCCCCCGCCTGCCCCACTTCCACCGCTAAGGGCAACCCACGCAGACAGCATGAAAACGGCTGCCCTGTAGCAATTCTCGCGCCCGCTACGCTGACCTCGGACCCTACGGTTGCGTCACCGTAGGTTACGGTTGCGTCAGCGTAGGTTACGCTTGCGTACCCTTTCCGGCCTCGGGGACACTGCGTTGCAGTTCGGCAGAGAAGGGGGCGAACCGGTGGGGCACTACATCGCCAATGTCCGCGATATCACGTTCAACCTGTTCGAGGTATTGAACATCGGCGGCGTCCTGGGCGCCGGCCGCTACCGCGATCTTGACACCGACACGGTCTGTTCGATGCTCGACGAGGTTGCTCGCTTGGCGGAGGGCCCGGTCGCGGACTCCTTCGCCGACGGCGACCGCAATCCACCAGTCTTCGACCCGCAACGCCACACAATCAGCGTCCCGGCCGAGTTCGCCAAATCCGTGCAGGCGGTCAAAGACGCCGAGTGGTGGCGGATCGGCCTTGCCGAAGGGATCGGCGGCGTTCCCGCGCCGGCACCTCTGACCTGGGCGATCACCGAGATGCTGCTCTCCGCGAATCCGTCCGCGGGCTTCTTTTACAACCTCGGCCCGGCGATGGCCAATGCGCTGTACATCGAGGGCACCGATGAGCAGAAGCGGTGGGCGACCGCGGGCCTGCAGCGAGGCTGGTCGGCCACCATGGTGCTGACCGAGGCAGACGCCGGTTCCGATGTCGGGGCAGGCCGCACCAAGGCCGTTGCGCAACCGGACGGCAGTTGGCACATCGAGGGCGTCAAGCGGTTCATCTCCGGAGGCGACGTCGGCGATACCGCCGAGAACATTTTCCATCTCGTGCTTGCCCGCCCCGAGGGCGCCGGGCCCGGCACCAAAGGGCTGAGCCTGTTCTACGTACCTAAGTATCTCTTCGATCCGGACACTTTCGAACTGGGTTCGCGCAACGGTGTTTTCGCTACCGGGCTGGAACACAAGATGGGTTTGAAGTCCTCTCCCACCTGCGAGTTGACATTCGGCGGCCATGGATTGCCCGCGGTTGGCTACCTGGTCGGCGACGTGCACAACGGGATCGCGCAGATGTTCACCGTTATCACTCACGCCCGCATGACAATCGGCGTCAAAGCTGCCGGCACACTGTCCACCGGGTACCTCAACGCGCTGGCCTTCGCCAAGGAGCGGGTGCAGGGTCCGGATCTGACTCTGATGACCGACAAAGCCGCGGCGCGGGTGACGATCATGCACCACCCCGATGTGCGCCGCAGCTTGATGACCCAAAAGGCGTATGCCGAAGGTCTGCGCGCACTTTATATGTATGCCGCTGCCCACCAGGAACACACTGTCGTGCAACAGATCTCGGACACAGACCCGGATATGACGGCCCGGGTCGCCGATTTACTGTTGCCCGTCGTCAAAGGAGCGGGCTCGGAACGGGCCTACGAAACGCTCACCGAGTCGCTACAGACATTGGGCGGGTCGGGTTATGTGGCCGATTACCCCATCGAGCAGTACATCCGCGACGCCAAGATCGATTCCCTCTACGAGGGCACCACCGCCATCCAGGCGCTGGACTTCTTTTTCCGTAAAGTCATCCGCGACGGCGGAGCGGCGTTGGACCATGTGACGTCTCAGATCCGCCACACCATCGACACCTGCGATGAGACATTACGAAAGCCCGCGCTCCTGCTGGGCGTCGCCGTCGACGACGTCCAAGCGATGACGGCCGCGCTGAGCCAATACTTTATGGCCGTCGCTCAGCACGTGTTTGAGGTCTACAAGGTGGGGCTTGCCTCGGTGCGATTCCTGCTCGCCGTCGGTGATCTGCTCATCGGCTGGCGGCTGCTGGTGCAGGCTGATGTCGCGACGGCGGCGATCGCCGACGCCGCGACGAAAAGCGACGACGCGTTTTACCAAGGCAAGATCGCGGCCGCGTCGTTCTTCGCCAAAAACATACTTCCGAACTTGACTGCGCTGCGCGGCATCATCGAATCCCTCGACGACGGCATCATGCGGCTCCCCGAGGCCGCGTTCTAACTCTTGCCTCGCCAAACACGTTCGAACGGCAGTCGCCAGGCCCTCGGGGCAATCAACTGATGGATGGCGTTCGGCCCCCACGAGTCAAGGTCATAGCTGCGCACGGGCGGCGGATCATCCAACAATGGTGCCGAGATCTCCCACAGTCGTTCGATGCCTTCGGCCGTCGTGTACAACGTGCGGTCACCCCGCATCGCGTCAAGAAGGAGCCGTTCGTAGGCCTCGAGGACCTCGCCGGCATGTCCGGTCTCTTCCACCGTGAACTGCAGGCTGAGTTTGTCCAGCTTCATGCCCGGCCCGGGCCGCTTGCCGTAGAACGACAGCGACATCTTGCCCACATCGGCGAGGTCGAACGTCAAGTGATCCGGACCATGTTGTCCCACACCGGATCCGGGCGGGAACATGCTCTTCGGCGGCTCGTTGAATGCGATCGAGATGATGCGTTGGCCCTCCGCGAGACCCTTGCCGGTGCGGAGATAGAACGGGACACCCGCCCACCGCCAGTTGTCGATCTCGCACTTGAGCGCGACGAACGTATCGGTATCCGATCCCGCTGACACCCCGGGCTCGTCGAGGTAGCCCTTGTACTGTCCGCGCACGACATGGGTTGGATCGAGCGGGCGCATCGAGCGGAACACCTTGTTCTTCTCGTCGGTGATCGCATGCGGAGCCAGCTCGGTCGGCGGTTCCATCGCCACGAACGCCAGGATCTGGAACAAATGCGTGACCACCATGTCCCGGAACGCCCCCACCGACTCGTAGAACTGTGCCCGCCCCTCCAACGTGAGCTTCTCGGGCACATCGATCTGGATGTGGTCGATGAAGTTTCGGTTCCAAATCGGTTCGAATAACCCGTTGGCGAACCGGAAGGCCAGAATGTTCTGCGCGGGCTCTTTGCCGAGAAAGTGGTCGATCCGAAAAATCCGTTCTTCTTCGAAGCGCTGATGGATCGACTCGTTGAGTTCCCGCGCACTCTGCAGATCGGTGCCGAACGGCTTCTCCATGACCACGCGGGAGTGCTGCACCAAGTCCGCCTCGTGCAGCGTCTCCAGGACGGTCATCGCCGCCGACGGCGGCACGCTCAGATAGTGCAGCAGCCGGGCATCACCGCCGAGCTCCTCGATCTGCTCGCGCACCGCTGTGCCCAATGCTTCTGCGCCGGCGCTCTGCGGGAAGTAGGTCAAGTTCGCGCTGAACCGGTCGAGCAATTCATCGGAGACCTCGTGGCTGGAGAACTCGTGGCAGGCCTTGTGCGCCAGCTTACGAAACGCGTCGGTATCGAGGTCGTCCAGCGACGTGCCGACGATGCGGATTTCGGGAGCGAGGTTGGAGCAGGAAAGATGGAACATGCCCGGCAGCAACTTGCGGCGCGCTAAATCACCTGTGGCGCCGAAAATGACGACGACGTGCGGCTCCGTGCTTCTGCCCGCTCGGTCGGCTCCCCGGGACTTCGCGGAATCAGTCATAACCATGGTAGGTAGCCAGAGACGGTCGCGACGAAACCGAATAGCGCAGGTCAGTGCATCACGGCGGCACCTGCTCAGGCCGCCGCGTCAGACAGTGAAGCCGAGCGCGCGCAGTTGGTCGCGGCCGTCGTCGGTGATCTTGTCCGGGCCCCAGGGCGGGTTCCACACCCAGTTGATCTTCAGCTCACTGACCAGCCCGGCACCGATGAGCGCGGCACGCGACTGGTCCTCGATGACGTCTTGCAACGGGCATGCCGGTGAGGTCAAGGTCATGTCGATCAACGCCACCGGGCCTTCATCACCGTGCTCGACCTCCAAGCCGTACACCAAGCCCAGGTCCATGACGTTGATGCCGAGCTCGGGGTCGATGACGTCGTGCATCGCCTCGTCGACATCGGCGAGCACCGCGTCGTGCGGTGTAGTGGTTTCACTCATTTTCTACCTCCGGTTGAGTGCGATGTACTGGCCTCGGCCAGTGCCGACGTTTCCGCGATGGCCCGCGCCAGCGCGTCTTTGAATGCCATCCAGCCCAGCAGCGCGCATTTCACGCGCGCCGGATACTTCGCCACGCCGGCGAACGCGACGCCATCGCCGATGACGTCTTCGTCCCCTTCGACGGTGCCGCGCGACGACACCATCTCGGTGAACGCGGCGACGGTCTTCAGCGCCTGTCCGACGCTCTGACCGATCAGCTGCTCGGTGAGTACCGACGTCGCCGCCTGGCTGATCGAACAGCCCTGTCCGTCGTAGGACACGTCGGCAACGCGCTCGCCATCCTCGGACAACGCCACCCGCAGAGTCAGCTCGTCGCCGCAAACCGGGTTGACGTGGTACACCTGCGCCCCGTACGGCTCTCGCAGGCCCCGGTGTCGCGGGTGTTTGTAGTGATCGAGGATCACGTCCTGATAGATCTGCTCCAGTCGCACGCTCAGGGCCCCCCGAAAAAGTCTTGGGCACGCCGCACACCGGCCACCAGGCGCTCGACCTCGTCAAGCGTGTTGTAGACGGCGAACGATGCCCGCGCGGTGGCCGCCACGCCGAATCTGCGATGCAGCGGCATCGCGCAGTGATGCCCTACCCGTACCGCGACGCCCTCATCGTCGAGCACCTGACCGACGTCGTGCGCGTGCACGCCGTCAACGACGAACGACACCGGGGATCCGCGGGTTTCCATCGACGTGGGCCCGATGATGCGCACGCCCTCGATACCCGACAGACCCTCGAGCGCGGCGGCGGTTAACTGACGTTCATGGTTCTCGACTGCGTCCATGCCGATGGCTTGCAGGTAGCGTGCCGCCGCACCCAATCCGACGACCTGGGAGGTCATCGGGGTGCCGGCCTCGAAACGCTGCGGCACCGGTGCATAGCTGCTGGCCTCCATGGTGACCGCTTCGATCATCGAGCCGCCCGTGAGAAACGGCGGCATCGCGTCGAGAAGCTCGCGGCGACCGTAAAGCACACCGATACCGTTGGGCCCCAGCATCTTGTGTCCGGAGAACGCCGCGAAGTCGACATCGAGTGCCTGCAGGTCGACCGGCTCGTGCGGTACCGACTGGCAGGCGTCCAGCACGGCCAGCGCGCCCACGTCGCGGGCTTTGGCAACCAGTTCGGCCACCGGAGCCAGCGCTCCGGTGACATTCGAATGGTGGCTGAATGCCACGACTTTGACACGCTCGTCAAGTCGCAAAGACTCCAGGTCGATACGGCCGTCGTCGGTAATGCCATACCAGCGCAAGCTGGCACCCGTGCGCTTGGCGAGCTCCTGCCAGGGCACCAGGTTGGCGTGGTGTTCGAGCTCGGTGGTGACGATGACGTCGCCCGGGCCGACAGCATGCTCAAAACGGCTGTCGCCCAACACGTAGGACAGCAGGTTGAGCGCCTCGGTGGCGTTTTTGGTGAATACCAACTCGCCGGTGTCGGCGCCGACCAACTGCGCGATGTCGGCGCGGCCTTGCTCGTAGGCGTCGGTGGACTCCTCCATCAGCTGGTGGGCGCCGCGGTGTACGGCACCGTTGGAGGTGGTGAGGAAGTCGCGCTCGGCGTCAAGCACCTGGATTGGCCGCTGTGACGTGGCACCGGAATCCAAGTAGGCCAATTGTTTTCCGCCGCGCATCACCCGCTTGAGGATCGGAAAGTCAGCCCGGATCGCGGCAAGGTCGAGTAGGGGCGTCCGACCTAAAGCGGTAGCCATGGTTAGACCCCCGTGGCCGCCGCTTGGGTGAATCGCTCGTAACCGTTCTCTTCAAGTTCGTCGGCCAACTCCGGACCACCGGACTCGATGATTCGACCGCCGATGAAGACGTGCACGAATTGCGGCTGGATGTAGCGCAAGATGCGGGTGTAGTGGGTGATCAGCAGGATGCCGCCGTGCTCGGATTCCGCGTAGCGGTTGACGCCCTCGCTGACCACGCGCAGTGCATCGACGTCCAGCCCGGAGTCGGTTTCGTCGAGGATCGCGATCTTCGGCTTCAGCAGCCCCAGTTGCAGGATCTCGTGGCGCTTCTTCTCACCGCCGGAGAAGCCCTCGTTGACGCTGCGCTCGGCGAACGCCGGCTCGATGTCGAGGCTGTCCATCGCGGCCTTGACCTCTTTGATCCAGTGCCGCAGTTTCGGTGCCTCGCCGCGTACGGCGGTGGCCGCGCTGCGCAGGAAGTTCGACATCGACACGCCGGGCACCTCGACGGGGTACTGCATGGCCAAAAACAGTCCGGCCCGGGCGCGTTCGTCGACGCTCATCTCGAGCACATCCTGGCCGTCGAGCGTGATCGAACCGGAAGTCACTTTGTATTTCGGATGCCCTGCGATCGCATACGACAAGGTGGACTTGCCGGATCCGTTGGGGCCCATCACGGCGTGGGTCTCACCGGAGCGCACCGTCAGATTGACGCCCTTGAGAATGGCGATTTCGTCGCCGTCCGCCGGGTTTTCGACACTGACGTGCAGGTCTTTGACTTCCAGAGTGGTCATGAGGCTGTTGCTCTCGATTCTGTGATGGCCAGTTCGTGTTCGATGGCTGTGGTCAGGCGCTCGCGTACCTCGGGCACCGCGATCTTGGCGATGATCTCCCCGAAGAAGCCACGCACCACCAACCGGCGGGCTTGCTCTTCGGGAATGCCGCGGGCACGTAGATAAAACAGTTGCTCGTCGTCGAATCGTCCGGTGGCGCTGGCGTGTCCGGCGCCGACGATCTCCCCGGTCTCGATCTCGAGATTAGGCACCGAGTCGGCCCGCGCGCCGTCGGTGAGCACCAGGTTACGGTTCACCTCGAAGGTGTCGGTGCCGGTGGCCTCGGCGCGGATCAGTACGTCACCCACCCAGACGGTGTGTGCATCGGGGCGGCCTGAGTCCGGATCTCCTTGCAGCGCACCCTTGTACAGCACGTCCGATTTGCAATCGGGTTGGGCATGGTCGATCAGCAGCCGTGATTCGAGGTGCTGGCCGTCGTCGGCGAAGTACAGGCCGAGCAGGCTGGTATCTCCACCGGGGGCGGCGAACCGCACCCCGCCCGACATCCGCACGACCTCACCACCCAGGGTGACCGCGACATGGCGCAATACCGCGTCCTTGCCGAGCCGGGCGTGGTGTGCGCTGAGATGGACGGTGTCGTCGGCCCAGTCGGCGATCCACACCACGGTCAGTCGGGCGGCGTCGTCGATGACGAGTTCGACGTTGTCGGCGTAGGTTCCGCTACCGCGGTTGTCGATGACCACGACCGCTTCACCGAGCTCCTCGACCCGGATCTGCAGATGGCCGTAGGCCACCGCTCCCTCGCCGGGACCGGTGACCGCGATCTCCACCGGGTCGGGGACTTGAGTGTCACGGGCTACCGTGACCAACGTCGCAGCGTTGAACGACGAAAACGCCTGGGCGGCAACACGGTCAGCGGGCACGCCGCCCTGGCCGAGCCGCTCGTCACCACGCCGTACCGTCTCGACTCGCACGCCGGGCTGCTCGCTGACGGCGATTTGCGCGCTGCCGTTGGCCAACGCCGAACCGTCGTGCAGTCCGCGCAATCGCCGCAGTGGGGTGAAGCGCCAGGTTTCGTCACGGCCGCGTGGCACCTCGAAGGCGTCCACGTCGAACGACGCGAACTGCTCCCCCTTGTTCAGCGCCGGAGTTTCCAGAGCCGCTGTCAGATTGTCAGCCGTCATCCGACAGCGCCCTCCATTTGCAGCTCGATCAGCCGGTTGAGCTCCAGCGCATACTCCATCGGCAGCTCCTTGGCGATCGGCTCGACGAAGCCACGCACCACCATCGCCATCGCTTCGTCTTCGCCGAGACCGCGGCTCATCAGGTAGAACAGCTGGTTGTCGCTGACCTTGGACACCGTGGCCTCGTGCCCCATCGTCACGTCGTCCTCGCGGATGTCGACGTACGGGTAGGTGTCGCTGCGGCTGATGTCATCGACCAGCAGCGCATCGCATTTCACACTGGCCCGGGACCCGTGCGAGCCCTTGTGCACCTCGACCAGACCGCGGTAGGAGGAGCGGCCGCCGCCGCGCGCCACCGACTTGGACACGATGTTGCTCGACGTGTTGGGCGCCAGATGCAGCATCTTGGCGCCGGTGTCCTGGTGTTGATCCTCGCCGGCGAAAGCCACCGACAGCACCTCGCCCTTGGCGTGCTCGCCGGTCATCCACACCGCGGGGTACTTCATGGTGACCTTGGAGCCGATGTTGCCGTCGACCCACTCCATGGTGGCGCCCGCCTCGGCACGCGCCCGCTTGGTCACCAGGTTGTAGACGTTGTTCGACCAGTTCTGAATCGTGGTGTAACGGCACCGGCCACCGGGCTTGACCACGATCTCCACCACCGCCGAGTGCAGCGAAGCCGACGAGTACACCGGTGCGGTACAGCCCTCCACGTAATGCACGTAGGCGTCCTCGTCGACGATGATCAGCGTCCGTTCGAACTGGCCCATGTTCTCGGTGTTGATCCGGAAATAGGCCTGCAGCGGGATGTCGACGTGTACGCCCGGCGGCACGTAGATGAACGACCCGCCGCTCCACACCGCGGTGTTCAGCGCGGAGAACTTGTTGTCGCCTGCCGGGATCACGGTGCCGAAGTACTGCTTGAAGATGTCCTCGTGCTGGCGCAGACCGGAGTCGGTGTCCAAGAAGATAACCCCTTGTGCTTCAAGGTCTTCGCGGATCTTGTGGTACACCACTTCGGACTCGTACTGGGCCGCGACCCCGGCCACGTAACGATTCTTCTCGGCTTCTGGGATGCCCAGCCGGTCGTAGGTGTTGCGGATGTCCTCGGGCAAGTCCTCCCACGTCTGGGCCTGCTGCTCGGTGGACCGCACGAAATACTTGATGTTGTCGAAGTCGATGCCGCTGAGATCGGAGCCCCACGTCGGCATCGGCTTCTTGACGAAGGTCCGCAGCGCCCGCAGCCGGCTGTTCAGCATCCACTCCGGCTCGTTCTTCTTCGCCGAGATGTCACGCACCACCGCTTCGGAAAGCCCACGCTTGGCGCTGGCACCGGCAGTGTCGGAGTCGGCCCAGCCGTACTCATAGCGCCCCAGCGAGGCGATCGCCTCTTCCTGGGTCAACTGCCCCGCGGCGGCAGCGGCCTTGGTGGCCTCTGGGGTGAGAGTCATAACGACGCTCCTTCGGTGCTCGTGGTGGCTTCGGAGCGGGCTGTGCGCCGAAGTGTGGGCTGGTTGATGTCGGTGGTGAGCGGAACATGGGTCGTACAGACGCAGTCGCCGTTGACGATGGTCGCCAACCGCTGAACATGGGTCCCGAGTACCTCGGCCATGGCCTGCTGTTCGGCTTCGCACAATTCGGGGAATTCCTCGGCCACGTGCGACACCGGGCAGTGGTGCTGGCAGATCTGCACACCGTGAATCGGGCCGTCGACTCGTGTAGTCGTCGCGACGTACCCGGCCTCGGTCAACGCGCCGGCGATCCGCCCGGCGGCCGCCTCAACGTCGGCTTCGGCATCGGAATCGGCCTGGTCGACGTCGGACAGAATCGCATCGATGCGCTGCCGGGCGAAGGTGCGGACGGCGTCCTCACCACCGATTTCACGCAACTGCCGCATCGCCGCCGACGCCAGGTCGTCGTAGCTGTGGTCCAACTTGGCGCGGCCGGCGGCAGTCAGCCGGTACCGCTTCGCGGGTCGGCCGCGTCCAACCTGCTGCCAGGCCGCTGCAGGAACAGACTCCGCCTCCCCCGCGTCAATCAGCGCGTCGAGATGGCGCCGAACACCAGCCGCGGACAAACCCAGCCGATCACCGATTTTGCCTGCGGTGACCGACCCAGTTTCCAGCAGCAACCGCACGACGGCGCCTCGAGTGTGGCCGTCGTGTGTCGCTGACGCGGCCGCAACCGCATCCGACGGGATTTTCACAACACCAGTGTGACGCAATTCCGGCGATGGGTAAAGCGGGGGTGGCCTACACGGCGGTTACGCTGCACTGGTGGCAGCCCGCCAGCACACGCTGAGTTCGTCGATTGCCAGTTGGCATGGCGACGAACAGGCCGTGGGCTCGCCGCTCAACGATAGTGAACTGGTCGCGGTCCGACGCACCCGGTTGTTCGGCGCGACCGGCACCGTGTTGATGGCGATCGGCGCGCTGGGGGCCGGGGCGCGGCCGGTGGTCCAGGATCCAACGTTCGGGGTTCGGCTGCTCAACCTGCCGTCGCGCATCCAAACGGTGTCGCTGACGATGACCACCACCGGCGCGGTGATGATGGCGCTGGCCTGGCTGATGCTGGGCCGGTTCGCCCTGGGCGACCGGCGCATGTCGCGCGGCGAACTGGATCGGACACTGCTGTTGTGGACGTTGCCGCTGCTGGTGGCCCCGCCGATGTACAGCAAAGACGTCTACTCCTACCTGGCGCAAAGCCAGATCTGCCGAGAAGGTCTCGATCCCTACCGGGTCGGTCCGGCCCCGGGCCTGGGCCTCGGTCACGTGTTCACGCTGTCGGTCCCCAGCCTGTGGCGGGAGACGCCTGCGCCCTACGGGCCGCTGTTCTTGTGGGTCGGCCGCGGGATTTCCGAGTTGACTGGGGAAAACATCGTCGCCGCTGTGCTGTGTCATCGGCTGGTGGTGTTGATCGGTGTCGGCCTGATCGTGTGGGCGACCCCGCGGCTGGCGCGCCGCTGCGGGGTGGCCGAGGTCAGCGCGTTGTGGTTGGGCGCGGCTAATCCGCTGCTGATCATGCATCTGGTGGCCGGGATCCACAACGAGGCGCTGATGCTCGGGTTGATGCTGACCGGTACCGAGTTCGCGCTGCGTGGCCTCGACTCGGGGCGGGCGCTGCTGCCCCACCACCTGCCGCGGCACCGAAGTCAACGCCAGGACTGGGCGCCGCTGGGCATGCTGGTCGGCGGTGCTGTGCTGATCACGCTGTCCTCGCAGGTGAAGTTGCCGTCACTACTCGCGCTGGGATTTGTGGCGATGGCCCTGGCCTACCGCTGGGGCGGCAACCTGCGCGCGCTCTTCCTGGCCGGCGGGCTGATGACCGGGTTGGCACTGGCGGTCATCGCTGTGGTCGGCTGGGCCAGCCGGCTCGGCTTCGGCTGGATCTACACGCTGGGCACCGCCAATGTGGTGCGCAGCTGGATGTCGCCGCCGACGCTGTTGGCGCTGGGTACCGGACAAGTCGGGATCCTGCTGGGGCTGGGCGATCACACCACCGCCGTGTTGTCGCTGACCCGTGGCATCGGTGTGCTGATCATCGCGGTGATGGTGGCCTGGCTGCTGGTGGCGGTGTTCCGTGGCCGATTGCACCCGGTCGGCGGACTCGGCGTCGCGCTGGGCATCACCGTGCTGCTGTTTCCGGTGGTGCAGCCGTGGTATCTGCTGTGGGCGATCATCCCGCTGGCCGCCTGGGCCACCCGCCCCAGCTTCCGGATCGCGGCGATCGCGGTCACGATCGTCGTCGGCGTTTTCGGCCCGACCGCGAACGGCGATCGCTTCGCGTTGTTCCAGATCGTCGACGCCACTGTGGCCAGCACGATCATCGTGCTGCTGCTGATCGCCGTGACGTACACCCGATTGCCATGGCGGGCGCTGCCACGCGCCGGCCGCGAGCTGATCCACGACGCGGTGGCCCCGGATGTGGTGAGCGCCACCGAGACCCGGCAACCCACGCGGGTAGCTGACGCTTACGCTGAATCCCCGTGAGCTCGGATGTCCGCGTGCGGTTGCGCGGGGTCTGCAAACAGTACGGGTCGACAACCGCGGTGGCCAACCTCGACCTCGACGTGCACGCCGCCGAGGTGTTCGCGCTGCTGGGGCCCAACGGCGCCGGCAAGACGACAACCGTCGAGATGTGCGAAGGCTTTGTCCGCCCGGACGCCGGCAGCATCGAAGTGCTCGGCCTGAATCCGATCGCCGACAACGCCCGGCTGCGGGAACGGATCGGTGTGATGTTGCAGGGCGGCGGCGGCTACCCGGCCGCGCGCGCCGGCGAAATGCTCGACTTGGTTGCCGCCTATGCCGCCGACCCGCTGGATCCGCAGTGGCTACTGAGCACGTTGGGTCTCACCGACGCCGCACGAACCACCTACCGGCGGCTATCCGGCGGCCAGCAGCAGCGGCTGGCATTGGCCTGCGCGCTGGTCGGCCGTCCCGAACTGGTGTTTCTCGACGAACCCACCGCCGGCATGGACGCGCACGCCCGGTTGACGGTGTGGGAGTTGATCGACGCGCTGCGTCGCGACGGCGTGACGGTGGTGCTGACCACCCATCAGCTCAAGGAAGCCGAGGAGCTCGCCGACCGGCTGGTGATCATCGACCACGGCGCCACCGTGGCCGCCGGGACGCCGGCCGAGCTGATGCGCAGCGGCGCCAAAGACCAGCTGCGATTCAGCGCCCCGCCGCGGCTCGACCTGTCGCTGCTGGTCTCGGCGCTGCCCGAGGATTATCAGGCGACTGAGGTGCTGCCGGGTGAGTACCTGGTCGAGGGCCCGGTGGACCCGCAGGTACTGGCCACCGTGACGGCGTGGTGCGCGCAAATCGACGTGCTGGCCACCGGCATGCGGGTCGAACAGCGCAGCCTCGAAGACGTGTTTCTGGATCTGACCGGGCGAGAGCTGCGGTCATGAGCGAGACGCTATTCCCGGCGGGCACCTTCACACCCAACCCGCACCCCAACACCGTGCAGCGAATGCTGGCCGCGCAGTTCAGCCTTGAGCTCAAGCTGCTGTTGCGCAACGGTGAGCAACTGCTGCTCACCATGTTCATTCCGATCACCCTGCTGGTGGGGCTCACGCTATTGCCGCTGGGGTCATTCGGCGACGACCGCGCAGCGACTTTCGTGCCGGTGATCATGGCGCTGGCGGTGATTTCCACCGCATTCACCGGCCAGGCGATCGCGGTCGCATTCGATCGGCGCTACGGCGCGCTCAAACGGTTAGGTGCCACCGCGCTGCCGGTTTGGGGAATCATCGCCGGCAAGTCGCTGGCGGTTGTGACGGTGGTGTTCTTGCAGTCAATCATCTTGGGCGGCATTGGTTTTGGGCTTGGATGGCGTCCACATGTCGCGGGTCTGGCGTTGGGTGCCGGCGTCATCGCGCTCGGCACAGCGGGTTTCGCCGCGCTGGGCCTGTTGCTGGGTGGCACGCTGCGCGCCGAGATCGTCCTGGCAGTCGCCAACCTGCTGTGGTTCGTCTTCGCCGGGTTGGGCGCGTTGACCCTGGATATGGAAACGGTTCCCACCGCCGTCAAGTGGGCCGCCCGGCTCACGCCCTCCGGCGCGCTGACCGAGGCGCTGTCCCAGGCGATGAGCGTCTCGGTCGATTGGTTCGGCGTCGTCGTGCTGGCGGTGTGGGGAGCGCTGGGCGGGCTGGCCGCTCTGCGCTGGTTTCGCTTCACCTGAGCACAGCCAGACCTGATCCAGCGCCACGCTGGCGTGACGCTCGGCACTCACTGGCACGCTGGCGTGACGTTCGAGGAAGACACCGACGCCACGAGGCCCTACTACGTGATGTAGTTATTCGTCGCTTACCATCGAGGTCGTGACCATGCCCGTCGGACGATGGCTGCTGCGGCTGGTGGATCTGCTGCCCATGCCCAGCGTGGGCGCGCAGCGGCTGATTGCGGCTGCGGTCATCCTGACGCAGGGCGGCATCGCGGTCACCGGCGCGATCGTCCGCGTCACCGCATCCGGGCTGGGTTGTCCCACCTGGCCGCAGTGCTTCCCCGGCAGTTTCACCCCGGTCGCCGTCGCAGAGGTGCCCCGGATTCATCAGGCGGTCGAATTCGGCAACCGCATGGTGACTTTCGCCGTGGTCATCGCCGCCGCATTGGCGGTGCTGGCCGTCACCCGGGCCCGCCGTCGCACCGAGGTACTGGTCTACGCCTGGTTGATGCCCGCCTCGACGGTGCTGCAGGCGGTGATCGGCGGCATCACGGTGCTCACCGGTCTGCTGTGGTGGACGGTGGCAGTCCATCTGCTGGCGTCGATGACGATGGTGTGGCTGGCCGTCCTGCTCTACGTCAAGGTGGGTGAACCCGACGAGGGTGTCATCAGGCGCCGGGTCGCGACGCCGCTGCGCGGACTCACGGCACTGAGCGCGGTCACGTTGGCCGCGGTGCTGGTGACCGGCACGCTGGTCACCGCGGCCGGCCCGCACGCCGGCGATACCAGCCCGCTACGGACGGTGCCGCGGCTGAAGATCGAGGTCACCACGCTGGTGCATATGCATTCATCGCTGCTGGTGGCCTACCTGGCCCTGTTGGTGGGGCTTGGCTTCGGGCTGCTAGCGGTGCGTGCGCCCAAACCGGTGCTGCTGCGGCTGGGCGTGCTGGTCCTGCTGGTCTGTGGGCAAGGCGTCGTCGGCACCGTGCAGTTTTTCACCGGGGTGCCGCCCGCACTCGTGGCGCTCCATGTCGCCGGCGCGGCCGTGTGCACCGCGGCGACGGCCGCGTTATGGGCGTCGATGCGAGAACGGGCCCAGGCCCAGCCGCTCCAGGGCGGACTCGACGCACACGGCGAACTCGCGCTCGGCGACCTCACGCCCAGCGTGGTCCAGTAGTCCCCACCCCAGCGCCGGCCCGACAAGATCTAGACCTGCCAACCGCGCATCACCCGGGCCGCCGGTGACATCGGCGCGCGCGTAGAGCAGCTCGTCGGTGCCGATGTCCAGGTGTTGGGCGGCGGCGCTCAGCGCGGCATACCCGACGTCCCACAGTTCGAAGTCGACGTCGACCGACTGTCGCCGGGTAAACGCGTGGGATTGCGTGCCGCCCAGAAAAACCAGCGCCGTAGTCTCGCCAACCGCGTCCAGCTGTGTCGGTACCCCGGCGTTCTTCAGGTCGCGCAGGTACTGCTCGTTGGTGTTCCAGGCCACCACATCGGGCGCATTGAGCACGTTGGGCACCCGTCTGCTCCAGGTCAAAAATTCGTCGAGTCGGCCGTCGGCGGCCGCGCGCAGGATCACCAGGTCAGCGTGCATGGTGTCCGGGTCGTCCCACGACATCCAGCGAGCGTGCAAACCGCGCTTGCGCAGCGCCGCGACCAGGCCGCCCTCGTCGCCGGCCGCGGCTGAATGCCCCGCTCCTCCTCGTGCCGCCCCGCGGCCCGCATCGTCGCCGGGCGCGGCCAGCACGATCCGGGGATGACGAATGTCGGGGCGGGCCAACTTCATGCGCACTTCACACTTGCGGATGATAGTGGGCATGCATGCAATCGAAGTCGCCGAAACCGGTGGGCCGGAAGTCCTGCGCTATGCCGACAAGCCGCGGCCCTCACCCGCGGCCGGCGAAGTGCTCATCAAGGCCGAAGCGATCGGCGTCAACTTCATCGACACTTATTTCCGGTCCGGCCAGTACCCGCGGGAGCTACCGTTCATCCTTGGCACTGAAGTGGCCGGGACCGTGGCGGCCGTCGGCGACGATGTGACGGCTGTGGCGGTCGATGACCGGGTCGTGACCGCTACCGCGTCGGGCGCCTATGCCGAATTCTGCACGGCACCAGCTGAATTCGTGGCTCAAGTGCCGTCTGCCGTGGATTTTGACGTCGCGGCCTCGGCGCTGCTGAAGGGAACGACCGCCCACTATCTGCTCAAGTCGGTCTATCCGGCGCAGCCCGACGACACCGTATTGGTGCACGCAGGAGCGGGCGGGGTGGGCCAAATCCTGACGCAGTGGGCAGCCAGCTTGGGCATCCGGGTAATCACCACCGTGTCGACCCCGGCCAAAGCCGAGCTGTCCCGGCAAGCCGGCGCCGCCGAGGTGCTGGACTACCCCGGCGATGACGTCGACGAATTCGCTAGGCGGATACGCGGATTGACCGACGGCGCCGGTGTCGCCGCCGTGTACGACGGTGTCGGGGCGAGCACTTTCGACGCCAGCCTGGCCAGCCTTGCGGTGCGCGGGACGTTGGCCCTGTTCGGCGCGGCCAGCGGTCCGGTCCCGCCGGTTGACCCGCAGCGACTCAACGCCGCCGGCTCGGTATACCTGACCCGGCCGTCACTAGTCCACTTCACCCGCACTGGCGGGGAATTCGCCTGGCGCACCAAGGAATTGTTCGACGCTATCGCCGCGGGCTCGATCAATGTGACCGTCAGCGAACGCTATCCGCTAGCCGAGGCTGCTCAAGCGCACCGCGACCTGCAGGGCCGAAAAACGGTCGGCTCGATCGTGCTGCTGCCTTAGCCGCCCACCGTCTGCCAACCGCGAGGCTGCGCTGGTGGCGCCGAGACTGCGCGCAGGGTAAGTCCAGGGCATCGAACCCGCGCTGGGCGCAGGCTCGATTACTTCAGCGCAGTCTCGATGGTTAGCCGGGTTAGCCGCCCCATTTGGCGGCTTCGGCTTGGTCGCGGGCCAGCATGGCCATGGTGTTGGTTTCATGGGTGCCCGCCATTGCGTGATAGGCCCGCACCAACTCTTCCATCGCCTGATTCCACTGCGCCTGCCACGCCTGATAGGTCATCCCGGTATCACCTTGCCAAGCACCCGACAACGCGGCCTGCTCACTAGAGATATCCGCGCCCAACCCCTGCATGGTCGCCGCATAGGAAGCCATATCCCCGGCATGCGCCAACATCGCCGGGTAGTTGTACATAATCTGCGACATTGCGTTACCCCTTCGCCTCAGAACCCGCTATAACCACTGGCCGCAGCCGCATCAGCAGCCACATAAGTGCCCGCGGCATCACCCAAATTGGCCTGGGCGATATCCAACAACGCATTCACCTTGGCCGCCACCTCCACAAACCGGGCATGCGAAGCCTGAAACGCCGCCGAAGACTCCCCGACATGAAACGCCTGCGCCGACAAAGCCTCCTGCTCAGCCTGCCCAATCGTGGACCGCATCAACCCCGCCTTAGCCCCAAACGCCGACTGCGACGCCACCAACTGCGGAATATGGGCATCCAACAAACTCATCACTCACTGCCTTTCGTCATCGATACCGTTGCCCTGCACTTCGTCTCGTTCCCAACTGCCCGGCACCATCGGCATTGCCGGGCCACCGCCGAACTCGTCACCGGCCAGCGTGGTCAACCCGGCCGCCGCGGCGACAGTGCGTTTGCCCGCGGTTCCGGCAAATCCCAGCCGCCCCGCACCGTTCGCGGAGACGGCCCGCTGATCGTCAGCAGTCGCAGCGGCTGGGCCTGAGCCCATACCCATTCCGATGACCTCGTCGCGGTAGCCGCGTTCTTTTTCCGTGGCTCGCTTGCGCCGACGGGCCCGCGCTTGCTCGCGGCTCGACGCCCGCGCCGCGGCCGATGGGGCTGCCGCGGTTTCAGACGCCGACTCGGAGGCACTGCTGCGCGAGCGCATCGTCGGCCCGAACCTCGTCCCCGGGCCGGCGCCGCCGCCCGCCAGGTAGGCGAAGCTTTCCGCTCCGGCGGGCGCCGGCGCGGGCGAAGCGGGTGCCGCGCTGGCAGTCGGCGCGGGTGCGGTCGCGGGCGCAGTGGCAGCCGGGGCAGCAGCGGGAGCGGTGGTCGGGGCGATTCCGGCGACCGGCCACACGTTGGTGGCGCCGATCGGAACCGGGATCGGCTCCTCGACAGGAGGAATCGGCGTGGCCGCCCTCGCGATGGCGGCAACCAATCCCATAATCGCCGCGGCGAACCCGACGGCGGCAGCCGCCAAAAGAGGTGAGAGGAGCGGCAGAAACGTCACAAGCAACTGGGTCGCGTGGAAGGCCAAGTCGGCCAGAATGAACGGGAGGGCGGCGAGGAATGCGGCCGGATCGGTAAACAGCAGCTGAAGATTCCTGAGCTGCTCCCCGATCACATCTATCCACCAGCGCGGGTCAAGAGGGCTCAAGTGCCGCGCCGGGTCGTCATCGTCGTGGCCGTGATCATGACCATCATGGTTGAGGATCGGTGGCGCCGCGCTGGTTTGCGGCGCCGACGCTACCGCCGTGCCGGCCACCGTCTGATAGGTCGCCATCGTGGTAGCGGCCTGGGTCCACATCCGCACGTAATCGGCCTCGTTGAGCGCGATCGGAATCGTGTTGATGCCAAAGAAATTGGTTCCCACCAACACCGCATGCGTCGCGTGGTTGGCGGCCAGCTCGGGCAGAGTCGGCATCACAGCCAGCGCGCTGATGTAGGCGCCGGCGATGGTCTCATGCTGCGCGGCCGTCGCGGCGCTGTCGCTGCTGGCCTGGGACAGCCACGCCAGATACGGCATGTGCGCGGCCACATACTGCGCAGCACTCGGCCCCTCCCACGCCCCGGCTTGCACGCCCCCCAACAGCGCGCTGAGTTCCTCTGCGACCGAAGCGTATTCAGCGCTCAGCGACGACCAGGTGGCCGCTGCCGCCAGCAACGGACCGGGCCCCGGGCCACTGCTCAACAACGCCGAATGGACTTCGGGTGGCGAAGCCATCCATACCGGAACCGTCACGATCAGCCGCGCGCGATCAGATAGGTCGACGCTGCCGCCGCATCACCGACGGCGTAACTGGCGCCCGATGTACCCACCCCGACACCGGCACGACCCAACTCCTGCACACCGTCTGCCACCGCAGCGGCATGCTCGCCGCCTCGAACACTGAGGCCTAGCGCGCTCTCCAGCGATACCGGGTCCGCCGCGGGCGGCACCACCGCCGAGATCAACGGCGTCGCGCCGGCCTGTGCGGCTGCCAGGCGCGCGGTCAACGCTTCGACAGCCGCACTGGTGGCTGCCAAGCCTTCGGGAACGACGCGCAACGTCATGCCAGCGACTCCTCGATTACCCGTACCGTACTGAACATGATTTTCATTATCGAGTATTTAATACCACGCCGTCCGGGATTTCAAGGGCAGTAGCTGTCGCGAGCGTGCGTGGACCCGGCGACACGCTCGGCGTGTCGCCCGGGGACACGCGCGCTCGCGCTTAAAGGTGCTTAGAACAGAGTCGGTAAAGCGATGGCCGAGTCGAGCGCCAACGCGCAGAACACGACGGCCAGGTAATTGTTCGACTGCAAGAACAGCCGCAGCGGCTTGACCGGCTCACCGCGGCACACGCCGGCATACAGCTGATGAGCCATCGCCAGGAACCACACTCCGGCCAGCACTGCCACGGCCATGTACAGCCATCCGGCGGCTAGCGCCAGCACCAGCGTCGCGACCACCGTCAGCCAGGTGTAGAGCAGGATCTGCCGGGTGACCTGCCGCTCGGTCGCCACCGCCGGCAACATCGGCACGCCGGCGGCTTGATAGTCCTCCTTGTAGCGCATGGCCAGCGCCCAGGTGTGCGGCGGTGTCCAGAAGAAGATGATCGCGAACATCACCAGCGCCGGCCAACCGATGGTGCCGGTAACCGCTGACCAACCGATCATTACCGGCATGCAGCCCGCCGCCCCGCCCCACACCACGTTCTGCGACGTGCGCCGCTTGAGCAACAACGTGTAGACGAACACGTAAAACGCGATCGTGGCCACCGCCAGCAGCCCCGACAGCAGGTTGGTCATCCACCACAGCCAGAAGAACGAGCCGACGCTCAGCGCGAGCCCGAACACCAGCGCGTGACGAGTCGGTACGGTGGCCCGCGCCAACGGGCGGCGCGCGGTGCGCTTCATGACTTTGTCGATGTCGGCGTCGGCCACACAGTTGAGCGTGTTGGCGCCCGCAGCGGCCAGCATCCCGCCGATCAACGTGTTGAGGATCAGCAGTGGGTGCACCGCGCCGCGATCGGCGAGCAGCATCGCCGGTATCGCGGTGACGAGCAGCAACTCAATGACCCGCGGCTTGGTCAGCGCCAAGTATGCGAGCGCCGTGCTGCGTACTCTGCTCGGCGCGACGCGCCCGCGAATACTCACGCAATAACTCCTTGGCTCGCAGCAGCGCGCAGCTTCTACTACAGACGATGGTAGACCGCCGGGCTGATCCACTTGCACCGCAGGGTCGGTACCGACGCTCGTTTACCATGCGGCCCGACGTGGTATGTCGCAATCTCCACCTGCAACGCGCGAGCACGGCGCATTAGGGTGGGAAATGAATCCGCTTGTCGACGCGAGGACTGAGTCGTGACCACATTGGAAGACATCTCTGCGCTCACCCGTTCGTACCATCCCGATGATTGGACGGACATCGACTCGGCTGCGGTCGACACCATCCGGGTACTGGCCGCCGACGCAGTGCAAAAGTGCGGCAGCGGGCATCCGGGGACGGCGATGAGCCTGGCTCCGCTGGCGTACACGCTGTTTCAGCGGACGATGCGCCACGACCCGAGCGACACCACCTGGTTGGGCCGCGACCGGTTCATCCTGTCCTGTGGACACAGCAGCCTGACGCTGTACATCCAGCTCTACCTCGGCGGCTTCGGTTTGGAGTTGTCCGATCTCGAATCGCTGCGCACCTGGGGATCCAAGACTCCCGGCCACCCGGAGTTCCGGCATACCCGGGGTGTGGAGATCACCACCGGCCCGCTGGGCCAGGGTTTGGCGTCGGCAGTCGGAATGGCGATGGCGGCGCGCTACGAGCGTGGCCTGTTCGATCCTGATGCCGCGCCGGGGACCAGCCCGTTCGACCACCACATCTATGTGATCGCCTCCGACGGCGACATCGAAGAGGGTGTGACTTCGGAGGCGTCGTCGTTGGCCGCGGTCCAACAGCTGGGCAACCTCATCGTGTTCTACGACCACAACAAGATCTCGATCGAGGACGACACCAACATCGCGCTGTGTGAGGACACCGCGGCCCGCTACGAGGCCTACGGCTGGCATGTCCAGCGAGTCGAAGGGGGCGAGAACGTGGTCGCCATCGAGGAGGCCATCGCCACCGCGAAGGCGGTCACCGACCGGCCGTCGTTCATCGAGTTGCGCACCATCATCGGCTATCCGGCGCCGAACAAGATGAACACCGGGAAGGCGCACGGATCGGCCCTCGGCGACGACGAGGTGGCAGCCACCAAGAAAATTCTCGGATTCGATCCCGACAAGGACTTCGACGTCAGCGACGAGGTACTGGCCCACACCCGCAAGCTGGTGGAGCGCGGCAAGGAGGCGCACCAGAAGTGGCAGCCGGAATTCGACGCCTGGGCCGAGCGGGAACCCGAACGCAAGGCGCTGCTGGACCGGCTGACCGCCGAACAGCTGCCCGACGGGTGGGACGCCGACGTCCCGTCGTGGGAACCCGGGTCCGAGGAAGTGGCCACCCGGAAGGCCTCCGGCGCGGTGCTGTCTGCGGTGGGACCCAAACTGCCCGAATTGTGGGGCGGTTCGGCTGACCTGGCCGGCAGCAATGACACCACGATGGACGGCGTCGACTCTTTTGGGCCGCCGTCGATTTCGACCAAAGACTTCACCGCGCATTGGTACGGCCGCACACTGCACTTCGGCGTCCGTGAACACGCGATGGGCGCCATCCTGTCGGGCATTGTGCTGCACGGCCCGACCCGCGCCTACGGCGGCACATTCCTGCAGTTCTCCGACTACATGCGTCCGGCGGTGCGGCTGGCCTCACTGATGGACATCGACACCATCTATGTGTGGACGCACGACTCGATCGGGCTGGGTGAGGACGGCCCGACCCATCAGCCGATCGAGCACCTGGCGGCGCTACGCGCCATCCCGAACCTGTCGGTGGTGCGCCCCGCCGACGCCAATGAGACCGCCTACGCCTGGCGCACGATCCTGGCGCGCGGCAACGGCAGCGGTCCGGTCGGGCTGTGCCTGACCCGCCAGGGGGTACCGGTGCTGGAAGGCACCAGCTTCGAGGGTGTCGGCCGCGGTGGTTACGTGCTCGGCGATGCGGGCGGCGAGCAGCCCGACGTGGTGCTGATCGCCACCGGCTCGGAAGTTCAGATCGTCGTGGCGGCGCAGAAGGTGCTGGCCGACAAGGGTATTGCGACGCGGGTGGTGTCAATGCCCTGCGTCGAGTGGTTCGAGTCCCAGCCCTACGACTACCGCGACAGTGTGCTGCCGCCATCGGTGTCGGCCCGGGTGGCCGTCGAGGCCGGTATCGCGCAGAGCTGGCACAAACTGGTCGGTGACACCGGCGAGGTCGTTTCGATCGAGCATTACGGCGAATCGGCGGATTACAAGACCTTGTTCCGTGAGTTCGGCTTCACCCACGAAGCTGTGGTGGACGCCGCCGAACGAGCGCTGGACAACTGACAAGGAGGGTATTGCGATGACACAGAATCCCAACCTCGCCGCCTTGAGCGCCGCGGGCGTGTCGGTATGGCTGGACGACTTGTCCAGGGAGCGCCTAGAGTCCGGCAACCTACAAGAGCTCATCGACACGAGGAGCGTTGTCGGGGTCACCAGCAACCCGACGATCTTCCAGAAGGCGCTGGCGGAAAGCGACACGTACAACGGCCAAATCAGCGAGCTGGCCGAGCGCGGCGCCGATGTCGACGCTACCGTGCGCACCGTCACCACCGACGATGTGCGCACGGCGTGCGATGTGTTCAGGCCGCAGTGGGAGGCCTCTGACGGGGTGGACGGCCGGGTGTCGATCGAGGTGGACCCGAGGGTTGCGCACGATGCCGACAAGACGATCCAGCAAGCAGTCGATCTGTGGAAAACCGTCGACCGGCCCAACCTGTTCATCAAGATCCCGGCCACCGAGGAAGGCATACCGGCCATCACTGCGACCCTGGCTGAAGGGATTTCGGTCAACGTCACGCTGATTTTCTCCGTTGAGCGACACCGCGCGGTGATGGACGCCTACCTGAAGGGCTTGGAGAAAGCTAAACAGGCCGGCCACGATCTTTCCAAGATCCACTCGGTGGCATCCTTTTTCGTCTCTCGGGTGGACACCGAGGTCGACAAGCGACTGGAAAAGATCGGCACCGATGAGGCGATGGCACTGCGCGGACAGGCCGGCGTGGCCAACGCCCGGCTGGCCTATGCCGCGTATCAGGAAGTCTTCGTCGGCGGCGACAGCTACGAGCAGCTCAAAGCCGACGGTGCGCGGGTGCAACGACCGCTGTGGGCCTCAACCGGTGTCAAAAACCCCGACTATGCCGATACTCTCTACGTCACCGAACTTGTCGCTCCACATACCGTGAACACCATGCCGGAGAAGACGATTGACGCCGTCGCCGACCATGGTGTGGTCACCGGCGACACCGTCACCGGCACCGCCGCGGCGGCGCAGGAAGTGTTCGACAAGCTCGAGGCGGTCGGAGTGGATTTGACCGACGTGTTCATCGTGCTGGAGAACGAGGGCGTGGAGAAGTTCGAGAAGTCCTGGACCGAGCTGTTGGAGGAGACGCAAGCCCAGCTGCAGTCCGCGACCAAATGAGCCCGGCCGGCGGCCGGGGCAGCGCCGGGCAATGGCAAAACCCGTTGCGGGACAAGCGCGATAAGCGGCTGCCCCGGATCGCCGAATCATGCGGGTTGGTGATCTTCGGTGTCACCGGCGATCTGGCCCGCAAGAAGGTGGTGCCCGCGGTCTACGACTTGGCCAACCGCGGGTTGTTGCCGCCCACCTTCGCCCTGGTCGGTTTCGCCCGCCGTGACTGGGCAGACCAGGACTTCAGCCAAGTCGTCTACGAGGCGGTAAAAGAGCACGCCCGCACGCCGTTCCGCGACGCGATTTGGGAGCGGCTTTCCGAGGGAATCCGGTTCGTGCAAGGCACGTTCGACGATGCGGACGCTTTCGCCCGGCTGGCCGAGTGTCTGGAGAAGCTCGACGCCGAACGCGGCACCGGCGGCAACCATGCCTTTTATCTGGCCATCCCGCCGAAGGCTTTTCCGACCGTATGCGAGCAACTCGACCGGGCGGGGCTGGCCCGTCCGCAGGACGGCAGCTGGAGCCGGGTCGTCATCGAGAAACCGTTCGGCCACGACCTGGCCAGTGCTTGTGATCTCAACAAGGTCGTCAACAGCGTCTTCCCGGAGGAGTCGGTGTTTCGCATCGACCACTACCTGGGCAAAGAGACCGTGCAGAACATCCTGGCCCTGCGATTCGCCAATCAGCTGTTCGACCCGATCTGGAACGCGCACTACGTCGATCACGTGCAGATCACCATGGCCGAGGACATCGGTCTGGGCGGGCGCGCCGGCTACTACGACGGGATCGGCGCGGCCCGCGACGTGATCCAGAACCACCTGATGCAGCTGCTGGCCCTGACCGCGATGGAAGAGCCGGTCAGTTTTCAGCCGTCGGAGTTGCAGGCCGAAAAGATCAAGGTGCTATCGGCAACCCAACTTGCACAACCGTTGGACGAGACCACCAGTCGCGGCCAGTACACCGCCGGCTGGCAGGGCGGGCAGAAGGTGGTCGGGCTCCTCGACGAGGAGGGGTTCGCCAAGGACTCCGTTACCGAGACATTCGCGGCCATCACGCTGGAGGTCGACACCCGCCGGTGGGCCGGTGTGCCGTTCTACCTGCGCAGCGGAAAACGGTTGGGCCGCAGGGTTACTGAAATTGCGCTGGTCTTCAAACGAGCACCACATCTACCGTTCGACGCGACCATGACCGATGAATTGGGAGCCAATGCCCTGGTGATTCGGGTGCAGCCCGACGAAGGCGTCACGCTGCGGTTCGGCTCGAAAGTGCCGGGCAGCGCGATGGAGGTCCGCGACGTCAACATGGATTTCTCCTACGGCTCGGCGTTCGCCGAAGACTCCCCCGAGGCCTATGAACGGCTGATCCTCGATGTGCTGCTCGGTGAACCATCGCTGTTCCCAGTCAACGAGGAAGTCGAAATGGCCTGGGAAATATTGGATCCGGTACTCGAGAACTGGGCCAGCCACGGCAAGCCCGACCCATACGAAGCGGGCACCTGGGGACCGGCCTCGTCATTCGAAATGTTGCGCCGAACCGGCCGGGAATGGCGGCGGCCGTGATTCTCGATCTGCCTGATACCAGTACCAACGCGATCAACAAGAAGCTCGACGAGTTGCGCGAGAAGGTGGGCGCCGTAACGCTCGGCCGAGTCCTGACGCTGGTCATCGCGCCGGACAGCGAGGCGGTGCTCGAAGAATCCATCGACGCCGCCAACGCCGCCAGCCACGAGCACCCCAGCCGGGTGATCGTGGTGATGACCGGGGACGCAGATGCCGCCGAGGCGCGACTGGATGCCCAGTTGCGAGTCGGCGGTGACAGCGGCGCCGGCGAGGTGGTGGTGCTGTGGCTGTCGGGTCCGCTGTCCGGGCATTCCGCCAGTGTCGTGGTGCCGTTCCTGCTGCCCGATATCCCGGTCGTGGCGTGGTGGCCCGATGTCGCGCCCGCGGTGCCCGCCCAAGATCCGTTGGGCAAGTTGGCAATCCGGCGCATCACCGACGCGACCTACGGGGTCGATCCGCTGTCGGCGATCAAGAGCCGCCTACCCGGATATACCCCCGGCGACACCGACCTGGCGTGGAGCCGGATCACCTACTGGCGTGCGCTGCTCACCTCGGCTGTCGATCAGCCACCGCACGAGCCGATCACGTCGGCGCTGATTTCCGGCCTGAGGACCGAACCTGCCCTGGACGTGCTGGCGGGCTGGCTGGCCAGTCGTATCGACGGGCCGGTGCGGCGCGCGGTCGGCGAACTCAAAGTGGAACTGGTACGCAATACCGAAACGGTGACGCTGAGCCGGCCACAGGAGGGGGCGACGGCGACACTGAGCCGCACCGCCCGACCGGACGCGTTGGTTCCGTTGCCGCGCAGGGAAACCCGTGAATGCCTGGCAGAGGATCTGCGACGACTGGACCCCGACGCGATTTACTGTTCCGCGCTGGAGGGTATCGACCGAGTGGAGTATTTGTGACCAGCACTGTGGAGACCTTCCCCGACAGCGACGCGCTCGTCGCCGCGGCAGGCGAGCGATTGATCGGCGTCATCGAAGCAGCCGTGTCGGCGCGAGGCCGGGCGCTGATCGTGTTGACCGGGGGCGGCAACGGTAACCGGCTGCTGCGTTATCTCGACACGCAAAAGCAGCGGGTCGACTGGGCCAAGGTGCACCTGTTCTGGGGCGACGAGCGCTACGTGACCCACGACGACGACGAGCGCAACGAGAAGCAGGCCAGAGCCGCGTTGCTCGATCGCATCGACATCCCGGCGCGCAACGTGCACGCGATGCCGGCCAGCGACGGCGAATACGGCAGCGATCTGGCTGCCGCGGCGCTGGCGTATGAGCAAGTCCTGGCCGCCAACGCCGAACCCGGCAGCGCCGCACCTGATTTCGATGTGCACTTTCTCGGCGTGGGACCCGAGGGTCACATCAACTCACTGTTTCCCGACACACCCGCGGTGCGCGAAACCACCCGGCTGGTGGTCGGCGTCGACGATTCGCCCAAACCTCCGCCGGAACGTATCACCTTGACACTGCCCGCTGTCCAGCAGTCGCGCGAGGTCTGGACGATGGTGTCCGGCGCGGAGAAAGCCGATGCGGTGGCCGCCGCTGTGGCCGGCGCCGACCCGGTGTCGGTGCCGGCGGCCGGCGCCATCGGACGGGAACACACCGTCTGGTTTCTCGACAGCGAAGCAGCTTCCAAGCTTTCGCCCGCCTCCGGGTAAAAGGAAGCCTGAGTCGTGACTTTGGGGGTCGTCACGACCCAGGCTCCAGCTGTGGTGCCGAGCTAACGTCGGTGCTCGGCTTGCCGTTCGGCATACCCGGCCGCATACGCTTCGAGCCGGCGGATGACATCACGTCGCGCGCCGTGCATGGCCATCAGATGGCGCCGCCCGTCAACGTCACAGTGTTTTTCCCGCACACCTAATCGGACGCGGCGCGGACTGTCGCGGTTCCGGGTCAGGTCATAATGACGTCATGGCAGACAAAAGCGAACGCGCCCCCCGGGAACGGATCAAAACCCTCGCACAGGCAGCGTTGAACGCCGACGTGACGGTGGGGCAACTCGAAGACGTTCTGTCCGGTCTGGGCGACACCATGAATGAACTGAACAGTTCGCTGGCGAACTTGAATGCCACGGTCGAACGCTTGGGGAGCGGCTTAGACCATCTCGAGGACACGATGGCGGGACTGGACGATCTGGCGCGGCGACTGGTCACGCTCATCGAGCCCGTCGAGGCCATCGTGGAGCGCATCGACTACATCGTGAGTGTGGGTGAGACGGTGATGTCGCCGTTGTCGATCACCGAGCACGCGGTGCGCGGTGTGTTCAACAGTTTGCGGAATCGGACCGCCCGGCAGTAGCAGCCGCTTAGCTGGGCCGAGCCTCGACGACACTGACGGGGCTGGCGGTCTGCACCACCCGGGTCAGCCGGAATCCGGCCCGGCCGAGCAACTCACCGAATTCCGCCTCGGTGCGTTCGCGACCGCCCACGCACAGCAGCATCTCCAAATCGGCCCACTTGCCCAGAGATTCCCGCTGGTGCGTTGGTATCACGAATTCGACGAGCAGCACTTTCGCCGAGCTCTCGGTGGCCGCGCGGACGTTTCGCAGGATCCGTACCGCGTCGTCGTCGCACCAATCGTGGATGATGTGTTTGAGCACGTACGCGTCGCCGCCGGTGGGGATGCGATCGAAGAACGAGCCGGCCACCACGTCGACGCGGTCGGCGACGTTCCGTTCCGCCAGCACGGTCGGCGCATTGGCCACCACCTCGGGCATATCGAACAGCACCCCGCGCGCGGTGGGTGCGGCGGCCAGGACTGCGGCCAGCAACCTGCCGTGTCCGCCGCCCACATCGACGATCGTGGAGTACGGGCTGAAGTCGTAGGCGGCCACCACGGGCGTCAGCACCAACTCCGAGCTGCTGGTCATGGCCTGGTTGAACTTTTCGCCGTATTCGGGGTTGGCAGCGGCGTATTCAAAAAAGTCCATGCCGCGCAACACTGGCACAGCGGCTTTGCCGGTTCGCACCGAATCGGCCAGCGCGCTCCAGTGCTCGTGATGCTGAGGTGATCCGTAGAAGCGCGCGGCTCCTGCCATCGACACGGGTGCATCGGACCGCAGCGTCTCGCCCAGCGGGCTCAAGGCGTAACGGCCGTCGCGACGCTGACGGAAAACGCCGCGACTAACCAGGGCGCGCAACAACCGATGAAGCGCGTCCTGGTCGGCGCCGACGCGGCGAGCCAACTCGTCGATGGGCAGCGGTCCATCGCTGAGCGCATCGGCCACGCCGAGGTCGGCAGCCGCCGTGATCGCCTGCGCTGTCCAACCGGCGAGGATCATCTCGCTCATTGCTGCCGGCGCCGGAACGGTTTTCTGGTGCAGCCGGTAGAGGTAGTGACGTGCGGTTTCGACGAGGCGCGCCAGCTTGGCCGGCGGCACCTTGGTATCGCTGGGAATCGATCTCTCCTGACTCAAGTCGCACTCAAGGCGACGGCTAGCGGGCTATCGCCCGGGTGAGGTGAACAGCCGCTTAGCGGTACTTGATCATCAGGGCCATTCCGATGATGGACACCAGCCAGATCCCGGTGACGAACAGCGTCAACCTGTCGAGGTTCTTCTCCACCACCGTGGACCCAGACAGACTGGACTGCACGCCGCCGCCGAACAGGGTCGATAGACCGCCACCCTTGGCGCGGTGCAGCAGCACCAGGAGCACCACCAGCACGCTGGTGATCACCAGGATGATCTGCAGGGTCAATTCCATGGCCGCTACCCTACCGGGTTGGGTTCGGCCGGCCGCACAGGCCGGTTACGGAATCGGCCCGCCCGCGGCGATGGCGCACATGATCGCGAACTGCTCCCCGTCCAGCGACGCCCCGCCGACCAGAGCGCCGTCCACGTCGTCGCAGGCAATGAGGTCGCCGATGTTCTTGGCGTTCGCCGATCCGCCATAGAGCACCCGCACCGACTCGGCGACCTGCGGTGAGGCCAGTTCGCCGAGTTCTTTGCGGATGGCTGCGCACACCTCCTGGGCGTCGGCGGCGCTGGCCACCCTGCCGGTGCCGATGGCCCATACCGGCTCGTAGGCGATGACGACCTTGCCGATCTGTTCGGCGGAGAGCCCGGCCAGCGAGCCGCGCAACTGCTCGACGTTGTGGCTGACGTGGTTTCCGGCCTCGCGAACCTCGAGGTGCTCGCCGATGCACACGATCGGGGTCAGTTCGTGCTTGAGCGCCGCGGCGGTCTTGGCGGCCACCAGTGCGTCGTCCTCGCTGTGGTAGGTGCGCCGCTCGGAGTGACCGACGACGACGTAGCTGCAGCCGAGTTTGGCCAGGAAGACGCCGCTGATTTCGCCGGTGTAAGCGCCCGAGTCGTGCCGCGAGAGATCCTGGGCGCCGTAGGTCAGCCGCAGCTTGTCGCCGTCGACCAGGGTTTGCACGCTGCGCAGGTCGGTGAACGGCGGAATGACCGTCACGTCGACCTTGTCGTAGTACTTGTCCGGCAGCGAGAAGGCGATCTTTTGCACCAGCGCGATCGCTTCGAAGTGGTTGAGGTTCATCTTCCAATTGCCGGCGATCAGCGGCGTACGGCTCATCGGGATCCTTACCTCAGCTGCTCAGTACTTCTAGGCCGGGCAATGTCTTGCCCTCAAGGTATTCCAGTGACGCGCCACCGCCGGTGGAAATGTGCGAGAAGCCGTCCTCGGGCAGCTCCAGCGCCCGCACCGCGGCCGCGGAGTCACCGCCACCGACCACGCTGAATGCGCCCTTCCCGGTTGCGGCGGCGATCGCTTCGGCGACGCCTTTGGTGCCGGCGGCAAACGCCGGGAACTCGAAGACGCCCATGGGGCCGTTCCAGAAGATGGTCTCGGCGTTGGACAACAGTTTGGTGAAGCGCTGCACCGATCCTGGCCCGATATCCAGGCCCATCTTGTCGTCCGGAATCTCGTCGCAGGCGACGACCTCCGGCGGCGAATCGGCGGCGAATTTCTCGGCCACCACGATGTCCCTGGGCAGGCGCAGCACGTCGGCATAGGTGTCCAGCAACCGCCGGCAGGTATCGACCATCTCAGCTTCCAGCAACGATGAGCCAACCGAAAGACCCTGTGCGGCAAGGAAAGTGAAGCACATCCCACCGCCGATGACGATGCTGTCGGCTTTGGTGGCCAGCTTTTCGATCACGCCGAGTTTGTCCGAGACCTTCGAGCCGCCGAGCACCACCGCGTAGGGCCGTTGGGTGGAGCTGGTCAGCTGTTCGAGCACCTCGACTTCCGCGGCGACCAGCCTGCCGGCGTAGGCCGGCAGCAACGTGGCGACATCGTAGACCGAGGCCTGTTTGCGGTGCACCACCCCGAAGCCGTCGGAGACATAGGCGCCAGCCGAACCGTCTGGGCCACCGACCAGTTCGACCAGCTGCCGGGCCAGCGCGAGCCGCTCCGCGTCGTCTTTGCTGGTTTCGCGCGCGTCGAAGCGGACGTTCTCCAGCAGCAGTACATCCCCGTCGGTCAGCCCCTCGGCGCGGGCCAGTGCATCGGTGCCGACGACGTCGCCGGCCAACTGCACGTGCTGCCCCAGTTGCTCGCCGAGCGCCGAAGCGACCGGCGCCAGCGACAATTTCGGGTCGGGACCGTCTTTGGGCCGGCCCAAATGTGCGGTCACCACCACCTTGGCGCCGGCGTCGGTCAGCGCTTTCAGTGTCGGCACCGACGCACTGATGCGGCCGGGGTCGGTGATGGCGCCGGCGCCGTCGAGTGGAACGTTCAGGTCGGAGCGAACCAATACGCCGCGACCCGAAACTCCTTCGGCGAGAAGGTCGTCGAGTGTCTTAATGCTCACGGTTAAAGCGACTTGCCAACCATGGCCACGAGGTCGACGAGGCGGTTGGAGTAACCCCATTCGTTGTCGTACCAGGACACCACCTTGGCCTGGCTCTCGATCACCTTGGTCAACCCGGCATCGAAGATCGAGCTGTGCGGGTCGGTGACGATGTCGCTGGAGACGATCGGGGCGTCGTAGTACTTGAGGATGCCCTTGAGCTTGCCTTCGGCGGCGGCTTTGAACGCGGCGTTGATGTCTTCGGCGCTGGCCGATTTAGACAGGTCAGCGGTGAGGTCGGTCACCGAGCCGGTGGGGATCGGGACCCGCAACGCGTAGCCGTCGAGCTTGCCCTTGAGTTCGGGCATCACCAGGCCGATGGCCTTGGCGGCGCCGGTTGAGGTGGGCACGATGTTCAGTCCGGCAGCGCGGGCGCGGCGCAGGTCTTTGTGCGGGCCGTCCTGTAGGTTTTGATCGGCGGTGTAGGCGTGGATCGTGGTCATCAGGCCTTTGACGATGCCGAACTCGTCGTTGAGCACCTTGGCCAGCGGCGCAAGGCAGTTCGTGGTGCACGACGCGTTGGAGATGATGTTTTGGCTGCCGTCGTACTTGTCGTCGTTGACGCCCAAGACGATGGTGATGTCGGGGTCGGTGGCCGGCGCGGAGATGACGACCTTCTTGGCGCCGGCCTCCAGGTGGCCCTTGGCCTTCGCCGCGTTGGTGAAGATGCCGGTAGATTCGACGACGACGTCAGCGCCGAGGTCGCCCCACGGTAGGGCCGCGGGCCCTTCTTTGACCTCCAGCGCCTTGATCTTGTGGTTGCCGATCACGATGGTGTCGTCACCTTCGAGGCTGACGTCGTAGGGCAGTCGGCCCAGAATCGAGTCGAACTTCAGCAGATGCGCCAACGTCGCGTTGTCGGTGAGATCGTTGACGGCCACCACCTCGATGTCGGTGCTGGTCCCCTGCGCCTGCTGCCCCAGCAGGGCCCGGTAGAAGTTGCGCCCGATTCGCCCGAAGCCGTTGATGCCTACCCGGACCGTCACGTCTCTCGTCTCCTTGATTGCTGATGTGGTTCACGCGCCAGCCTAATAGGGTGCCGCCGTTGTCGTGCGGGCGGTGACCGACCAACAATTTCCGACGAGCACGACAGCCGGCTGACCGTGGCGTCAGCGGCCCACATGCGGCACTACAGGACGGCTACGCCGAGAGCGGATCGATCCACCGCACACCGGAGAACCGACTGAAGTCGACGTCGGTGGAACACACTTGTGCGCCGTATTCGATGGCCAACGCGGCGAGGTGCGCATCGCTCGTCAGATTCCCCGCCGCTCCGAGCGGAGCGAGCAACCCGCGAAGCACACTCGCATGACGCTCGGTCGGATGCAGGACCGTCACGCATGGCTGCTGTAGCCACTGATCGACCACGTCAAACGACTCGTCGACCGTCAACGGCCGGGCAAACACCGCCGAGCGGGTGGATAGCCGCACAAAGCCGATGAGGACATGCCATGCGAATGCGACGGTGTCGGAACCGGAAAGCGTTTCATCAAGCCAGTCCCGTGCCGCCTGGTGACGAGGCGACGACTCGTCCATCGCATAGACGAGGATGTTCAGATCGAGCAGGTTCATTTGCGCAGCGCGAGCTTGCGCAGGGTCTCCGCGTCTTCGTCGGCCCCGGCCAGCGCCAATGCCTTGTCGATATCAAACCCCGCCCGCAGGCCCATGTCGCGGCTTGGCGTGCGAAAGCGGCGCCGCGTCGGTTCGCCACTCAATCCGCGCCGCACGGCGTCATTAAGCACCGCCTTGAACGACGTTCCCCGCTCGCGTGCTGCGCGCTGCAGCGCAGCGACAACATCAGCGTCGAGCGTCACGGTCGTCCGCATGATGTCATCATAGCAGCAATAGGGATGCTGTCATGATGCTCTCATGAGCCGCCGGCTGCGGTCCATCGGCCGCCCGACGATCCTCCCGCTGCCTCAGCCAATCGCGTCGGCCCCGGCCATGCGGCCCACACCCCAGCTTCGCTGCAGGTATCCAATGACGCGGTCGAGTTCGGCCTGGGTCACCGACGCCCGTTCGCCCGGCTCGAGCGGGTCGAAATGGAAAATGTAGAGCCGCGAGGCGAACTGCTCGAACGGCAGGGATGCCTCGCCGAAGCGCTCGCCGTTGCCCGCGGTGCTGACCACAACGCCGTCGCCCCAGTCCTGGCCGCTGTCGTTGTTCGGGTTGTAGAAGTAGACGCGCATCGTCTCTTCGGGGTCAAGACTGACTCGCAGCACGGTGATCGCATGCCATCCGATGAAGCGGGCGGCGCTGTCGGTCACCGCGACACCGGCCGGCTGCGGGTGGATCAGTGGTTGGTTGCCGTTGTAGAAGGGGTGGTAGGCGGCGTAGAAGTGCCGCAGAAATCCGTCGACGTCGACGAGATCGCCGGTCGCCACATCGACGTTGATCCGGAACCCTCGCCCGGACCACCACCCGTGAAACTCCGGATTGACCCAGCGGTGTGGATCACCGTCGCGGCCGACACAACGCCGGCCCATCTCCGCGTAGATGCGATCCAGATGTGGAACCACCAGCAGGGACACGGGATCCAAGTCGATCGGCAACTTCGCTGAGGTGAAGGCCACTCCCTCCGCCACTTCCCGCGACGAGATCGGCTGTCCCTCGAAGTGCATGACGATCTCGTCGTCGCGGGCTGCCCACGCGACGGTCTGCAGCAGATAATCCGGATCGTTGTATGCCCACATCGAAAGGGCGCGCGCGGATTGGCACGTGGGGTTATCGCCCTGGCCGACACCCAGCGGCAGCCCGAGCATCGAGAGCGTCCCGGCCAACAGCCAGGTGTGCGGGTCCTGCGCGGGCCCGAAGGCCAGGGTCAGCCTTTCGCGCGAGTAGGCCGAGAGCGGGAGAGCCAACTGACGCCACAGCGACGGCGCCACCGGCGGCTGGTAGAGGATGCCGCGCTCGAGCAGCAACGCCAGCCCGTAGATGCACTGGGCGGTTTCGTTGTGGACGGCCGCAGCGATCAGGGCGTGCACGAGGTCGTGGTAGCACAGCAGGCAGTCGCGCCCGGTGCTCGACAAGCCCAACGCCTCGCCGAGTAGATAGTCCCCCTTCTCCAGCGAGAAACGCAGCAACACCGCGTGGTACGGCGACACCAGCCCCGTATCGTGCATCGAGCGCGCGAAGCCGGCTGCCTCGTATTGCAGGGTGGGTTCGTCCATCGACTCCAGCCGGGCGCGGTAGACCTCGGCGCCCGGGTCCTCGCGGCACGCGTCGGTGGTTCCGTACAGGCTGGTGATCAGGCGGTCCACGCCCAGACCGCCGTTGCCCAGGTCGATGTCGGGGTCACTGCGGGCGATCGAGATCTGCGTGATCATCTGCTTGATCTGGTCAACCTGGATGGGCCGCTGTCGCAGGACCCGCCAAATCTCGTCGACGAGGCGGTCCAGCACGCTGTCGTAGCCGATCTCGTCGACCAGATGCCGAAACAGGTCACGGGTCACTTTCGCCATCCGCCCCTGCAGTTCGCGTTCCGCCTCGGTCGGCGGGGTGAACAGCAGCGAAAGGTTGATCGCCATCACCTGCGACAGATGATGCCGGGCCTGCTCGGCCGAGATCAGCGGGTGCACATAGTCGCCCTGGGCGACCGCGAGCAGGCGGAGCAGGCTGACCGCCTCCAAGACCACGGTGTCTTGGACTTCGCTGCGCAACGAGCCGGTGCTCAGCACGGGGAGCAGGGTCTGCGGGGACTCCCAGTCCGTCCCGCGAAACAGACCCGCGGCTTCCAACTCAGCCGCACGCGCCTGCACCGCAGCGCAGCCACCCGGCTGCAGTAGCACCAGCCGCAGGCCGTCGAGGACACGGCGCACCTTGGCGGGCTTGCCGACATCGCCCGCCTCCGCCAACGCCCGGGTTGCATCGCTGAGCGTCTCCAGACGCTTGCTCAACGCCGCATTGTCACTGTTCACGTCGCTGTTTACTGCGTTCAACCAGGTTCCTCGTGTCCCTGCCGCCGCCGCTTCAGACGTAGAAATCGAGCTCTTCTTGCCGCTTCAGTAGCCGCCGCATCTCATACGGGTCCTCCCCGAAGAAGTAGATCAGACCCCAATGCGTGCCGAACGCGGTGCGCTTGGTCACCGTCTCCTCGAGCGGCGCGGTGAGCTCGTGCGACTCGAAATACTCGTGGTCCTCAGTCTCCTCAGGCATCGCGAGGTTGCTGACCACCCGGCGCCGCGGATACACCCCGAAGCATCCTGCGTGTCCCTTGGCGTCCACGACCTCACGCGGAAAGAATTCCTCGAGCTCCTCCTCGGTCGCCTTCGGGTCGAACGCCAGCACCAGCGCCTGGTAGCCGTTGAACCCATACGTGCGTTCCAGCAACTCGAAGACCTTGAAGCCGGGCGGCCGGTACGCGACCTCACCGAAGTACATCTCCCCATCGCTGGTGACGAAATACTCGGGATGGACGAATCCGAAGTCGATGTCGAAGGTTTTGATCAGTTTCTCGATCTGACGGGTGATCTGCGGGCGGTACTGTTCCAGCTCGGGCGATGCGGGGACGAAGACGGAATATCCCAGCGTCACGTATTCGGAGATGTTCAAAAAGCGGATCTTGCCGTTGTGCACCCACGCCTCCACCGCAAATTCCCAGCCGTCCAGATGCGATTCCATCAGCGCGGGGAATTCCTCGTCCGGGATCGAGTCGATGTCATCCGGGGTCCGGATCACCCGGTGGCCCAGGCATCCGGCCTTGTCGAATGCCTTGAAGTGGATCGGGTCATTGGGATCGCCGTCGAGTTTCAGCAAGGTCTGATTGACGCGTTTTAGGAAACGGAAGACATCGTCGCGGTCGTGGGCCTCCTCGAAAATGCCGACCCGGATCCCGCCGAGCTGTGCGCGTCGCTTCATCAGCGACTTATCCCGCAGCAGCATCGACTGGCCCAGCAGCCGCGGGCTGTTTAACAGCACCGAGTTGATCGCGCCGGCCCACTCGACGGTCTCTTCGAAGAGCGGGATCGCGACGTCGACGCCGAGCTCCCTGAGGGTCTCGGCGATTTCCATGGAACGCTCGTTCAGCCGCTCGAAGTTCCAAGCGATGTGGGGGATGCCGTGTTGCTGACAGTATTCTTCAGCCCATTCCGGCGCGACCACGACATATCGACGGTCGAAGCGATCCACTGCATCGATGGCGTTCAAGCTCCAGCCCAACAGCGCGATATAGCCTTTTTCCGGGTTACGGCTCGTTTCCGAATTGCGATCACTTGAGTTATCAACGGAATTCGGCAAAGCACTTCCCCCTTCTTCCCTTCTTCGAGTGTGATCTTGGCTCCACGCTACGCACCGGGTGCCATCGCCCACCCGCTCAGCCGAGATCCTCGAGCGTGGCCGGCCTGGCGGTGCACGACGCGCAACCCGCCGAAATTGGCCCCCCCGTCAAACTTAGGCAAGGCTAACGTAAGCTCCTCGGCGGATGGGCGGCGCTCGAGAACGCGGATAGCCCTGGCTGACGGTGAAGAGTTAGGGGCTTGCTGATGCGCATCGTGTTTTTCGGCTTTCAGGCCTGGGGCTATAAGACCCTGCAGGCGCTGATCGATCTGGATCACGACGTCGTACTCGCCGTCACCCATCCGACGAGCGAAGAGTGTTACAAGGCGATCTGGTCGGCGCCGGTCGACGAACTCGCGCGCGAGCACGGGATCCCGGTGCATCTTGCTGAGCGGATTGACGCCGAGACCATCGACTTGGTCAAGCGCAGCGAGCCGGACGTGATCGTCGTCAACAGCTGGTACTACCGGATGCCCGTCGAGCTCTATGACCTCCCGCCGCACGGAACTCTGAATTTGCACGATTCGCTGCTGCCGAAGTTCACCGGGTTCTCCCCTGTCCTGTGGGCGTTGATTAGTGGCGAGTCCGAATTCGGGCTGACCGTGCACCGGATGGACGACGGCCTGGACACCGGGGACATCCTGGTACAGCATTCGTTACCGATCCGTCCCACCGACACGGGCACCGAGTTGGTACTGCGAGGCATGGACCTCATTCCTGGTGCGCTGGCCGAAGCGCTGGATCGGTTGGAATCCGGCACCGCGGATTGGCGACCCCAGAACAAAGCCGAACGAACGTACTGCCACAAGCGTTCGGAGCGCGACAGTTTGATCGACTGGACCTGGCCCGCCGAAGATCTCGGTCGGTTCGTCCTTGCGTTGTCCGACCCCTATCCTCGCGCGTTCACCTATTACCGCGGTGAACGGATCGAAGTCATCGAGGCACGTGTTTCCGAGGCGCGGTACGGCGGTACCCCGGGCCGGGTGATCGTGCAGGAGGAAGGCGGCGCAGTTGTCTGCGGCCCCAACGCATATCGGGGCGACAATACCGGTCTGGTGATCACTCGTATTCGAACCGCGGACGGCGTCGAGCACCGCGGCGATCAATACTTTCGGCGCGGAGGCTACCTGGACAGCCACGCATGACTGTGGCCGCCGCAACGCTGGGGCTGACTCGGGCGCAACTGGACATCTGGCTTGCCCAGCAGACTGGTCGCTTTGCTGCGAAATGGCAGCTGGGCGTGCTGGTTCGGCTCGAGGGCGCGATCGACCCTGTCTTGCTCGAGCGGGCGGTCCGGCAGGTGGTGAGCGAGGCCGAGCCGCTCAGGGCTGCTTTTTGCGAAGTGAATGGGCAAGTTTTCCAACAGCTAGTCGAGTACCCGGACATTGAGCTTGCTCGCTATGACCTGCTGGAGTCGCGGGACCCCGCCCACGATGCCCATCGCATAGCGGCATCGATCCAACGCACCCCCATGCCGCTCGATGGCCCGCTGTTCAGGTTTGCGCTGTTGCAGACGCGAGTAGACGAATCGTATCTATTCGTGTGCGGCCACCACATCGTGATAGACGGAATGGGCATTGCGGCCGTCTGTCATCGGATCGCTACCGTCTATTCCGCGATCGCGACAGGGGAATCCGTTCCCCCTGCGATTTTTGGGTCGCTGCGTGAACTCATCGAGTGTGAAGCAGAATATGAAGCGTCCACCGATTATCTTGATGACCAGGCTTATTGGACGGCAAACCTTCCGCAGGAACGCGGGTCACGTCATCAATTGGCGCATGCCGCGGACAGGCGCGATCCTGGCGACTCGGCGGCGCTGGCGCAGATAGACCCGTTCGTCGTGGCCGAGATCCGCACGTTCTCAACCGCATTGGGAGTGCGTCGAGCATCGGTGATCACTGCAGCGTGCGCGCTGCTGGTGCACGGATGCGACGTTGAGGGTACGGAGGTAGTGCTCGATTTTCCAGTAAGCAGACGTGTGCGTCCGGCGGCGCAGACGGTGCCCGGAATGGTTTCCGGAGTAGTGCCGCTGGTGTTGAAGGCTTCACCGGGTTCGGCGGTTGCCGATTTTTGTCGCCATGTCGACACGCGCATGCGAGAAGCGGTGCAGCACCAGCGGTTCCCGGTGCACTTTCTCGAGAAGAAGGCGGGTCTTCGCAACTCCAACGAGGCCCCGAACAGGGTCATTGTCAATTTCATTCCGACGACCCGGGTAGCAGACTTTGCGGACGCTGCCGGATCGGGTGTCGTGACCCATTCTGGGTTCGAGGAGCAGCTTGAGTTGTGGTTCATCCGGGCCGATGAGCAGCTCTTTCTCAGGATGGCCGGCCCAGGCCAATTGTTCTCCGATCGCGACGCCAGCGAATTAGTTCAGCGGTTGGAGCGCATGTTGATGGCGATGACCGCCGATCCGGGTCGATCGCTGTCGTCGCTGGATCTGCTGGACCCCACTGAGCATGCCCGGCTGGATGATTGGGGCAACCGGGCGACATCGGGCGGTCCGGCAGCCGCGCCGGTGTCGATCCCGGGCTTGTTCACCGAACACGTCGAGCGCGCACCAGAGGCGGTGGCGCTGACAGCCCAGGGCGGTTCACTGACGTACCGGGAACTCGACGAGGCGGCCAATCGGTTAGCGCACCTGTTGGTTTCCCATGGCGCGGGCCGGGGCGAGCGGGTGGCACTGATGTTTTCCCGCTCCGCCGAGGCGATCATCGCGATCTTGGCGGTGCTCAAGACCGGGGCGGCTTACGTGCCGATCGACCCGGCGGTGCCACGGGCGCGGATTGAGTTCATGGTTGCCGACGCGGCGCCGATCGCAGCGCTGACCACAGCCGAATTTGCCGGTCGGCTGGATGGGCACGATCTGGTGGTCATCGATGTCGACGACCCTGCTACCGACAGCCAATCCGACACGGCGCCAGCCGCGCCCACCGCCGAGGACATCGCCTACCTCATCTACACCTCGGGCACTACTGGCGTGCCCAAGGGGGTGGCCGTGCCTCATCACAATGTGATCCGGCTGCTGGAGGCGCTGGACGGCGGGCTGAAGCCGTCGCCCGGCCAAGTATGGACACAAAGCCATTCCTTGGCGTTCGACTTCTCGGTGTGGGAAATCTGGGGGGCACTGCTGCGCGGTGGGCGGCTGGTAGTCGTGCCCGAATCGGTCACGCGCTCACCCGAAGAGTTCCACGCATTGCTGGTCGCCGAACAGGTCAGCGTGTTAAGCCAGACCCCGTCGGCGTTCTATGCGTTGCAGGCAGCCGATGCACTGGAACCGAAGCTGAGACAACAGCTCAAGCTCCAGACGGTGATATTCGGCGGCGAGGCACTGGAACCGTCGCGGCTTGCGGCGTGGTTTAACCACCACCCGCAACAACCGCGCCTGATCAACATGTACGGGATCACCGAGACGACGGTGCATGCCTCGTTCCGGGAAATTCTTCCCGTCGATGTCGACAGCACTGCCAGCCCGATCGGCGGGCCGTTGGCCCATCTTGGCTTCTTTGTGCTGGACGGGTGGTTGCGGCCGGTGCCCGCCGGCGTGGTCGGCGAGTTGTACGTGGCCGGTGCCGGCGCGGCCTACGGCTATTTCGGCCGTCCAGGATTGACGGCGTCTCGATTTGTGGCGTGCCCGTTCTCCGACGAAAGCTTTGCGGGACAACGGATGTACCGCACGGGGGATCTGATGTGGTGGGGCGCCGATGGGCAGCTGCGGTATGTGGGGCGCGCCGATGCGCAGGTCAAGATCCGCGGGTATCGCATCGAACTCGGGGATGTCCAGGCGGCGTTGTGCGGGTTGGACGGCGTGCAGCAAGCGGTGGTGACCGTCCGCGAGGACCACCCCGGCGATAAGCGCCTGGTGGCTTACACGGTCGGGGCCGTCGACCCCGGCGGGCTGCGCACCCAACTGGCGGATCGGTTGCCGCCCTACATGGTTCCCGCTGCCGTGGTGGCGATCGACGCGCTGCCGCTGACGATCAACGGCAAACTGGACACCCGTGCGCTGCCGGCACCGGAGTATCAGGATGGCGATAGGTACCGGGCCCCGGCCAGCACCGTCGAAGAACTCCTGACCGGGATCTACGCCCAGGTGCTCGGCGCGGAACGCGTCGGAGTGGATGATTCGTTTTTCGACCTCGGCGGGGATTCGTTGTCGGCGATGCGAGTGATCGCCGCGATCAACGCCAGCCTGGGAACCGGCCTTTCGGTGCGGACGGTTTTCGAGGCGCCCACGGTGGCGCAGCTGGCACCTCATGTCGGTACCGAGGCGGGTGGGGTGCAGCCGTTGGTGGCCGGTGAGCGGCCTTCGGTGATTCCGTTGTCGTTTGCCCAGAGCGGATTGTGGTTCCTGGATCAGCTGCAAGGGCCGTCGCCGACGTACAACATGGCGGCGGCGTTCCGGCTGTGCGGTCGCCTCGATGGCGACGCGTTGGGTGCGGCGATCGGCGATGTGGTGGGCCGCCATGAGAGCTTGCGCACCTCGTTTACGGCGGCCGACGGGGTTCCCCAGCAGCTGGTGATGCCCGCCGAGCAGGCCAACTTCGGCTGGCAGATCGTCGACGGCACCGGATGGTCGGCGGTCCAGCTGGACGAGGCCATTGACGCCGCGGCACGGCACAGCTTTGACCTGACAGCCGAGATCCCTTTGCGGGCAGCACTTTTCCGCGTCGCCGATGATGACCATGTCCTGGTGGCTGCGGTGCACCACATCGCCGGCGACGGCTGGTCGATCACCCCGCTGATGCGTGATCTGGGTATGGCCTATGCCAGCCGATGCGCGGGACGGGCACCCGATTGGGCCGACCTTCCGGTGCAGTATGTCGACTACACGCTGTGGCAGCGGGCCCACCTTGGTGATCTCGACGACGTCGACAGCCCCATCGCCGCCCAGCTGGCCTATTGGGAGGACGCCCTGGCCGGGATGCCCGAGCGCCTCGTGCTGCCCACCGATCGGCCCTACCCGCCGGTCGCCGATTACCGCGGCGCCAGGATCGCGGTGGAGTGGTCGGCGCAGTTGCAGCAGCAGGTCGCCCGGGTGGCCCGCGAAAACGACGCGACCAGCTTCATGGTCATTCAGGCCGCCCTGGCCGTGTTGCTGTCCAAGTTCAGCGCCAGCAGCGATGTGGCCTTCGGGTTCCCGATCGCCGGTCGCCGCCATCCCGCGCTCGATGAGCTGGTGGGCTACTTCGTCAACGCCTTGGTGCTGCGGGTCGATCTGGCCGGTGACCCGACCGTCGCCGAGGTACTCGCCCAGGTGCGACAGCGCAGCCTGGCCGCCTACGAGCACCAAGACGTGCCCTTTGAGGTACTCGTTGAACGGCTTAACCCCATCCGAAGCCTGAGCCATCACCCCCTGATCCAGGTGGCATTGGCCTGGCAGAACTTCGCCTGGCAGCATGACGGCCCAGCGGCCGGGTTGGCCCTGGGAGACGTGCAGGTCACTCCCATGCCGGTGGACACTCACACCGCCCGCACGGACCTATCCATTTCCCTGGGGGAACGCTGGACCGAGGCCGGTGAGCCCGACGGGATTTGGGGAGGCGTGGAATTCCGTACCGACGTGTTCGATGCGGAACGCATCGAGGGGCTGATCGAACGGCTACAGCGGGTGGTGCGGGCCATGACCGCCGATCCCGCCCAACGGCTTTCGTCGATCGACGTGCTCGACGCCGGTGAGCATGCCCACCTGGATGAGATCGGCAACCGAGCGGCGTTGACCCAGCCCGCGCCGACGCCGGTGTCGATTCCGGCGTTGTGGGCCGCCCAAGTCGCGCGCACGCCCGAGGCGGTGGCGGTGACCTGTGCGGGCCGCTCACTCAGCTATCGCGAGGTTGACGAGTCCGCTAACCGGTTGGCGCATCTGCTGGCCGGGCAGGGCGCTGGCCCGGGTGAGTCTGTGGCGCTGATGTTTCCACGGTCCGCCGAGGCGATCACCGCGATCTTGGCGGTGCTCAAGACCGGGGCGGCCTATCTGCCGATCGATCCGGCGGTGCCGCGGGAGCGGCTCGGGTTCATGGTTGCCGATGCGGCGCCGATCGCCGCGATCACCACCAGCCGGTTGGGCGACCTGTTCGACGGGTGCGACCTGCGGGTCGTCGACGTGAACGACCCCGCTCTTGACGGGCAACCCAGCACCGCGCTACCGGCGCCGCGCCCCGACGACATCGCGCACATCATCTACACCTCCGGCACTACCGGTACGCCCAAGGGTGTGGCGGTCACCCACCACAACGTCACCCAACTGATCGAGTCGTTGGATACCGCCCTACTTGCGCCGGGACAGGTAGGGACGCAGTGGTATTCGTATGCCTTCGACGCCTCCATTGAAGAGATCTGGGGTGCACTGTTCCACGGTGGACGGCTGCTGGTAGTGCCCGAGTCGGTGGCGGCCGCACCGGAAGACTTCCAGGCCTTACTGGCTGCGGAGAAGGTCGATGTCGTGCATCAGACCCCCTCTGCGGTGGGGGCGCTTTCCCCTGAGGGCTTGGAATCCGCCGCGCTGATCGTGGCCGCCGAGCCCTGTCAGACGGAACTGGTCGACCGGTGGGCGCCCGGCCGGGTCATGAACAATGCCTACGGACCGACCGAGACCACGCTGTGCGTGACGGTCAGTGCGCCGTTGAAGCCTGGGGGCGGGGTGCCGATCGGCGCGCCCGTCGCAGGGGCGGCGCTGTTCGTGCTGGACAACCGGCTCCACCCGGTGCCCGCCGGGGTGGTTGGTGAGTTGTATGTGGCCGGCCGCGGGCTCGGCGCGGGCTATGTGCGCCGAGCGGCGTTGACCGCGTCGCGGTTTGTGGCCTGCCCGTTCGGCACTACCGGGGCGCCCGGCATCCGGATGTATCGCACCGGTGACCTCGTGCGCTGGCGCAGCGATGGGCAGCTGGACTATGTGGGGCGCATCGATGAACAGGTCAAAATTCGCGGGTACCGCATCGAACTCGGTGAAGTCTCCGCAGCCCTGGCCGAACTGGACGGCGTCGAGCAGGCGGTGGTCATCGCCCGCGAAGACCGCCCCGGCGACAAACGCCTGGTGGGCTACGTCATCGAGTCGATGCCGGGATCGGTGGACCTGCCCAGCGCGCGCGCGAAGCTGGCCAACCGGCTACCGGCCTACATGGTCCCCGCCGCGGTCGTGGTGGTGTCGGCGCTGCCACTCACGCTCAACGGGAAACTCGACACCCGCGCGCTGCCGGCGCCTGACTACCAGGGCGCCAATCAATACCGCGCGCCGGCCAACGCCATCGAGGAGATCCTGGCCGGCATCTACGGTCAGGTCCTGGGACTCGAGCGGGTCGGAGCCGACGACTCATTCTTCGACCTGGGCGGCGATTCACTTTCTGCGATACGCGTAATCGCCGCGGTCAACACATCTTTGGACCTCAGCCTTACGGTCCGCGCCCTGTTCGACGCGCCGACCGTGAGCGGCTTGAGTCAACAGTTGGACAGCCAGGCCACCGATCCCCGCTTTGTGGCCGTGCACGGTCACGACACCACCGCGGTGCACGCCGCCGACCTCACGCTGGACAAGTTCATCGACGCTGCGACGCTGGCGGCCGCTCCGACCCTGCCGGGCCCCAGCACCGAGGTGCGGACGGTCCTGTTGACCGGGGCGACCGGCTTCCTAGGGCGCCACCTGGTGTTGGACTGGCTCGAGCAGCTCGAGCTGACCGATGGCACGCTGATTTGCCTGGTGCGGGCCAAGTCCGACGACGATGCGTGGCAACGGTTGGAAAAAACCTTCGCCGGTGGAGAGTTCGACGGTGACCCGCAAGTGCTGCAGCGCTTCCGAGAACTGTCCGCCGATCATCTGCAGGTCATCGCCGGCGACAAGGGCGAAGCCAACCTAGGTCTGGACCAGGAGACCTGGCAGCGGCTCGCTGACACCGTCGATCTGATCGTCGATCCCGCAGCCGTGGTCAACGCCGTCCTGCCCTACAGTGCACTGTTCGGGCCCAACGTCGTCGGCACTGCCGAGCTGATCCGTATCGCGCTCACCACGAAACTCAAGCTCTACACCTACGTTTCGAGTGCCAACGTGGGCCACCAAATCGAGCCGTCGGCGTTCACCGAAGATGCCGACATTCGGGTCATCAGCCCCACCCGCGCAATCGACGACCGGTTGGCCAACGGCTGCAACAGCAAGTGGGCCAGCGAGGTGCTGCTGCGTGAGGCCAACGACCTGTGCGGGCTGCCCGTCGCGGTGTTCCGCTGCGACGTGATCCTGGCCGACGCCACCTACGCCGGCCAGCTCAACATGACGGACATGTTCACCCGGGGAATGTTGAGCCTGGTGGCCGCCGGGATCGCGCCCCGGTCGTTCTACCAGCTCGACTCCGACGGCAAGCGGCAACGCGCCCACTTCGACGGGCTGCCAGTCACATTCGTCGCCGAGGCGATCGCCACGCTGGGCGCCCAAGTGGCCAGTTCGTCTCTAACGGGCTATCAGACCTATCACGTGGTGAATCCGCACGACGACGGCATCGGGCTCGATGAGTACGTGGACTGGCTGATCGAGGCCGGCTACCCGATCCAGCGCATCGATGACTTTGCGGAGTGGTTACAGCGGTTCGAGACCGCGCTGCGCGCCCTGCCGAATCGACAGCGCCGGCATTCGGTGCTGCAGATGCTGCTGTTGCGCGGTTCCCATCAATGGCAGCCCCTGGATCCGCCGAACGGCTCCTACGCGCCCGCCGAGCGGTTCCGGGCTGCGGTGCAAGAAGCCAAAATTGGCCCCGACAAGAACGATCCGGACATCCCGCACATCTCGGCGCCGATCATCGTCAAATACGCCACCGACTTACAATTGCTCGGGCTGCTCTAAAGGGCGTAGTTTGGGTTAGGCGTCTTCCAGCAGGTCCGCAGTCACCGCCGACTCGGTGTCCGGGATGCCGTCCTGTTTGGCCTTTCGGTCAGCCATCGACAGCAACCGTCGAATGCGCCCCGCCACAGCATCTTTCGTCATTACCGGATCGGCCAGCCGACCCAGCTCCTCGAGTGAGGCCTGCCGGTGTTCGACGCGCAGCTTGCCCGCCGCGGCCAGATGGTCGGGCACGCTGTCACCGAGAATCTCCAGCGCCCGCTCCACCCGGGCGGCCGCAGCCACCGCCGCACGCGCCGAGCGCCGCAAATTGGCGTCATCGAAGTTAGCCAGCCGGTTAGCCGTCGCCCGCACCTCGCGGCGCATCCGGCGTTCCTCCCATACCAGCCGGGTGTCCTGGGCGCCCATCCGGGTCAGCAAGGCGCCGATCGCCTCGCCGTCGCGAACCACGACTCGATCGGCCCCCCGTACCTCGCGGGCCTTCGCACTGACACCGAGCCGGCGCGCCGCGCCCACCAGCGCCAGCGCGGCCTCCGGGCCAGGGCAGCTGACCTCCAGCGCCGACGAGCGCCCCGGCTCGGTCAGCGAGCCGTGCGCCAGGAAGGCCCCGCGCCAGGCTGCCTCCGCGTCGGCGACGCTGCCACCGACGACCTGCGCGGGCAGGCCCCGCACTGGGCGTCCCCGCAGATCCAGCAGTCCGGTTTGGCGGGCCAGCGCCTCGCCGTCGTTGGCGACCCGCAGCACATATCGGGTTTGCTTGCGAATCCCACTGGCGGACAACATATGCACGATCGCGTTGTAGCCATACAAGTCGAAGATGTCCTTGCGCAGCCGCCGGGCGATGCTGCCCAGGTCAACCTCGGCTTCGACCACTACCCGGCCCGCCACGATGTGCAGTCCACCCGCGAACCGCAGCAAGGAGGTGACCTCGGCCCGCCGCGCGCTCACCGAGCTCACCACCAGCCGGCTCAACTCGTCTTTGACTTCGGCCGTCATTGCCACCCGTCGTCACCTCTCGGTCCGTCTGCGCCGGTCTTTCGACCTTTACCTTCAATCGACATGGAAGCCGTCACTGACGGCGCTGCTGGGCCGGTGTCGCGCACCCCCACCCCTTCCAGCGCGGCGGCCAGCTTGCCGGGGTCATGTAAAGGTGTACCAGGCCGGGCCACGTCGGCGAACTGAACCTGCGCCTGCAGCAGCGTCGCGGTGCGGCGCAGCTGGTCACGCTCCCGCTCACTGGGCACCCGCTCCGCGTCGATGATGATGTCGTGGACGGTGAAGTCCGGGGCGTGCTGGGCAAGGACGTGCAGATGGCGCTCCACCGAGAAGCCCGCCGTCTCCCCTGGCTCGGCGACCAGGTTGAGGACCAGCGCCCGGCGGGCGGTGGTGGCCTGCAGCGCCGCGGCCAGCCCCGGCACCAGCACATGCGGGATCACGCTGGTAAACCACGACCCCGGGCCCAACACCACCAAATCGGCGCTCATGATCGCATCGATGGCCTGCCGGGTGGCCGGCGGGTCGCCCGGCAGCAGTCGTACCCGCCGCACCTTGCCGGGAGTGGTCGCGATCGCCACCTGGCCGCGGATCAGCCGGAACATCCGCGGGTCGGCTTCCAGGCCGGAGACGTCGGCCTCGATCTGCAGCGCGATCGGACACATCGGCAACACCCGGCCCCGGACACCGAGAATGCGGCCCAGTTCGTCGAGCGCGGCGACCGGGTCGGCCAACACCTCGGACAGGCCTGCGACCAGCAGGTTGCCGATCGGATGCCCGGCCAGGGCGCCGCTGCCGCCGAACCGGTGCTGCAGGATGGTCGCCCACAGCTGGCCGTGCGGGCTGTCGGATGCCAACGCCGCCAACGCCATTCGCAGATCGCCGGGTGGCACAACATCCAGTTCGCTACGCAGCCGGCCCGACGACCCGCCGTCGTCGGCAACGGTGACCACCGCGGTGACGTGCGGCGTCAGGCGGCGGGCCGCCGAGAGCGTCGCATACAGCCCGTGACCACCGCCGAGGGCGACAATGCTGGGACTGGTGCTTGTGCTCATTCGCGCCGCTCCTCCTCATCGCTTCGCTCTGCATCGTCGCCGGCGGTGCTCATTCGCGACCTAGATCCCGGTGCAGCACCCGCACCGACAGTCGAGTGTTGGGCTCGAGCAGCCCCGCCAACGCTTCGGCGATGGCCACACTGCGATGCTTGCCGCCGGTGCAGCCGATGGCGACGGTCATGTAGCGCTTCCCCTCCCTGCGGTACCCGTCGACAACCAGGGACAGCAACCGATGGTAGGTCTCCAGGAACTCCGCCGCGCCACTCTGGCCGAGCACGTAGTCACGAACCGCCGGATGCTGGCCGGTATGCGGGCGCAATTCGTCGACCCAATGCGGGTTGGGCAGGAAACGCACGTCCATCACCATGTCGGCGTCCATCGGCAGCCCGTACTTGAAGCCGAAGGACTCGACGGTGACGCTGGTGTGGGCGACGGCCTCGGTGCCGAATGCGCGTTCGATGCTTTCCCGCAGCGCCCGCACCGACAATGTCGAGGTGTCGATGATCAGGTCGGCGCTCGCGCGCACCGGCGCCAGCATCTCGCGCTCGGCGGCGATTCCCTCGGCCAATGTCTGCTGGCCCTGCAAGGGATGGCTGCGGCGGTTCTGCTCGTAGCGGCGTACCAGCATGTCGTCGGAAGCTTCCATGAACAGCACCCGCGGAGTGATGTTGCGGGTGGCCAGATCGGTGCGCACCCAGTCCAGGTCTCCGGTGAACCCGCGGGACCGCACGTCCATCACCACCGCGAGCTGGGTGATGCGCGACCCGGCCGCCAGCCCGAAATCCACCATCCGGGTGATCAGCTGCGGCGGCAGGTTGTCGGCGACATACCAGCCGAGGTCCTCGAGCACCTTTGCCGCGGTGCCGCGTCCCGCACCCGACAGCCCGGTCACCAAAACCACATCAATTCCGGATTCGGTTGTGCCGCTGGCATTATCGGGCTTGCGCACCAACTCCATTCCGTCGCCTGTCATCCCGAAGCCTGTTCAGCGATCTGGTCTCCGCCGCGCAGCGCTGCGAGTACCGCGGTCGCGGTCGCCACACCGATGCCCGGGACCGCGATGATCTCCTCGATGGTGGCCTCCTTGAGCCGGGCCACCGACCCGAAATGGGTGACCAGCGCCTTGCGGCGATGCTCGCCGAGCCCGGGCACCGCGTCCAGCGCCGATGCGGTCATCCGTTTGGATCGTTTGCTGCGGTGATAGGTGATCGCGAACCGATGCGCCTCGTCGCGGACCCGCTGCAGCAAATACAAGCCCTCGCTGTTGCGGGGCATGATGATCGGGTCCGGTTCCGAAGGCACCCACACCTCTTCGAGGCGCTTGGCCAGCCCGATCACCGCGACATCAGTGATGCCGAGGTCATCGAGCACTGCGCTGGCCGCGTTGACCTGCGGCGCGCCGCCGTCCACGACATAGAGGTTGGGCGGGTAGGCAAACTTTCGCGACTTCCCTTCCGGGGCAAGGGTGTTCGCGTCCTGCAGGTGACGAGCGAAGCGGCGCCTGGTCACTTCGGCGATCGAGGCGACGTCGTCGGAGCGGCCGCGGCCGGCGGCTTCCCGGATGGCGAAGTGACGGTAATCCGACTTGCGCGGCAACCCGTCCTCGAATACCACCAGCGAACCCACCACGTCGGTGCCCTGCACGTGGCTGATGTCGACGCATTCGATCCGCAGCGGTGCGTCCGCCAAGCCAAGCGCTTCCTGAATATTCTGCAGCGCAGCCGATCTGGCGGTGAAGTCGCCGGCCCGCCTCAGCTTGTGTTGCTGCAACGCCTCTTTGGCGTTTCGCTGCACCGTCTCGGCCAGCGCCCGCTTGTCGCCGCGGCGCGGCACCCGAAGTTTCACCCGCGACCCGCGCAGTTGCGAAAGCCAGCTGGCCAGCTCGTCGGCGTTGGGCGGCAGACAGGGCACCAGGACTTCGCGGGGTACCGGGTTGGTGGATTCGTCGGCGGCGCCATCGAGCTCGGCCTGGTCGGCGTAGAACTGGGTCAGGAACTGCTCGACAAGCCGCGCTTCTCCCGAATCACCGGGGTCGCCGGGCTTTTCGACGATCCAGCCGCGCTGGCCGCGGACCCGCCCGCCACGGACGTGAAATACCTGGACTGCGGCTTCCAGGTCGTCGTCGGCGAACGCCACCACGTCGGCGTCCGTACCGTCACCGAGCACCACGGCCTGCTTTTCCAGCGCCCGTTTCAACGCGGAGAGATCATCACGCAGCCGCGCGGCCCGCTCGAAGTCGAGTTGCTCGGCGGCCGCGTTCATCTGCTGTTCGAGGGTCCGCGCGTACCGGTCGGTCTTGCCGGACAGAAAGTCGCAGAAATCCAGCACGATCTGGCGATGCTGCTCGGCGCTGACCCGGCCGATGCACGGCGCCGAACACTTGTCGATATAGCCGAGCAGACACGGCCGGTCGATTTGCTTGTGACGCTTGAACACTCCGGCCGAACAGGTGCGCGCCGGGAACACCCGGGTCAGCAGGTCCAGGGTTTCCCGGATGGCCCAGGCATGCGAGTACGGTCCGAAATAGCGCACGCCCTTGCGCCTTGGGCCGCGGTAGACCATCAGCCGCGGGAATTCCTCGTTGAGCGTGACCGCGAGCACCGGGTAGGACTTGTCGTCGCGGTAGCGGACGTTGAATCGCGGGTCGAACTCCTTGATCCAGTTGTATTCCAGCTGCAGCGCCTCGACCTCGGTGTTGACCACCGTCCACTCGACCTTGGCCGCGGTGGTCACCATCTGTCGGGTCCGCGGGTGCAGGCCGGCGACGTCGGCGAAATACGATGTCAGCCGGCTGCGCAGGCTCTTGGCTTTGCCAACGTAGATCACTCGGCCGTACTGGTCCCGGAATCGGTAGACGCCCGGCTCGACCGGGATGGACCCGGGCGCGGGGCGATACGTCGCGGGATCTGGCACGTTTACAGGCTAGTCGGCGCTCAGGGGAGTCGAATGTGAAGTTGGGTTCACGCTCGCGGAGGTTGATAGCGCGCCACCAGCGCCCGCACGGCGTCCATGGCGTCCACCGCGCGGTCCTTGTCGACGGCCTGGATCGCCATCAACGGGATGTACTCATCGTCGGGCAGGTCAACCCGCGCCCAGCGGGCACCGGCGGGAAACGACACCCCGACCACGTCAGACCAGGGAACCAGTCGGTCGCCGAACAAGTTGCGTACCGACAGCCCGGGCTTGCCCACCCGCAACCGTGGGCGGGTGAACAGCAGCGCCAGGCCGGCGAGGATCAGGCCCAGCACCACGAACGCCACCTGGTCGGCGGTCTGGAAGATCACTCCGCTGGACTTGATTTTCAGCAAAAAACCGACGGCGATGTGCGCCGCGGCGATCACGAAGGCCGCGGCATAGGCGAAATACGGCGTCAGGTGCGGACGTACCACGACATCCCAATCGGACCGGCCGGACTCCGCGGTCACGACTTTGCGCGCAGGTCGCGCAGGGTCAATGCGGTGCTCAGCGCGGCCGCCGTCGCCTGAGCCCCCTTGTCCTCGGCCGACGTCGGCAATCCCGCCCGGTCCAGGGCCTGCTCTTCGGTGTTGGTGGTCAGCACGCCATTGGCGACCGGCGTGGAAGCGTCCAGCGAGACCCGGGTCAGCCCCTGCGTCACCGCGTCACAGACATAGTCGAAATGCGGTGTGGCACCGCGAATCACCACCCCCAGCGCGACGACGGCGTCATGCTCGCGCGTCAGCGCCTGAGCCACCACCGGGATCTCGATTGCGCCGAGGACCCGCACAACCGTCGGGGTTTCGATCCCCCAATCACCGGCGACTTTGCAGGCACCGGCCAGCAGCGCGTCACAGATCGTGGTGTGCCAGGTGCTGGCTACGATCGCCAGCCGCACGCCGGACGCGTCGAGCGCCGGCATTTCCGGCACACCGGCGCCTCCACTCATATTGCGCCGCTCCTCCTCATCGCTTCGCTCTGCATCGTCGCCGGCGCGTCATAGAGCTCCCCCGAATTCGCCTGGCAGATGGACGGATTCGTGGTAATCCTCCAGGCCGACCAGGTCGTGGCCCATCCGGTCACGTTTGGTCATCAGATACCGAATGTTTTCGGCGTTGGCCCGCACCGGCAGCGGCACCCGCTCGATGATGTGCAGCCCATAGCCGTCGAGGCCGACCCGTTTGGCGGGATTGTTGGTCAGCAACCGCATCGAACGAACTCCGAGATCGACCAGGATCTGCGCTCCGATGCCGTAATCGCGTGCGTCTGCCGGTAATCCGAGTTTGAGGTTGGCGTCGACGGTGTCGTCGCCGGCGTCTTGCAGCTGATAGGCCTGCAGTTTGTGCATCAGGCCGATACCGCGCCCCTCGTGACCACGCATGTAGAGGACCACCCCGCGGCCCTCCCGCGCGACCATCGCCATCGCGGCGTCGAGTTGCGGGCCGCAGTCGCAGCGGCGCGACCCGAACACGTCGCCGGTCAGACATTCCGAGTGCACCCGCACCAGCACGTCATGCCCGTCGTAGTTGGGACCGGCGACCTCACCGCGAACCAGCGCCACATGTTCGACGTCTTCGTAAATGCTGGTGTAGCCGACCGCCCGGAATTCGCCGTGCCGGGTGGGGATGCGGGCCTCGGCGACCCGCTCGATGTGCTTTTCGTGCTTGCGCCGGTACTCGATCAAGTCGGCGATGGCGATCAGCGCCAGACCGTGCTCGTCGGCGAAGACCCGCAGCTCATCGGTCTGCGCCATCGCACCCTCGTCTTTTTGGCTGACGATCTCGCAGATCGCACCGGCCGGCTGCAATCCGGCCAACCGCGCCAAGTCCACAGCGGCTTCGGTGTGACCGGGCCGGCGCAACACTCCACCGTCTTTGGCGCGCAACGGAACCACATGCCCGGGCCGGGTGAAATCGTCGGCGATACTTGCCGGCTGAGCAAGTAGCCGCATCGTGGTCGCCCGATCGGAAGCCGAGATACCGGTACCCACACCATTTTTCGCATCGACAGTAACGGTGTAGGCAGTGCCGTGTTTGTCTTGGTTCACCGCATACATCGGCAACAGCCCGAGCCGGTCGCAGATCGCGCCGTCCAGCGGTACGCACAAATACCCGGACGTGTAACGCACCATGAACGCGACGAGTTCGGGGGTGGCCTTTTCGGCGGCGAAGATCAGGTCGCCTTCGTTTTCGCGATCCTCGTCGTCGATGACGACAACGGCCTTGCCGGCCGCGATGTCGGCAACCGCCCGTTCGACGGAGTCCAACCTCGTCATCTGTGCCACCCTGGTCTGTTCCCGGCAGGGAACGCAGTCCGAATTGTTGTATTCAGTATGAACCACGGGGGTTGCGCTGGTATTGCGGTGGCTTACTGAGCGGGACGGTTGAGCAGGCGTTCGACATACTTCGCGATCACATCGACCTCGAGATTGACCGACGTCCCCACCGCAGCACGGCCCAACGTGGTCAGTTCCAATGTGGTCGGGATGAGCGACACCTCAAACCAGTCCTCACCGACCCCGGAGACGGTCAGCGAGATGCCGTCGACGGTGATAGAGCCCTTTTCCACGACGTAGCGGGCCAACGCCGTGGGCAACTCGATCCGCACGACTTCCCAGCGTTCGGCCGGGTTGCGCGCCAGGATCTGGCCGGTGCCGTCGACGTGGCCCTGCACGATATGCCCGCCCAGTCTGCTGGCCAGCGCCGCGGCACGTTCCAGGTTGACCGGGCTGCCGGCGGCAAGCGCGCCCAGGCTGGAGCGGTCCAGCGTCTCACCCATCACATCGGCGGTGAACTGACCGCCGGCCAGCACCTCGACCACCGTCAGACACACCCCATTGACGGCGATCGAGTCGCCGTGACCGGCGTCGGCGGTGACCACCGGACCGTGAATGGTGAAGCGCGCCGAATCACCCAGGTCGTCCTTGGCGATCACTTCGCCCAATTCCTCGATGATCCCGGTGAACACCGCCTCAGGCTAGTGACTCGCTCGCCCTCGCGCGACGCCGCTGCCAATGCCACCCTCTACGATGCAACCTATGCAGACGCGTCGTCGACTACTCGTTGTCCTTGCCGCCGTCAGCCTGGCCGCCGCTCTGGTCGCCGGCTGCTCGTCGTCCTCCAAAAAGAACACCGCCCCGCTACCGGATGCGGCGAACCTGGTCAAGCAGTCCAGCCAGACCACCAAGAAGGTCAAAAGCGTGCATCTGGTGCTGTCGGTCACCGGGAAAATCAAAGGGCTGCCGATCAAGACGCTGTCTGGCGACCTGACCACCGACCCCACCGCTGCGAAAGGGCACACCACGATCACGTTTTCGGGGTCCGACATCGACGCCGATTTCGTGGTCTACGACGGCACGCTGTATGCGGCAATGACACCCAATAAATGGAGCGACTTCGGCCCGGCCGCCGATATCTACGACGTGTCCACGATCCTGAATCCCGAGGATGGTCTGGCCAACGTGCTGGACAATTTCACCGACGCCAAAGCCGAAGGCCGCGAGAACATCAACGGGCAGGACACGGTTCGCATCACCGGAAAAGTCTCCGGCGAGGCGCTGCATCGGCTGGTGCCGACGGTGAATGAGACCCAATCCCTGCCGGCGACGGTTTGGATCCAGGAGAACGGCGACCACCAGTTGGTGCAGGCCAAATTGGATCCGAGTGCGGGTAACTCGATCCAGATGACCTTGTCCAACTGGGGTGCGCCGGTCCAGATCACCAAGCCACCGGTGAGCTGAGCTAATGCAGGCTGGACGCAAAGTCGCGATCAGCGCCGGCAGCCTCGCGGTGCTGCTCGGTGCCCTCGACACCTATGTCGTGGTCACGATCATGCGCGACATCATCACCACGATCCACATCCCGATCAACCAGCTGCAGCGGATCACCCCGATCATCACCTGGTACCTGCTGGGCTACATCGCGGCGATGCCGCTGCTGGGCCGGGCCTCCGACCGGTTCGGGCGCAAACTCATGCTGCAGGTCAGCTTGGCTGTGTTCGCCGTCGGCTCGGTGGTCACCGCGCTGTCCGGCGGCCTGGACATGTTGGTGGTTGGTCGCGTCATCCAGGGTCTGGCCGCCGGTGCGCTGCTGCCGGTGACGCTTGCCCTGGGCGCCGACTTGTGGTCGCAGCGCAACCGTGCCGGTGTGCTCGGCGGGATCGGCGCCGCGCAAGAGCTCGGCAGCGTGCTGGGTCCGCTATACGGGATCTTCATCGTCTGGCTGACCAGCCGCTGGCAGGACGTGTTCTGGATCAACGTGCCGCTGGCCGCCGCCGCGATGCTGATGATTCACTTCAGCTTGCCGTCGCGGGGCCGCAGCACTGAGCCGGAAAAGATCGACCTGGTCGGTGGGGTGTTGCTGGCGATCGCGTTGGGGTTGGCAGTCGTCGGGCTCTATAACCCGACCCCCAACGGGCACGAGGTGCTGCCGAGCTACGGGCCGCCGCTGGTCATCGCCGCAATCGGCGTGGCCGTGGTGTTCGCCGTCTGGGAACGCTTCTCCCGGACCAGATTGATCGACCCCGCGGGTGTGCGCTTCCGGCCTTTCCTGGCCGCGCTGGGCGCCTCGGTGGCCGCCGGCGCAGCGTTGATGGTGACGCTGGTCGACGTGGAGTTGTTCGCCCAGGGTGTGCTCGGCAAGGACCAGGACGAGGCAGCGTTGATGCTGCTCTGGTTCCTGGCCGCCCTGCCGATCGGCGCACTGACAGGCGGGTGGATCGCCACCAGAATCGGCGATCGGCTGATGACGTTCATCGGGCTGCTCATTGCGGCCGGCGGCTACTGGCTGACGTCGAAGTGGACGATCGACCTGTTGTCGCAGCGCCACGACATCCTGGGCTTGTTCAGCCTGCCCGCAATGGACACCGACCTGGTGATCGCCGGGCTGGGGCTGGGCCTGGTGATCGGGCCACTGACCTCGGGCAGCCTGCGGGTGGTGCCGTCGGCGCAGCACGGCATCGCCTCGGCGCTGGTGGTGGTGGCCCGGATGACCGGGATGCTGATCGGGGTGGCTGCGCTCAGCGCCTGGGGTTTCTACCGGTTCAACCAGATCATCGCAGCCAAATCGGCAGCAGTTCCGGACAACGCCAGCCTCGCGGTTCGGCTGGCCCTGCAAGGCCAGCTCTATCGGGAATCGTTCGCCGAGATGTACGGCGGGATCTTCACCGTCACGGCGGTCGTCTGCGTGGTAGGGGCGCTGCTGGGTCTATTGCTGTCCAGCCGGCGGGTGCACACCGAAGAGCCGGAGCAGCCCGAGCGCGAAGCGGTCGCACCGAAGGTTTAACGCGGCACCAGGCTGAGCACCAGATCGGGCCCGACCCGTTCGGTGCCGTCGAAGCGCCAGCGCAGTGCCCGCGCGATACTGGGTACTCCGACGTCGTCGACCGCGGTGATCGGCCCGCCGAGCAGGATCGGCGCCACGTAGGCCAGGATCCGGTCGATTGCCCCGGCCCGTAAAAATGCACCCGCCAGCGTCGGCCCACCCTCCAGCAGCACGTCGGTGCGATCCGACAGCGCTTTGAGCACCTCGGCCGGGTCGTGGGTGCGGATCACCATGGTCCGCGAGTCGTCGTTGAGAACCTTTGCTTCGGAATGGATTTCACGCTTTCCCACCACGACGCGCAGCGGTTGGCGATCGGCCAGACTGCCGTCGGCGAGCCGGGCCGTCAACGCCGGGTCGTCGGCGAGCACCGTGCCGGTGCCCACCACGATCGCGTCGGCGGCTGCCCGGCGGCGATGCACGTCGGCGCGGGCCGCTTCGCTGGTGATCCACTGGCTGGAGCCGTCGGCGGCCGCGCTGCGCCCGTCGATGCTGGTGGCGTATTTCCATGTCACATGAGGCAGGCCGGTTCGTTGCTTGTGCAGCCACTCCCGCAGCGGACCGGCGATCACCAGATCGGCCTGCACATCGGTGACGACGTGCACCCCGGCGGCCGCCAACCGCGCGGCACCGCCGGCCGCGATCGGATTCGGGTCCGCAACCGCATACACCACCGACGCGATACCGGCGTCGAGCAGCGCATCCACGCAGGGCGACGTTTTCCCGTGGTGATTGCACGGCTCCAAGGTGACCACCGCGGTACCGCCCCCAGCCAAACTGCCGGCCCGCCGTAGCGCCACTACTTCGGCATGCGCGCTGCCGGTCGGTCCGGTGCCGCCCACCCCGACCACCCGGCCCTCGCGGTCCAGGATGACCGCGCCGACCGGCGGATTCGGATAGGTTGCGCCCTTGACCAGGTCCGCATGCTCGACCGCCAGGCGCATGGCGCCGTCGTGGTCGATGGCCGCCGCAGTACTCATCGGCGCAGATGCGGTGACGCGGCGCCGGCCCGTCGCCGCAGCGCCTCGACCGCCTCGCCCGGGTCGTCGGCGTTGTAGACGGCCGATCCGGCGACGAAGCAGTCGACACCAGCCTCGGCGGCCTGCTCGATGGTGTCGGCGTTGATGCCGCCGTCGATCTCCACCAGGATGGTCAGCTCGCCGGAGTCCACCATTTTGCGCACCGTGCGCACTTTGCTCAACACCTCGGGGATGAACTCCTGGCCACCGAAGCCGGGCTCAACCGACATCACCAGAAACGTGTCGAAATCCTTGAGGATGTCCAGATAGGGCTCCAGCGGCGTGCCCGGTTTGATGCTCAGCCCAGCCTTGGCGCCGGCCGCCCGGATGTCGCGGGCCACGCCGACGGGGTTGTCGGTGGCCTCGGCATGGAAGGTGACGTTGTAGGCGCCGGCTTCGGCGTAGGGCGGCGCCCACCGGTCCGGGTTCTCGATCATCAGATGGCAATCCATCGGAATATCGCTGGCCTGCAGGAGGCTTTCCACCACCGGCAGACCGATGGTCAGGTTCGGCACGAAATGCGCGTCCATCACGTCGACATGCAGCCAATCGGCGCCGGATACCACAGCGGCTTCGTCGGCAAGACGGGCGAAATCGGCGGCCAGGATCGACGGCGCGATCAGGGGCCGATCGGTGTTGGCGGGCATGGGGATCAGCCTACTGTGGGCCTACTTGCAGAGCGGCGGCGAACATGGCGTCGGTGCCGTGCCGGTGCGGCCACAGCTGAACATAGGGACCCTCCCCCAAATCGGCGACCGGCTCGAACAGTGGCCGGGTGTCCAGCGCACGCACCGGGTGGCGGCGCAGCGCGTCGGCGACGACACCGACGGTTTCGGACAGATGCGGAGAGCAGGTGGCATACAGCACCACCCCGCCGGGCCGGGTCAGTGCGATTGCGGCCGTGAGCAATTCACGTTGCAGCCGCGTCAGCGCCGGAATATCACTGGGCTGCCGCCGCCAGCGGGCCTCGGGCCGGCGCCGCAGCGCGCCCAGCCCGGTGCAGGGCACGTCGACCAGCACCCGATCGAAGCCCGGCTCCAGGCCGGTTTCGCGCCCGTCGGCCCGCAGCACGTCGACCGGTAGACCGCGGGTATTCGCCGCTACCAGGTCGGCGCGATGCGGTGCCGGCTCCACCGCAGTGACCCGGGCGCCGCGTCCGGCGCCCACAGCGGCCAACAGTGCGGTCTTGCCGCCGGGCCCGGCGCACAGGTCCAACCAGCGGCCCGCGTCGTCGGTCACCGGTGCCAGTGTCAACGCGCGGGCCACCAACTGGCTGCCCTCGTCCTGGACCAGCGCTTGGCCGTCGCGCACCGCGGGTAGCTCTCCCGGGTCGCCGGCCGGCAGGTAGACCGCATACGGCGAATACCGGCCGACGGTGCCAGTCACCGCATCGGCCAGCTCGGAGGCCGTCATGGTCCCGGGCCGCGCCGCCAGATGCACCTGCGGGCGCTCGTCGTCGCTGGCCAACACGGCGTCGAGTTCGCCGGCAGCGGCGCCCAATGCGTCGGCGAAAGCCTGGGCGATCCAGCGGGGGTGGGCATGGACGAAGGCGGCATGCCCGACAGGGTCGGTCGCCGGGTCGGGCGCCAGCTCCTCGACCCAGGACCGCTCGTCGCGGGCGCTGACGGTTCTCAGCACACCGTTGACGAATCCTGCACGCGCCGAGTCGAATTCGATCGCTGCCTGCTCGACGGTGGTGGACACCGCGGCGTGGGCTTCCACCCTGGTGCGCAGTAATTGGTACGTGCCGAGCCGCAGCAGATCGAGCAGCACCGGGTCGATCGCGTCGGGCGACCGCCCGGCGGCCGCGCCAATGACGGCGTCGAGCAGACCGCGGGTGCGGCTGGTGCCGTAGGTGAGTTCGGTGGCGAAAGCGGCGTCACGCCCGGTGATCTGACGTTCACGCAGCAGCGCGGGCAACGCCAGGTTGGGGTAGGCGTCGCGCTCAGTGACGGCTCGCAGCACGTCGAACGCGGCCTTCCGGGCGGGGTCCAGCGGCCGGCGCCGCGGTGGCCGTCGGCCTGGTTGGCTGCGGCGCGACTTGGCCGGCGTCATGAGGCGCGCGCCGCGGAGTCCAGCCGGGCGCCGCGAGCCCAATCGACAGCCTTCATGAACTTCTTTCCCGGCGGCTGGATTTCACCGAGTTGCACCGGCTGCGAGCCGGTCCCGACCTGCACCACATGGCGACCGACCTGAATCTGCCCGGGCTGCAGGAGCTCTGACGTCTCGGTGTCGACGCGGACCGGTCCGAGCTTGACCCGCAAGCCTCCGATCAACGTCCACGCGCCGGGATGGGGTGTGACGGCGCGGATGCGACGCTCGACGACCTGGGCCGGCAGATCCCAGCGCACCCGGGCTTCGTCGACGGTGATCTTCGGTGCGACGCTGACCCCGTCGGCCGACTGCGGCACCGGGGTCAGCGCCCCGTCGGCGATGCCGTCCAGCGTCGTCTCCAGCAGAGCGGCTCCCGAAACAGCCAGCCGGTCAAGCAGATCTCCGGCAGTGTCGCCCGGCTTGATCGTCTCGGTGACGACGCCGTAGACCGGTCCGGAATCCAGACTCGGCTCGATCTGGAAGGTGGTCGCTCCGGTGATCGGGTCCCCCGCCGCCACGGCGGCCTGCACCGGCGCGGCGCCGCGCCACGCGGGCAGCAGCGAAAAATGCAGATTGACCCAGCCGTGTGGGGGCACCGCCAGCAACCCGTCACGCAGCAGCGCGCCGTAGGCCACCACCGGGCAGCAGTCCGGCGCTAATTGGGCCAGCTCAGCGACGAACTCGGGGCTGTTCGGTCGCGTCGGCCGCAGCACCGGAATGTTGCGGTCGAGCGCCAGCCGGGCCACCGGCGACGGCTGCAGATGCCCACGCCGGCCCGACGCGGCATCGGGCCGGGTGAGCACCGCGACAACCTCGTGGCGCGGGGAGTCGATGAGCCGGCACAGTGCGGGCAACGCAGGTTCGGGGGTGCCGGCGAAAACGAGGCGCACCAGATCATCCTATTGGCATTGACTCTGCGGCTACCGCGCAGAAGTGCGAGTAGCTAGCCTGGTCAGCGCAGACTCAACGCAATGCCGGCCATCAGCCTTCTTCTTCCGCCAACCGCGGAATCAGGCCACCCGCCAACACATCCTTGACCTGCCGCGGCGAAAGCCGATGCCGCACAGTGAAAGACTTGTCCTTGGTGACGTTGTCCACCTGCAGGGTGTCGCCGTCGGCCAGGGCATCGCGGACATTCTGGATGCGCAGGGTGTCGTCCTGATCGATCGTGTCGTAGTCGTCGGCGTTGTCGAACTCGAGTGCCAGGACGCCGTAATTGGCGAGGTTCTGCCAATGGATGCGCGCGAACGACTTTGCGATGACCGCCCGCAAACCCAGATAGCGCGGGGCGATCGCGGCGTGCTCCCGGGAGGAACCCTGACCGTAGTTCTCGCCACCGACAACGATGTGACCGTCCTCGCCGGCCTCCTGGGCCCGCTCCGGATAGGACTCGTCGATTTGGGTGAAACTGAACATCGCCAGTTTGGGAATGTTGGAGCGAAATGGCAGTGCCCGTGCGCCGGCCGGTGAGATTTCGTCGGTGGAGATGTTGTCCTCCACCTTGAGCAGTACCGGAGCCTCGATTTCGTCGGGCAGCGCCGAAAGTTCCGGAAGGCTGGAGATATTCGGCCCTTTGACCGGTTCGACCTTTAGGGCTTCGTCCTCCGGTAATGGCTCCACCAACATCGCGGTGTTGACCGAGCTCTGCCCGGGCAGCTCGAGCTTGGGGTAGTCCATTTTCACATCGCGTGCCCAGTCCCGCGGGTCGGTGATGACGCCGGTCAATGCGGACGCGGCGGCGGTCTCCGGCGAGCACAACCAGACCGAATCTTCTTTCGTCCCGGAACGGCCGGGGAAATTGCGTGGCATGGTGCGCAGGGAGTTGCGGCCGACGGCCGGCGCTTGGCCCATGCCGATGCAGCCCATGCATCCGCTCTGATGGATACGCGCCCCGCCGATCACCAGCTCGGCCGTCGCGCCCATTTTGGTCAGATCGGCCAGGATCTGCCGCGACGTCGGGTTGACGTCGAAGCTGACTTGCGGTGCTGTTTGGCGCCCGGCCACCATTGCGGCCGCGATCGCGAAATCGCGCAGCCCGGGGTTGGCGCTCGAGCCGATGACCACTTGCGCGATCTCCTCGCCGGCGACCTCGCGTACCGGCACCACGTTGCCCGGTGACGATGGTTTGGCGATCATCGGTTCGACCTTAGACAAATCGATGCTGTCCTCGACGTCGTAGCCGGCGTCGTCGTCGGCGAGCAGCTCTACCCAGTCGTCCTCGCGCTCTTCTGCGCGCAAGAACTCGCGGACAGCGTCGTCACTGGGGAAAACTGTTGTGGTGGCGCCGAGTTCGGCTCCCATGTTCGCAATCACGTGGCGGTCCATGGCTGTCAGGCTGGCCAGCCCCGGCCCGTAGTACTCGATGATCCGGTTCACCCCGCCCTTGACGTCATGTCGGCGCAGCATCTCCAGGATGACGTCTTTGGCCGAACACCATTCCGGCAACTCGCCTTCCAGGCGGATGCCCCACACTTCCGGCATGCGAATGTGCAGCGGTCTCCCGGTGATCGCCAGTGCGACCTCCAGCCCGCCCACCCCGATCGCCAGCATGCCCAGCGAACCGGCAGCCGGTGTGTGTGAATCCGAGCCCACCATCGTCTTGCCTGGAATCCCGAACCGCTGCATATGTGTTGGGTGCGAGACCCCGTTGCCGGGCTTGGAGAACCACAGCCCGAACCGCTGCGCGGCGGTACGCAGATATTCGTGATCTTCGGCGTTCTTCTCGTCGGTTTGCAGCAGGTTGTGGTCGACGTACTGGACACTGACCTCGGTACGGGCGCGGTCGAGTTCCAGTGCCTCGAGTTCCTGCATCACCAGCGTGCCGGTGGCATCCTGTGTCAACGTCTGGTCGATATGGATGGCGATCTCTTCGCCGGGGGACATCTCACCCGCTTCGAGGTGCGAGTCGATCAACTTCTGCGTGACATTCAGTGACATACCGGCTCCTTATCTGGTGGCGATACTGGCACGTGCCCGTATAGCGAGTACCCAGTTGAGCCGGTGAATCCGCTCAGCCGATGTGCAATGGATCGACCTGCACGCGCACCGGCTCGTGGTCTTGCCGGGCGCTGAGCATCGCGACGGCCCGGCGCAGTGCCGCTGCCAGCGCCAAACCCTGCTCACGGGGCACCCGCACCAATATCCGGGCTACCGGCAGGTCCGCGGCGGCGCCGGCCGGACGACGCGCGCCGGCCGGCAGATCGACCGGGCCAAGCAGCTCGGCGCCGCCCGGCAGTTGGGTGTGGTCCAGCAGCGCAGCGACCGCGACGGTGCTGCCGTCGAGCGCGGCGATGTGCACACTCGGCGGCAGCCCAACCTCGGCGCGGGCCGCCGACTCGGCTTCGGCGTGCCCGACCGGATCCCACCGGATCAGCGACTGCACGGTCGGAATCGCCGATTCGGCGACAACCGCGACTACCCCGCCGTCGCCGCGGGCACGCACCAGCGCCGCGGCGGCTAGCCAGCGCCGCAGGGTGTCCTCGGCCGCGCGCAGATCCTGCCGGCCCAGCAGCGCCCAGCTGTCCAGTAACAGCGCTGCACCGTAGCCGCCGACTGCCCGCGGTTCGGCTCCCGGGGTGGCGACCACCAGGGCCGCGCGGTCGGCGACTTCCGACACCACCGCCTCACCACCGGACGTGATCACCGTTGTCTGAGGAAATGCCCGGCCGAGTTCCTCAGCGGTGCGCCGGGCGCCGACGACGACGGCACGCACCGCGGTCGAGCCGCAGCGCGGGCACCGCAGTGCGGCATCGACGCGTCCGCACCAGCGGCAGACCGCAGCACCGGTATCGGGCAGCGACAGGGGGCCCGTGCAGTGCCGGCATCGTGCGATCGCCCGGCAGCGTCCGCAGGCCAGCGAGGGCACATAACCTCGGCGGGGTACCTGGACCAGCACCGGCGCGTCGGCATCCAACGCGGAACGCGCGGCCCGCAAGGCAACCGAAGGCAACCGCGCGCTGCGGGCCGCCGGGTCGCGTTCGTCGGCGTAACCGCCGTCGTCGAGTGCGACCACCCGCGGGGTGCGAACCCGCACTACCGGGCGGGCCGCGACGATGTCGTGGGCCCATCCGCTGCGCACCAGCGCATGCGCTTCGGCAGTACGGGCATAGCCGCCGATCAGCGCCGCGCAGCGCGTCTGATGCGCACGCAGCATCGCCACCTCGCGCGCGTGCGGATACGGGGCCCGCGGTTCGGCCAGCGTGTCGTCGCCGTCGTCCCAGACCATGATCAGACCCAGGTCGGTCACCGGGGCGAACACTGCGCTGCGGGTGCCGATGACCAGTCGCGCGCTGCCGCGCAGCGCCGCCAGCCACCGCCGATAGCGTGCGGCGGGTCCCAGTCCGGCCGATAACGCCACGATGCTGGCCGCATCAAGCAGCGCGGTCGCCGCCTGCCACAGTTCGTCCACGTCGCGCTGATCGGGCACCACCGCCAACACTCCCCGACCGGCTTGCACTGTCTGCGCGGCCGCCTCGGCGAACCGGTCGGTCCAGCGCTCGCCGGGCAACGCCTGCCAGACCGCGCGCGCGGCCCGCGACTCAGCCAGCGCAGTCAAAAACTGGCCGCCGCGACCGTAGACCTGCCAGCCGACCGGATCGACCGGCTTAACCACGGGTTGGCTTGGTGGCGTTGCAGTTTCGCGTTCAACCCGGGCATGTCGGGCCGGTATCGCCAGCCGAAGCACGTCGGCTCGGGTGCCGGCGTAGCGTGCAGCGACCGCGTCCACGAGTCGACGGGTCTCCCCGGTGAGCACCACTTCGGCCGAGACGACACGGTCCAGCCAGGCCAGCTTGCCGACATGATCGGTGTCGGTACGGCGTTCCAAGACGAATCCGTCGACCAGTCGGCCGTGGAATCGCACCCGTACCCGCACCCCGGGGTGCGCGTTGTCGGACTGGTCGGCTGCGACCAGATAGTCGAATTCGCGGTCCAGATGCGGCACCGTCAACAGGGGCAGCACCCGGGCGATGGGTTCATGCTCCGCGGGCTGCCGCCTCCCCCCGCGAGCGTGCGTGTCCCCGACCGACACGCCGCGCTAATCTCCGGGTTTGCGCACGCTCGCGGGAGTCCGGCCGAAGAAGAAACCGGCCGTAATCAGGATCTGCGCTGCCGCATAGGTCCACCAGACCGGCACCGCCAACGCTTCATTGCCCAGCACGAACCGGCCGATACCGATCATCGCGTCCGATGCCGCAAAGCACACCGCGCCCACTGCGGTCCAGGCCGTGGGCAGCCGCGCCAGCAGCGCAGCACAGACCATGGCGCCCAGCACCACGATGTAGACGATCACCGGCACCGTGAGGTTTTCGCGCGCCAGCCCCGACCAGAACCACACCAGCAGCGCCAGACACGCCACGCACGTCGCCGCGACCGCCAGCAGACGCGGAAGGGACCGGGCCGCCAGCGGGACCAGCACCCCCAGAAAACACAGGTGCGCCAGCAGGAACGACGCCAGCCCCAGCACGAACGACGTCGTCCACCACGGGATGGCCAACAACACGTCGCCGATCGCCGAGAACACCAGCGCCGGCATCAGCCAGCGCCGCTCGCGGACAATCGGATGCGCAACTGCCGCGCCGACCAGTAGCAGCGCCATCGAGGCTTTGAATATCGGCTGGCCGGTGAACCGCCCGGTCAGTTCGGCGCCCGGGGGCGAACGTAGTGCCGTCACGGTCAGAAATAACCCGTAACCGACCCCTGCCCAGCCGGCCAGCACCCAGGCGCCGCTCACCGTGCGCGGTGCGTACGGTGTCTGCATGTCCGACGACACCGGTTCTGCTATCGACCCCATTCTGCTGAAGGTACTGGATAAGGTGCCGTTCCGGTTATCGCTCGACGACGGGCTCGAGGCGGCCCGGAAACGGTTTCGTGACCTGCCGCGGCGTTCGGTGCACCCGGAGCTGCGAGTCGACAACCGCACCATCGACGGCCCTGACGGGCCTATTGGCGTCAGAATCTATTGGCCCGCAACGGATGCCGTATTGCCGGTGGCGGTGTACTTTCACGGCGGCGGCTTCGTCGTCGGCGATCTGGACACCCACGACGGCACCTGTCGCCAGCACGCCGTCGGCGCCGAGGCGGTCGTGGTATCGGTGGACTACCGGCTGGCACCCGAGCATCCCTATCCCGCTGCCGTTGAGGATGCCTGGGCCGCAACGCAATGGGTCGCCCAGCACGGCAACGAGCTCGGAGCCGACGTCACCCGGTTAGCAGTGGCCGGGGACTCGGCGGGCGGCACCATCGCCGCGGTGATCGCGCAGCGTGCTCGCGACGAAGGCGGCCCGCCGATCGGCTTCCAGCTGTTGTGGTACCCGTCCACGCTGTGGGACTCGTCGCTGCCGTCGTTCACCGAAAACGCCGCGGCGCCGGTCCTGGGCCGCGACGCCGTCGCCACGTTCTCCCGTTGGTACGCAGGCGAAGTCGACCTACGCGAGCCGCCAGCGGGGATGGCGCCGGGACGGGCGAAGAATCTGGCGAACTTGGCGCCGGCGTACATCGCCGTCGCCGGACATGACCCGCTGCGTGACGACGGGCTGCGCTACGGCGAGCTGCTCGACGCCGCCGGCGTCTCCGTCGAGGTGCATAACGCCGCGACGCTGGTACACGGCTACGTCGCCTACGCCGGTGTGGTGCCCGCTGCCACCGAGGCCACGGACCGTGGGCTGGCCGCGCTGAAGAAGGCGCTGCACCGGTAGCGCGTCACCGTTCCTGGCCTGGACCGATGCGAGCGCCCCTATCCACCACTACAGTGGGCGGTTTCCGTGGACACGAACATCGAACAGGAGCCGATTCATGCTGGTACTGACGCCCGCGGCCGCCCAGGCCGTCAAGGCCGTGACCGCCGCGCCAAACGCCCCAGAAGAGGCGGGCCTGCGGATCGCGCCGACCGCGGATGAACAGAACGCCTTGCAGCTCAGCGCGACAGAGGGGCCAGGCGACGGCGACCAGGTCGTGGAGGGCGAGGGCGCCAGGGTCTTCCTGGAACCGCGAGTCGCCGAGTTTTTGGACGACAAGGTGTTGGACGCACGAGTGGACGACGAGGGCGCCCACTTCGTGTTGCTTGACCAAGCAGACCAAGCATGAGTTGATCCCGCAGGTCCGCAACGGGCCGGCGTCGTAGCTCATAGAGTTGCTGCATGATCACCGCATGGGGCACGCATCGTCGGGAGCGGCGGGCATGACGACGAGTACGCAGCCCGACTACCACACCCTTGTCGTCGGCGCCGGATTCTCCGGTATCGGCGCCGCCATCAAACTCGACGAGGCCGGACTCGGTGACTATCTGGTGATCGAAGCCGGCGACGGCGTCGGCGGCACGTGGCACTGGAACACGTATCCCGGTATCGCCGTGGACATTCCGTCGTTTTCCTACCAGTTCTCGTTCGAGCAGCGGCCCGACTGGTCACGAACGTATGCACCGGGCAACGAGCTGAAGGCCTATGCCGAACACTGCACCGACAAGTACCGCATTCGGCCCAAGATCCGGTTCAACACCAAGGTCTTGTCCGCGGAGTTCGACGACGAGCAGGCGCTGTGGCAGGTGCACACCGATCCCGGCGGGGCGGTCACCGCGCGGTTTTTGATCAACGCCAGCGGTGTGCTCACCGTGCCCAAGCTGCCGGACATCGATGGCGTCGACTCGTTCGACGGCATCACGATGCATACCGCGCGCTGGGACCACCAGCAGGACCTGAGCGGTAAGCGGGTCGGCATCATCGGCACCGGCGCCTCGGCAGTTCAGGTGATTCCGGAGATCGCGCCAATCGTCAAGCAGCTCACCGTTTTTCAGCGCACACCTATTTGGTGTTTTCCGAAGTTCGACGTGCCGCTGCCCAAGCCGGCGCGCTGGGCGATGCGGATCCCGGGCGGCAAGGCGGTTCAGCGGTGGGCCAGCCAAGCCTATGTCGAGGCGACCTTCCCGATCCCGGCGCAGTACTTCACGGTATTTCCGATGGCCCGGTGGATGGAACGAGCCGGGCGGGCCTACCTGCGCCAACAGGTCGAGAATCCGGAGGTGCGTGGGCAGCTCACACCCCGTTACGCCGTGGGCTGCAAGCGGCCCGGCTTCCACAACAGCTATCTGTCGACGTTCAACCGCGACAACGTCCGGCTGGTGACCGAGCCGATCGACAAGATCACGCCGTCGGCGGTGGCCACCACGGGTGGCGACAGCCACGAGATCGACGTGCTGGTGCTGGCGACCGGCTTCAAGGTGATGGACACCGACAGCGTGCCGACGTTCGCGGTCAGCGGCAGCGGCGGGCGGTCGCTGAGCCAGTTTTGGGACGAGCACCGGTTGCAGGCTTACGAAGGGGTCAGCATTCCCGGCTTCCCGAACCTGTTCAGCGTGTTCGGCCCCTACGGCTATGTCGGGTCATCGTATTTCGCGCTGATCGAAGCGCAGACACACCACATCGTGCGGTGTCTGAAGCGGGCCGGTCACGACGGCGCGATCCGCGTCGAAGTCACCGAGCAGGCCAACGACCGGTACTTCGCCGAGATGATGCGTCGTCGGCACCGCCAGGTCTTCTGGCAGGACAGCTGCCGGCAGGCCAACAGCTATTACTTCGACAAGAACGGCGATGTGCCGCTGCGGCCCACTACGACCGTCGAGGCCTATTGGCGCAGCCGTCGTTTCGACCTCGACGACTACCGCTTCACGGCTTAACAGCCGAGCGTGAAGCTGCGTTCACGTTGGGCGGAGAATTAGATCGCTGATTTCAGCGCGTCGACCTTGTCCAGCCGCTCCCACGGCAGGTCGACGTCGGTGCGGCCGAAATGGCCGTAGGCGGCGGTCTGCGCGTAGATCGGCCGCAGCAGGTCCAGGTCGCGGATGATCGCGCCGGGCCGCAGGTCGAACACCTCGCCGATGGCCTTCTCGATTTTGATCGGGTCGACGGTCTCGGTGCCGAACGTCTCGACGAACAATCCCACCGGGGCGGCCTTGCCGATGGCGTAGGCGACCTGCACCTCCACCCGCTCGGCCAGCCCGGCGGCCACGACGTTTTTGGCGACCCAGCGCATCGCGTAGGCCGCCGAGCGGTCCACCTTCGACGGATCCTTGCCGGAGAACGCGCCGCCGCCGTGGCGGGCCCAGCCGCCGTAGGTGTCGACGATGATCTTGCGGCCGGTCAGCCCGGCGTCGCCCATCGGACCGCCGAGCACGAACTTGCCGGTCGGGTTGACCAGCAGCCGGCAGTCGGAGGTGTCCATGGTGTCGTGCGCAAGGTCGGACAACACCGTGTTGACGACCTTCTCGCGAATGTCCGGGGTCAGCGTTGCTTCCAAGTCGATGCCGTCGGCGTGTTGGGTGGACAGCACCACGGTGTCCAGGCGCACCGGGACGGCGCCGTCGTACTGGACGGTGACCTGGGTCTTACCGTCCGGCCGCAGGTAGTCCAGCACGCCGTTCTTGCGAACCTCGGTGAGCCGGCGCGACAGCCGGTGCGCCAGCGCGATCGGCAGCGGCATGTACTCGGGGGTGTCTTTGATCGCATAGCCGAACATCAGGCCCTGGTCGCCGGCGCCCTGCGCGTCCAGCGGGTCACCCGCACCCTCGACGCGGGTCTCGTGGGCGGTGTCGACGCCCATGGCGATATCGGGCGACTGGGCGCCGATGCCGATGTTGACACCGCAGGTGGTCCCGTCGAAGCCCTTGTCCGATGAGTCGTAACCGATGTCGAGGATGCGACTGCGGACGGTGTTGGTGATCTCGGCGAACGCTTCCTTCGCCGTCGTCGTCACCTCCCCGACCACATGAACCTGGCCGGTGGTGACCAGCGTCTCGACCGCCACCCGGGACCTCGGATCGTCGGCCAGCAGCGCGTCGAGCACCGAGTCGCTGATCGCGTCACAGATCTTGTCGGGATGGCCCTCGGTTACCGACTCACTGGTGAACAGCCGACCCTTTTCGCTCACACCCAGATCCTTCCCATTCTCCACAAAATGTTAGTTAGGCGAAGTATATCGCCATGTCCGTCGCCCGGCCTGCGGGGCCGGGCGTCACACGATAACGCGCCTACCCGCTGCCGCCCTGCAGAAAGGTGGCGATTGCGTCCACGATACGACTGGCCATCAGCGTCTTGGAGCCATGCTGCAGCGCTGTCTCCGTGCCGTCGGAGCTCAGCAACCAACCGTCGTTGCTGTCCACCTCGAAAGCCTTACCCTCGCCGACGGCGTTGACCACCAGCAGGTCGCAGCCTTTGCGGCGCAGCTTGGCCCGGGCGTGAAACAACACGTCGCCGTTCTCGTCGCCGGTCTCGGCGGCGAACCCGACGATGGCCCGCATGTTGGGCAGTTGGCCGTCGGCGCGGGATCGCACTGCGGTGGCCAGCACGTCGTCGTTGCGGACGAGCTCGATAACCGGCGGCGCCTCGGCGCCCTTCTTGATCTTGGCGGTCGCCACCTGCGACGGACGGAAGTCGGCGACGGCCGCAGCCATCGCCAGCACGTGGGCGTCGGGCGCGTGCTTGGAGACCGCGTCGCGCAGCTGCTGCGCGGAGCTGACGTGCACCACCTCGACGCCGGCGGGGTCGATGAGCCCGGCGGTGTGTCCGGCGATCAGCGTCACCTCAGCGCCGCGCTGGGCGGCCACTCGCGCCAGCGCATAGCCCTGCTTGCCCGAGCTGCGGTTGCCGATGAAGCGCACCGGGTCGATCGGCTCGCGGGTGCCCCCGGCGGTCACCAGCAGCCGGCAGCCGGCCATGTCGTAGGGCAGCGCGTCGTGCCGCTCCAGCAGCAGGTGAACCAGGGTGGTGATCTCCTCGGCCTCGGGCAGCCGGCCGGCGCCGCTGTCGGCGCCGGTAAGCCGCCCGGACGCGGGTTCCAGTACCACTGCACCGCGACGGCGCAGAACCGCGACGTTGTCGACGGTGGCCGGATGTAACCACATCTCGGTGTGCATGGCGGGCGCGAACAGGACCGGACATCGCGCGGTCAGCAGGGTCGCCGTGAGCAGATCGTCGGCCCGGCCGGCGACGGCCCGGGCCAGCAGGTCGGCGGTGGCCGGCGCGACGACGACCAGATCGGCCTGCTGGCCGATCGCGACGTGCGGCACCGCCGGGACATCATCGAAGACGCCGGTGCGCACCGGCTGGCCGGAGAGCGCCTCGAAGGTCGCGGCCCCGACGAAGCGAAGGGCGGATTCGGTGGGGATGACCTGCACCTGATGGCCGGCTTCGGTGAGCTGGCGAACCACGGTGCACGCCTTGTAGGCGGCGATGCCACCCGAAACGCCGACGACGATCCGTTTGCGGTCCATCACTCCCGCTCTTCGAGCATGCCGTGGCGCCTGACCGTCTTATTCGCCTTCGGTGTGCTCGAGCAGGTCGGCGTGGATCTCGCGCATCGCGATCGACAACGGCTTTTCCTGCAGCCCAGGCTCGACCAGCGGCCCGACGTACTCGAGGATGCCTTCACCGAGTTGGTTGTAGTAGTCGTTGATCTGCCGGGCCCGCTTGGCCGCGTAGATCACCAGCGCGTATTTGCTCGACACGCGGTCCAGCAGCTCGTCGATGGGTGGGTTGGTGATGCCCAGCGGCGTGTCGTAGCCGACCGCGCCGGACGCCGGATCCAGTTGATCCATGGTGGAGACGGCGGCAAGTTGGGCGTCGGATTGCGGGGTGCTCACGTAAGTCTTTCTCCTGGCGGCGTAGAGCGGCGGACAATGTGTGGTGGTGAATCGGCTCTAGATGGCGGATCACGCCGTATCCGGCGCGGTGCCCACCAGCAAGGATACCAACTCCGAGCAGGCAGTTTCCAATCGACTGTTCACCACGATCTCATCGAAATCACCCTGAGCTGCCATTTCGGTGCGGGCGGTGGTAAGCCGACGGCGAATTACGTCGGCGGTCTCGGTGCCGCGGCCGACCAATCTGGCCTCCAGCACCTCCCAGCTCGGCGGCGCCAGGAACACAGTGATCGCCTCCGGCAGTGCCTGCTTGACCGCGCGCGCTCCGGCCAGGTCCACCTCGATCAGCACCGGATGGCCGGATTCGGTGGCCGCTCGGACCGGCTGGGCCAGCGTGCCGGACCGGTGTAGCCCGCCGTGGATGTCGGCCCACTCCAGCAGCGCGCCCTCGTCGATCAGCTGCTGAAATCGCGCAGCCGTCACGAAGTGGTAGTCGACACCGTCGACCTCGCCTGGACGGGGTTCCCGAGTCGTCGCCGACACGCTGAAATGCAGGTCGGGGATGCGCTCACGCAGGCAGCGGACCAGCGTCGATTTGCCGACTGCGGAGGGACCGGACAGCACGACGACCCGTCCTGCGGCTTGCGGCCGCAGCCGTGGATCGCGCTCGCCGTCCGGTCCTCCGTCGGCGCTCACCGACTCCCCTCAACTAACGTGCCCGACTGTCCCCCGCAAGCGGGGGGACCCCCGACCCAGGCCGCTCCGGCCTGCATCGTCGCCGGGTTAGGAGAAGTCGAACTTTTCCAGCAGTGCCTTGCGCTGACGATCGCCGAGCCCACGCAGGCGGCGGGTCGGTGCGATTTCGAGCTCGGTCATGATTTCCTGCGCCTTGACCTTGCCTACCTTCGGCAACGCCTCCAGCAGCGCAGATACCTTCATCTTGCCCAAAACCTCGTCGGTCTCAGCATCCTTCAGCACCTGCTTGAGGTTGGTGCCGCCGCGCTTGAGCCGGTCCTTGAGCTCGGCACGCGCTCGACGCGCGGCAGCAGCCTTCTCCAACGCGGCCGCGCGCTGCTCGTCGGTCAACTGGGGAAGGGCCACGATTCCTCCGTCTCATCGATCTTTGGTTTATCTCAGCCGGGTACTCCAGCCAGCGGAGACGACCGTACTCACGGTGCCAGACGAAATCTAACCCGCCCCCCTGGTTAGAGCCACAAAGGCCCAGCGTGCGGGGCGGTGCGGCGGTACTTCGGCAAGGCAGGCGGCGACTTGGCCAGGCACCGTCCCGGCGAGCTACCTTTGCCTGTGCGGGACCCGGATCCGCTGTCTAGCAGGGGTTTTGGGCTGCCGCTCCGGCCTGACACTGGCGAGGCCCACGCGTCGGGACTGCCTCAAAAGGTGCTGACAACCCGAAATTTGATCAATTACGCACGTCACGGCGTGTCGCGCGTGTCGCGCGGCGCTTCGCGCCGGGGCCGGCAACGCGGCTCTCGGCGTTTACCGGGCCCTCGGCGGCGGGATGGGCGGGGCTGGGCCACGCGACAGCTATTACTACGTTGCGTAGTAGGAACTGATGTTGTCCGCGCCGACGGGCCGGTCCGAAGTAGTCGCACAGGATAGGATCGGCTCGTGCCGACGATGCGGATCCGTGAGGCCGCCGAGCTGCTGGGGGTCAGCGACGACACCGTTCGGCGGTGGATCGACCAGGGCACCCTGTCCGTCAGCCACGACCAATCCGGTCGAAAGGTGATCGCCGGCGACGTCCTGGCGGAATTCGCGCGAACCAACGCGCCGCTACAGCCGCCAAACCCGCTCGGCGTCGGCAGTTCGGCACGCAACCGCTTCGTCGGCTTGGTCACCAAAGTGGAGTCGGACAAGGTGATGGCCCGTGTCGAGATGCAGTGCGGACCGTTCACGGTCGTATCCCTGATGAGCGCCGAGGCCGCTCGCGAGTTGGAGCTGGAGCCTGGCAGCGTCGCGGTGGCCGTCGTCAAGGCCACCACCGTGATCGTCGAAACACCCGGGCAGTCCGCCTAACCAGACGCAAGGCGGGTTCGCGCTAGCCCGCCGTCAGGTATGCGACCGCGTCGCGCATCTGCTCGCCGGCCGCGCGGAGAGCGACGACGTCCGGTCCGGCCCGCAGCACGTCGCGCGACACCGCGGGCCATAGCTGGTTTGAGCTCGCCCCACCCAGGTGCGACAACGCGTCGGGCCGGCCGCCCTGGGCGCCGATACCAGGTAGCAGCACCGGTCCAACGAGGTCGCTGAGATCGGGTACCTCGGCCAGCGTCGCGCCGACGACAACCCCGACCGAAGCGGGTTGGCGGGTCCGGTTCCACACGGTGACGTCGTCGACCACGGTCTGCGCAACAGTGCGACCGCCGCTCATGGCCCGCTGCACGCCGGCACCTTCCGGGTTGGACGTCGCGGCCAGTACGAACACTCCCCGCCCGCGGGTCGCCGCGGTGTCCAGCAGCGGCTGCAGCGAACCGAATCCCAGATAGGGCGAGGCCGTCACCGCGTCGGCCGTCAGCGGCGACTCGCCCAGCCACGCTTCGGCGTAGGCGGCCATCGTCGACCCGATGTCACCCCGTTTGGCGTCGGCCAGCACCAGCACACCAGCGGCACGCAGGGCGCCGATCGTGCGCTCCAAAACCTGATATCCGCCGGCACCATAGGCCTCGAAAAACGCCACTTGCGGTTTGACCATGGCGAACCCGGCGAACGCCTGCACACAGGTGTCGCAGAACGCTGCCAAACCGTCGGGTGTCAGCGGCAGATCCCAGCTGCGCAACAGTTCAGGATGCGGGTCTATACCAAGACATAACGGTCCGCGCTGCGACCTGGCCTCGGCCAGTTTGGCGCCGAATCCGGTCATGCTCGATGGTCGCCGATGGCGCTGTGCAACTCTTGCAGCGAGCGCACGCCGATGTCTCCGCGGATTCCTGCTTCGATGCCCTGGACGGCAGCCGAGGCGCCCTGCACGGTCGTCACGCAGGGGATGTTCATTCCCACTGCCGCCGAACGGATCTCGTAGCCGTCGATGCGAGGGCCGGAGTTGCCGTAGGGCGTATTGATCACCATGTCGACCTCACCGGCGCGGATCGCGTCGACTGCCGACAGCGGCGGCCGGTCCGGTTGCGGCGGTTCGAAATGCTTGCGCACCTCGTCGCAGGGAATACCGTTACGGCGCAACATCTCCGCGGTGCCTTCGGTGGCCAGCACCCGAAAGCCCAAGTCGGCCAGCCGCTTGACCGGGAACACCAGCGACCGCTTGTCACGGTTGGCCACCGACACGAACACCGTGCCCTGCGCCGGCAACGAACCGTAGGCCGCGGTTTGGCTTTTGGCGAATGCGCTGCCGAAGTCGCGGTCGATGCCCATGACCTCGCCGGTCGATTTCATCTCAGGGCCCAGCAGCGAGTCGATTCCGGACCCGTCGGCGGTGCGGAACCGGTGGAACGGCAACACCGCTTCCTTGACCGCGATGGGTGCGTGCGGCGCGGCGCTGGCGCCGTCACCGGAGACCTCCAGTAGCTTCTCGGAGCGCAGCTGGGCAATGGTGGCGCCCAGCATGATTCGCGCGCAGGCCTTGGCCAGCGGTATCGCCGTTGCCTTCGAGACGAAGGGCACGGTGCGGCTGGCGCGGGGGTTGGCCTCCAGCACGTAGAGCACGTCGTCCTTCAGCGCGAATTGCACATTGAGCAGCCCCACCACGCCGATGCCGTGCGCGATCGCCTCGGTGGCCCGTCGCACCTTGTCGATATCGGTGCGCCCCAGCGTGACCGGAGGAAGCGCGCACGCCGAGTCCCCGGAGTGGATGCCGGCCTCTTCGATGTGCTCCATGATGCCGCCGATATAGACTTCGCTGCCATCGCACAATGCGTCGACGTCGATTTCGATCGCATCCTCGAGGAAGCGGTCGACCAGCACCGGGTGCTCGGGCGACAACTCGGTGGCGCGGGCGATGTAGCCCTGCAACGTCTCGTCGTCGTAGACGATCTCCATGCCCCGACCGCCCAGCACATACGACGGCCGCACCAGCACCGGGTAGCCAATCTCGGCAGCGATCCGGCGGGCCTGCTCGAAGGTTGTCGCGGTGCCGAACCGTGGTGCCGGCAGCCCGGCCGCATTGAGCACGTCGCCGAAGGCGCCGCGGTCTTCGGCCAAATCAATGGCTTCCGGCGGCGTTCCGACGATCGGCACGCCGGCGTCGGCGAGCCGTTGCGCCAGACCAAGCGGCGTCTGGCCGCCGAGCTGCACGATGACACCGACCACTCCCGGACCACCGATGCCCGACTGGGACTCGGCGTAAAACACCTCCAGCACGTCCTCGAAGGTCAGCGGCTCGAAGTACAACCGGTCGGCGGTGTCGTAGTCGGTGGAGACGGTCTCCGGGTTGCAGTTGACCATCACCGTCTCAAAGCCGGCCCGCGACAACGTGGTTGCCGCATGTACACAGCTGTAGTCGAACTCGATACCTTGGCCGATGCGGTTAGGGCCCGACCCGAGGATGAGCACCTTGGGTTTGTCGGTCTGCGGTGCCACCTCGGTCTCAGCGGCCGGGTCGAGCTCGTAGCTGCTGTAGTGGTACGGCGTCTTGGCCTCGAATTCCGCCGCGCAGGTGTCCACAGTCTTGTACACCGGGTGGATGCCCAGCCGTCCCCGCAGTGACCGCACGCCGTCCTCGCCGGCCAATTCCGGTCGCAGCGCGGCGATCTGGCGGTCGGACAGGCCGTTGTGCTTGGCGCGCTGCAGCAGATCCACGTCGAGCACCGCGGCGTCGGCCAGCTCGCGCCGCAGCACCACAAGCTCGGCGATCTGTGCGACGAACCACGGATCGACGCCGGATGCGTCCGACACCTGCTCGACCGAGGCGCCCAGCCGCAACGCCAGCTCGATGTCGTAGAGCCGGCCCTCGGTCGGGGTGCGCAGCCGTTGCAGGGTGTCCTCGACGTCTGTTTGCGGGTCCGCCTTGGTCCAGAACCCGGCACGACTGGTTTCCAGCGATCGCATCACCTTGCCGAGCGCCTCGACGAAGTTGCGGCCCAACGACATTGCCTCGCCGACGGATTTCATCGTGGTGGTCAGCGTCGGATCGGCGCCAACGAACTTCTCGAACGCGAACCGCGGCGCCTTGACCACGACGTAGTCCAGCGTGGGTTCGAAACAGGCCGGGGTTTCTTTGGTGATGTCGTTGAGGATCTCGTCGAGGGTGTAGCCGATGGCCAGTTTGGCCGCGATCTTGGCGATCGGGAATCCGGTGGCCTTGGACGCCAGCGCCGAGGACCGCGACACCCGCGGATTCATCTCGATGACGATCAGCCGACCGTCGCGCGGGTTGACCGCGAACTGAATGTTGCAGCCGCCGGTATCCACGCCCACCTCGCGCAGAATCGCGATGCCCAGATCCCGCATCCGCTGGTATTCCCGATCGGTCAACGTCATCGCCGGCGCGACGGTCACCGAGTCACCAGTGTGCACACCCATCGGGTCGACGTTTTCGATCGAGCACACCACCACGACGTTGTCGTTGCCGTCGCGCATCAGCTCGAGTTCGAATTCCTTCCAGCCGTAGATCGATTCTTCGATCAGCACGTTGGCGCTCGGTGAGGCGGCCAGCCCGGCGCCGGCCATCCGATCGACTTCCTCAGCGCTGTGCGCCATTCCCGAGCCGAGACCGCCCATCGTGAAGCTCGGCCGTACGACCACCGGCAGCCCAAGCTCGTCGACGGTCTCGCGGACCTCGTCCATCGTGAAACACACGCGGCTGCGCGCGGATTCGCCACCGACCTTGGCGACGATGTCTTTAAACCGCTGCCGGTCCTCGCCGCGCTGGATGGCGTCGAAATCAGCGCCGATCAGCTCGACGCCGTAGCGCTCCAAAACCCCGTTCTCGTAGAGCGCGACCGCGGTGTTGAGTGCGGTTTGGCCACCCAGAGTGGCCAACAGCGCGTCGATCTTGTTGCCGCGCTCGGCCTGCTGGGCGATGACCCGTTCGACGAAGCCCGGGGTGATCGGCTCGACGTAGGTGTGGTCGGCATACTCCGGGTCGGTCATGATGGTGGCCGGGTTGGAGTTGACCAGGCTTACCTGCAGCCCCTCGGCGCGCAGCACCCGGCAGGCCTGAGTGCCCGAATAGTCGAACTCGCAGGCCTGCCCGATGACGATGGGGCCCGAGCCGATCACCAAGACATGGTTGAGGTCATTGCGACGCGGCACTAGTTGCCCACCCTTCTGGCGCGAGCGTGCGTGTTCCCGCCCGCACTCCGCATGCCATCTGGAACACGCACGCTCGCGGTAATGGTGAGGGGGCTCATCGCCGGGCCTCCATCAAGTCTACGAACTGGTCGAACAGGTATTCCGCGTCGTGCGGGCCGGCGGCGGCCTCCGGATGATATTGCACCGAGAAAGCCTGCCCATCAACAAGTTTGACGCCTTCCACGACACCGTCGTTGGCGCAGGTATGGCTGACGACGGCCGGGCCGAATGGTGTGTCGAACCGCTGCCCTGCCTCGCCCTCCAGGGCGAAGCCATGGTTCTGCGCGGTCACCGCGACCCGCCCGGTGGCATGATCCATCACCGGGATGTTGATCCCGCGGTGGCCGAACACCATCTTGTAGGTGGACAGGCCCAACGCGCGGCCCAGGATCTGGTTGCCGAAACAAATGCCGAACAACGGGATTCCGGCGCCCAGCACCTCTCGGGTCAGCTCGACGATATGCGCGGCGGTGGCCGGGTCGCCCGGACCATTGGACAAGAACACGCCGTGCGGCCTGATCTCGGCGATCTGGTCGAAGGTCGTCGACGACGGCAGCACATGGCTGCGGATGCCGCGGCGGGCGAAGTTGCGCGGCGTGTTGGTCTTGATCCCGAGATCCAGCGCGGCCACGGTAAACCGTTGCGGCCCGTCAGGGTCGACGACATAGCTGCCGTCGGTGCTGACTTGGCCCGCCAGGTCGGCGCCCAGCATCGCCTGCTGGCCCTGCACCCGCTGTAACAGCTCCTCGGGGTCGGCGAGCGCCGCGCCGGAGAACACACCCGCCTTCATCGATCCGCGGCTGCGCAAATGCCGCACGACCGCGCGGGTGTCGATGCCGGCGATCCCGACAATCTGTTGGCGCGCCAGTTCGTCTTCGAGGGTGGTGGTGGCCCGCCAGTTCGACGGCCGCGGCGAGGGATCCCGCACGGCGTAGCCGGCGACCCAGATTCGATCGCCGCGGCTCTCGGCGTCCTCGTCGTTCCAACCGGTGTTGCCGATCTGCGGTGCAGTAGCTATCACGATCTGACGGTGGTAGCTGGGATCGGTCAGCGTCTCCTGATAACCCGACATCCCAGTGGAAAACACCGCTTCACCAAGCGTCTGGCCGATCGCCCCGAACGGAGTCCCGGTGAAGATCCGGCCGTCCTCGAGGACCAGCACTGCTTTACTCATGAGCGCCACTCTCCCCCGCAAGCGGGCGGTGCCCCCGCCTCATCGCTGCGTACCAAATTGTCGCCGGCGCACGTCATGATGCTTCCTCCGGCAGCCAGCGGGCGTAGTCGTCGCGGTTGTCGCCGCAAAAGCCGGTGTCGATCTCGGCGCCGGACGGCAGCCGCCAACGGATCGCCAGGATCCCGTTGCGCGGGGTTACCTTGCCGACTATGCCGCGTTCAGTGCGGATGGCGCTGATCGACTCTTGCGGAATCCAGATCGGCCGGGCGCCGCTGCGTTGCACCATGATCCCTTCCGGATAGCGGGTGAGTACCGCCTTGGTGCGGTAGCCCAGATCGCCGACCGCGACCCGGTCGTGCCAGCTGGGCACCAGCGTGCAACCGACGTATACGCCGCGTGTCGGCGCGACGGTGGGCGCGCCCACCGTGTCGGGTACCGGCGGCAGCGTGCCGACCAGCGCAGCCTGCCGTTCGCCGCGACGGCGCCAACCGCGGATCATCAGCTGGATCACGAACGTGATTCCCACCACCAACACAGCGGCGAAGATCAGCGAGATGACCAGCGTCCCGGAGTTCACGCGGGGCTCTTTCCGTCGCGCGCGGTGACCTTGCCACGCAACAGCGTCGCGGTCACCGCTGCAGGCAGCGTCATCGATTCGTAGGGCGTGTTGGCCGATCGGCTGGCCAACTCCGCGCCGGTTACCGTCCAGCTGGCGTCCGGATCCACCACGGTCAGGTTGGCCGGTTCGCCAACATCCAGCGGACGGCCCTGATCGGGCAGCCGCGCGATGCGGGCGGGATTTTCGCTCATCACCCGCGCCACGTCCCGCCAGGACAGCAGGCCTGGAACCACCATCGTCTGCACCACCACCGATAGCGCGGTCTGCAATCCGAGCATGCCGGGCAGCGCAGTGGCGAACTCGACGCACTTCTCGTGCTCCGCGTGAGGGGCGTGATCGGTGGCCACACAGTCGATTACCCCGTCAGCCAAGGCCTGACGCAGCGCGATGGCGTCAGTGGCTTCGCGCAGCGGCGGGTTGACCCGGTTGCGCCCGTCGTAGCTGGCGAGTCGGCTGTCGTCGAGCAGCAGGTGATGCGGTGTCACCTCCGCGGTAATGGAGATCCCTTGCTGCTTAGCCCATTTCAGTAGCTCTACGGTGCCGGCGGTGGAGGCATGGCAGATGTGTACCCGGGCGCCGGCGTCGCGGGCCAGCAGCGCGTCACGGGCGACGATCGACTCTTCGGCCGCGCGGGGCCATCCCGACAGCCCCAGCCGCGCCGCATTGGGGCCCTCATGGGCGACGGCGCCGGCCGTCAACCGTGGCTCCTCGGCGTGCTGGGCGACCAGCACACCGAGGCCGGTCGCATACTCCAGGGCGCGGCGCATCACCAGTGGGTCGTAGACGCACTTGCCATCGTCCGAGAACATCCGCACCTGTGCGGCGCCGGCGGCCATCATGCCCATCTCGGTGAGCTGGGTGCCGGCCAGGCCGACGGTGACCGCTCCGACCGGGTGCACGTCGACCAGGCCGACCTGCTGGCCGCGATGCCAGACGTGGTCGGTGACCACCGGGCTGTCGGCGACGGGATTGGTGTTGGCCATGGCGAACACCGCGGTGTAGCCGCCGAGCGCAGCTGCGGCCGAACCGGTTTCGATGTCCTCGGCGTATTCGCGGCCCGGTTCACGGAGATGGGTGTGCAGATCGACAAATCCCGGTAGCAATACCTGGCCGGTGGCGTCGATCACATCGGCGGAATCGGGAATCGCCAGTCCCGCGCCGATTTCGGCGATCTGACCGTCGTCGACCAGCACGTCAACCCGGTCTCCCTCGCCGTAGCGGTGCACACCGCGGATCAGCACACTCACGCTGCGATATCCTCCGCCCCCACCAGCAGGTGGAACAACACTGCCATTCGCACATGCACCCCGTTGGAAACCTGCTGCAGCACCGCCGATTGCGAAGAGTCGGCCACTGAGAACGCGATCTCCATGCCGCGCAGCATCGGGCCCGGATGCAGCACCACGGCGTGGCCGGGCAGCATGGCCTGCCGCCGGTCGGAGAGCCCGTAGAGCACCGAATACTCGCGCGCAGTGGGGAAAAAGCCGCCGTTCATCCGCTCGGCCTGCACCCGCAGCATCAGCACCGCATCGGCGGCGGGCAGTTCGGCGTCCAGGTCGTAGGACACGGTGACCGGCCAGTCGGCGACCCCGACCGGCAGCAGCGTGGGCGGCGCAACCAGCACCACTTCGGCTCCCAGGGTCGCCAACAGCATCACGTTAGAGCGGGCGACCCGGCTGTGCAGGATGTCACCGACGATCACGACGCGCCGGCCCTCGATGCCGCCGAGCCGCTGCCGGATGGTCAGGGCGTCCAGCAGCGCCTGGGTCGGATGCTCGTGGGTGCCGTCGCCGGCGTTGATCACCGACGGCCCGCCGGAGTCGGTGGCGGTCCAGTCGGCGAGCCGATGCGCCGCACCCGAGGCCGGATGGCGGATCACCAATGCGTCGGCGCCGGCGGCGCGCAGCGTCAGGGCGGTATCGCGCAGCGACTCCCCTTTGGCCACTGAGGATCCCGTCGCACTGACGTTGATCACGTCGGCGCTCATCCACTTGCCGGCCACCTCGAACGACACCCGGGTACGGGTGGAGTTCTCGTAGAACATGGTGATCACGGTGCGCCCGCGCAGCGTGGGCAGCTTGCGCACCTCGCGACCGACCAGGGCCTCGGCGAACCGGTCGGCGTCGTCGAGGATCGCGGTGGCGTCGTCGCGGGACAGGTCACCGGCCGCCAACAGATGCCTCGGGCTCATCGGGAGATCACCACCCCATCACGGTCGTCGTGCTCGACCAGCAGCACGTGCACACTCTCGCTGCGCGAGGTCGGCACGTTCTTGCCCACGTAGTCGGCGCGCACCGGCAGCTCACGGTGGCCGCGGTCGACCAGCACCGCCAACTGCACGGCCCGCGGCCGGCCCTGGTCGCGCAGCGCGTCGAGCGCCGAGCGCACCGACCGTCCGGAGTAGAGCACGTCGTCGACGAGGATCACCAGCGCGTCGTCGATGCCGCCGACCGGGATCGAGGTGGCCTCCAGTGGGCGCGGCGGCTTTTGCATCAGGTCGTCGCGGTACAGGGTGATGTCCAAAGCACCGCAGGCGACCTCGACGCCGGCGAACTCGGCGATGTGAGCGGCCAGCCGCTCGGCCAGCGCCACCCCGCGGGTCGGGATGCCCAACAGCACCACCCTCGGCGCGTCGGGTCCGTCCAGCGCGGTCTTTTCGATGATCTGGTGCGCAATACGGGAAATGGTGCGGCTCACGTCGGCCGCCGACATCAATTCGCGGCCGGTGCCGGTGTCACCCGCAGCACCCATGCGAGACCTTGACCTCCTTCTCCGCCTCACCGGACGGATCGTTAAAGGATGTCGACTGCCCGGCAGCCTAGCACTGCCAACTACCCTGGCGAAAATGACAGGCACCGAATCGTCCGGCTTTTCGGGTATCGATTTCGACGCCCTCTACCGCGGCGAAAGCCCGGGCGGGGGCCGGCCGGCGGTGACGACGCCGCCCTGGGACACCAAGGCACCCAAGGACAACGTCGTCGCCTGGCAGGAGCAGGGCCTGGTGCACGGTGAGGTCCTCGACGTCGGTTGCGGTCTCGGTGACAACGCCGTCTATCTGGCCCGCCAGGGTTTCCGTGTCACCGGGCTGGACATCTCGCCGACCGCGCTGATCACCGCCGAGCGCCGCGCCAGGGACGCGGGCGTGCAGGTGACGTTCACGGTGGGCGACGCGACGACCCTGGCCGGCTACACCGACGCCTTCGACACCGTCATCGACAGCGGCATGTTCCACTGCCTCGACGAGGACGGCAAACGCAGCTACGCCGGCGCGGTGCACCGCGCCACTCGGGCCGGCGCCACCTTGTTGCTCAGCTGCTTCTCCGACGCCAACCCGCCGGACGAGGACTGGCCGCGGCCCGCGGTGTCTGAGCAGACGCTGCGCGACGTGCTCGGCAATGCGGGCTGGGACATCGAGTCGCTGGAACCGGCGGCGGTGTACCGCGAAGGGTGGGGCGGCGAGATGGTGTTCTGGTACGTCCATGCGCAACGGCGGGCCGAGTGAATCTCGAGGGAAATCAGACCTCCATCCGGGAGGCCTGCGACGCCGGGCTGCTCGCTGGCGCATTGACCATGGTGTGGCAGCGCGGAAAAGTGTTGCAGGTCAACGAGGTCGGTTACCGCGACCTCGACGCCGGGCTGCCGATGCAGCGCGACACGCTGTTTCGCATCGCGTCGATGAGCAAGCCGGTCACCGTCGCCGCCGCGATGAGCTTGGTTGACGAGGGCAAGCTCGCGTTGCGCGCGCCGATCTCACGCTGGCTGCCCGAGTTCACCGAGATGCGCGTGCTCGACGATCCGGCTGGACCCCTGGGTCGGACACATCCGGCGCAGCGGGCGATCCTGGTCGAAGACCTGCTCACCCACACCAGCGGTCTGGCATACGGATTCTCAGTCGGCGGTCCGATCTCGCGGGCATATGTCCGGTTGCCGTTCAGTCAAGGTCCCGACACCTGGCTGGCCGCGCTGGCGGAACTGCCGCTGGTCCATCAACCGGGTGACCGGGTCACCTACAGTCACGGCATCGACGTGGCCGGCGTGCTGGTCTCGCGGATCGAGGGCAAGCCATTTCACCAGGTTCTCGACGAACGGATTCTGCAGCCGCTGGGCATGACCGACACCGGGTTCTGCGTCTCGGTCGAGGGGCGGCGGCGAGCCGCAACGATGTACCGGCTCGATGAGAACGACCGGCTGCGCGACGACGCAATGGGGCCGCCCCACCTGACGATGCCGAATTTCTGCAACGCCGGCGGCGGACTGTGGTCGACGGCCGACGACTATCTGCGATTCGTCGAAATGCTGCTGGCTAACGGCACTCTCGACGGCGTACGCGTGCTGTCAGAAGAGTCGACGCGCGCGATGCGCACCGACCGGCTCACCGCCGAGCAGAAGCGACATTCGTTTTTGGGAGCGCCGTTCTGGATCGGTCGCGGGTTCGGGCTGAACCTTTCGGTGGTGACCGATCCGGCCAAGTCGGCACCGTTGTTCGGGCCCGGCGGCCTGGGCACATTCAGTTGGCCGGGGGCCTACGGGACGTGGTGGCAGGCCGATCCGGCGGCCGACCTGATCCTGCTGTACCTGGTGCAGAATCTGCCCACGCTGTCATCGGATGCGGCCGCCGCGGTCGGGGGGAACACGTCGCAGGCCAGACTGCAAGCCGTACAACCGAAGTTCGTGCGCCGCACCTACCGCGCGTTGGGGCTGTAGGGCTTCGCCGAGATCGACGCTAGC
>NZ_JCALCK010000109.1:0-205 GCF_059812285.1 Mycobacterium sp. NGS62 | reverse complement strand
CAGGATTCTGACACTCGTGCTCGAAGGCAACAATCCACGGTTCCCGCGGATGACACTCGTGCTCGAAGGCAACAATCCACGGTTCCCGCGGACAACAACTGTGCCCTCCGCCGCCAAACTAACCCACAGGCTTACCGGCACCATAGAACGTCCGGGGTCGACCGAAACACCACGCCAGTGTCCCCGAACAGCACGAGCACGCCAA
>NZ_JCALCK010000108.1:0-220 GCF_059812285.1 Mycobacterium sp. NGS62 | reverse complement strand
CCACCGCCTCGCACAGCCCCACGCCGTCGATCAGACAATGCGAGACCAGCAAGCTCACCCCGGCGCCGCCATCGGTAAACGGCAGCACCGCAAGATGCCATCCAGGACCCTGCTCGCAATCCAGTGGCGTGTAGGCCTGCTCGTCGAGCCACGAATCGAATTCTTCACGCGGCCGCGCCGCCGCGACCTCCATCTCAGATGAGCGCTCACCTGACACCCA
>NZ_JCALCK010000107.1:0-242 GCF_059812285.1 Mycobacterium sp. NGS62 | reverse complement strand
GCATCGCCGTCGACAGCGGCGTCAGTGATCGTCACACCAAGCTCGACGGTGCGCACAATCGTGTCGGCAACAACAGCAGCAGGAGACGACGTAGGGTCAGACACAGGGCTCCCCGGGTAGCAGGAATGCGGCTTCGACGCCTGCATCCTCTGTCGCCCGGGGCCCGTCTCAGCTCACCGACACGACCCGATCAAATCGAGCATCTGCCACCCTCAACTGCACTCCATTTCCGGAAGAGCCGG
>NZ_JCALCK010000106.1:0-244 GCF_059812285.1 Mycobacterium sp. NGS62 | reverse complement strand
ACGGGTGTTGACGACGGTCGAAAACTAGGCCAGAAGCGACGGTGAAAAGTAGGCCACGTGGTCGTGGTGGTTATTGTGCCGTGTTGTCGGCTCTGGCGGAGGGCAGGGTTGTCAACGGCGGTCGAAAATTGACCCCTTTTCGACGGTTGAAAATTGACCCCCTTGGTGTTCATTCTTCGGTGGTCGATCCCGGGACTCGTCCGAGGTCGCGGTCTTTGAGGCGGTAGGAGTCGCCCTTGAGGGC
>NZ_JCALCK010000105.1:0-245 GCF_059812285.1 Mycobacterium sp. NGS62 | reverse complement strand
ATCGCTGAACTACCAGCTGCGCAAAGTCACCAAAGCCCGCGGATCGTTCCCCTCCGATGCGGCCGCCATGAAGCTGCTCTATCTGGCCATCCGCAATATCAACCAGAAACGAGGATCAACTGACGGAACCGCAACCTGGGGGTGGACCCGAGCACTGAACACCTTTGCCATCCAATTCCCCGACCGACTCCCACTATGACCCCAAAGACAAACGGCCACAACACCTTACACAGTTATCTTGACAA
>NZ_JCALCK010000104.1:0-245 GCF_059812285.1 Mycobacterium sp. NGS62 | reverse complement strand
GGGCGTGTCTTATTGACTGTGTAAGGGGTTGGGCCTGAATGGTAGTCAGGCATGCTGACTGCCGGACAGGAGACTCCCTTGCCACGTTCTGATTCATCAGCTGAGGCCGCGAAGTTGGCGGAGCTGTTGCCGCCGGCGGCGGTGGATGCCTTGTTGGCCGATGCTGAAGCATCCGGCATGCCCGTCGACGGCCCAGACGGTCTGTTGGCCCAGCTCACCAAGTCGGTGCTAGAGCGGGCCCTCGA
>NZ_JCALCK010000103.1:0-259 GCF_059812285.1 Mycobacterium sp. NGS62 | reverse complement strand
CCTAGTAGTCACGTCCCAACCGCACCGCGGCCACCGTCTCGACTGTCGGCGCCACCGGCGGCAGGGACAGCATCTGGGCACGGTCGGCATCCAGGAAGTCGACCGGACGGCCATCCAAGACCCGCACTTGACGCGCGTTGGCGATCGGCAGCCATTGCTGCAGTTGATCATTGAAGTCCTGCGACGAGGCAAAGCTACGGCCGGGTAGGAACGAGGTCTCCAGATACCGGTTGGCCCGCTCCACCATCCCCTTGGATTC
>NZ_JCALCK010000102.1:0-260 GCF_059812285.1 Mycobacterium sp. NGS62 | reverse complement strand
CGATCCGGAGCCACCTTTGGATGCGTCCAGACCGGGATGTCGAACACCGCCTCGGGTACTGGCCCCAGCGCCGCTAGCTCCTCGGCCGAAAAGACTTCGGCTGGGCGCAGCCGGGTGGTGCCATGAATCCGCATCCCGGCGGTCTGAGAACACCACTGCTGCGCACGGGCCTGGCAGTCACCCAGGTTCTGGAAGTGTTCTCCGGCAAAGAAATTCGATCGCACATACTGCACCATGCGTTCTACCCGCGGCTTATCTTT
>NZ_JCALCK010000101.1:0-290 GCF_059812285.1 Mycobacterium sp. NGS62 | reverse complement strand
TGCCCGCGATGGGCGCCTTTGGCCACGACAAACAGCGCATCAGCGTCGGTCTCGGGACGCTCAGCGAGCAGATAGGTTTGGATCGCGCCGGCCACGTCGGTGTCGATCGGCACCGACCGTTCCTTGCCGCCCTTACCGAACACCCGAACCCAGCGCCGGGCGATGTCGACATCGATGACCCGCAGCCCGAGCACCTCCGCTGACCGCAACCCCGAGAGCAGCATCAGTCCGCCGATCGCGCGATCGCGTCGACTACGGAAGCTGCCCAGCAGCGCCGTGGACTCCTCCCG
>NZ_JCALCK010000100.1:0-327 GCF_059812285.1 Mycobacterium sp. NGS62 | reverse complement strand
GGTGCGGCACCGGAGCAGATCTTCCTGGGCCCGACCTCCGAGCGGGAAGTCGGCAATGGGCTGCGAATCTATCGCGCCGTTGTGTTGTCGCTGTTTTCTGGGGTGAAGCGCCGGGAGCGCTTTACCATGCGGCTGGGTCATCGCCGAAGTGCAGGGCGCGGTGTCGCGCCGCTGGATTGTCGTGGTCGATACTGGCTCCATCAATGGTGTTAAGACACACGGTATCATGTACTGTCTGTTACAGCATGTTAAACCGATCGGGTACCGCAATGCGTCGACGGGTCTGCTCGCCACCCGGAACTGGCCGCTGCGGCGAGGTTGCGCAAG